>NZ_JBMMKS010000013.1:0-143498 GCF_058630515.1 Vibrio sp. HM8-C
AAGCGGCATAAGCCGCTTCTTTTTTTATCCTCTGAACACCTTTTTACACTGTAAAGATGTTAGTTCATGGTTATGAAAATCAACTCAAATGCGAGCTGGCTTCGCTCAATTGCTTACGGATCTTCATCGCTCTCAGAGCATGAATCACAAATAAACCTGAGATAAACACGGCAATAGTTGCTAAACCTGCTTTCAATGAAGCGAGATGGAATACATCTTCCGCATTCAGGTTTTGGATAAAAAATGCAGCGCAGAGTGCAGTACCCAAGGCGATGGAGGTTTGCTGCAAGGTCGTCATAAACGCGCTACCTACGCCAGCGTATTGCTGAGGAATATCCGAAAGACCAATTCGAAGTGAGCTGTTTACGGCAAACGCATTTCCGACACCAATAATCAGCATCGGAGCGAGCATAGTCCAAGGAGTAAGATACTCAGCGTTGTCACTAATCACCGCATACAGATAGCTATATCCAAATAGGTTCATCAGCGAGCCACACAAAATCACGCCGGTAAAGCCGTAATGAGTAAACCACTTCGCCAGTTTTCCTGCGTATAGAGAACCAACAAAATAAGAGATACCCAAGCCGACAAAAGCATTTCCAGACTCTAATGAAGTCATATGAAAGCCAGACTGTAGCGTAAGCGCCACAACAAACATGTAACCGCCATAGGACGCAACCTGAAGCATCAAACTGCCGCAACCAAGAATCACGGTTGGGCGTTTAAGCAATGATGGCGGAATCAAAGGCGTCTGTTGCTTCGCTTCTTTATCCCCTTCGACTTTCCATAACAGCAGCATCAGTGGTAACGCTAGAATAAGCAGCGACCACACCCACCAGTTCCAACCAAAATCCGGTCCTGCTGAAATGGACACCAGAATAAGCGTCACTATGATGGCGAGCAATACAGTACCAATCCAATCCAGATTTAAACTGCTCACTTCTTTGGTCTCAGGAATCCACTTCTGACCAAAATAAAGAATCAGGGCGCACAACGGCAAGTTGATGTAAAAAACGCTGCGCCATCCCAAATCAAACAGGTTGGTTGAGATAAGCCAACCACCAAATATCTGCCCAATGATGAATGAAAGCCCACCAACCGAGCCATAAATACCGATAGCTTTAGAGTGTCGTTCACCCTGCAAAGTCACATGTATGGTCGCCAATATTTGCGGCATCAGCATCGCTGCGGCAATGCCCTGTAATACGCGCGCAGCAATCAACATATGAATATTAGGCGCTAGTCCACAAAGAAACGAGGCTACAGCAAAACTGGCAATGCCATACATAAACAGTTTTTTGCGACCGTATCGATCACCCATGCGTCCACTCATTGCCAAGCTGATAGCAAACGCCAAACCATAAAGAGAAACCAGCAGACCTAGCTGTGTTTTGTTGGCGTCGAGTGACACACTGATAGAATCCAATGCCACATTCACTATCGAGAAATCCATTTGAGGCATCAACTGCCCCGCTACCAATAAAATCAGCCCTGTCGCCGTAAGATGATTCGAGTTTGTTTTCTGTACTTCCATGTAAAACACCGATGTTGAGAAAATGAAAATTGAGCCGAAAAAGATGAGCTGCATAAATTGATCTAGATCACCATAATGAACAGCATTCCACAAACGTGCAAGCGATAAACCGGAATAAAAAAAGCGCCTCTGATTTCTCAAAGGCGCCGCTATTTCATTCCTATAGGGGTGAATGAATCAGCTTAAATCGATGTCTTTGCTGCCGAAGAAGTAAGTGCTCAGGAAGCCGACAATGTAAGAGATAACCAAACCTGTAACGAACACCATCATGCCGGTGAAAATACCGTGGTGAGAGGTCATTAGAGGAATCGCAACAATACCCGATGGACCAAATACTGTGTTCAAGCCCACTGGTAATCCTAGGTAAGAGACCAGACCGATAAAGAAGCCACCAGCTGCACCACCAATACACGCCGTCACGAACGGTTTCACGCGAGGCAGTGTCACACCGTAAATCAACGGTTCACCGATACCCAAGATACCCGGAATAATCGCACCTTTAATCTGGGTACGCAGTACTGCTTCTTTCTTCGCTTTCACATACAGAGCCAATGCCGCACCGACCTGACCGCCACCCGCCATTGCAAGAATCGGGAACAGAGAGTTAAAGCCCTGAGCTTCCATTAATGCAAAATAGACAGGCACAAAGCCTTGGTGAATACCGAACACCACTGAAATCAGGAACAGACCTGCCAAAATTGCCGCGCCAATAGGGTTGTCATTCAGATTCAGGAATAACCAAGACATGCCCTTAAACAGCTCGCCACCAATAGGCATAATGACAACGTAAGTTACCACACCCATGATAAGCAGTGTGAACACCGAGGTAAGGATCATATCCAACGAATCTGGCATAAAACGACGGACTCTACGTTCAACCTGCGCACCAATAATTGCAGCAAGCAAAACACCGATGATGTTACCGCGCGGATCAATGGTGTAACCGAAGAACTCACTCATACCGGAATAAATGCCAGAAGTCGCTTCTGGGTTATAACCAAGCACAAACAGTGAAGCGAGGATCGCACCGTTAACGCCTGAGCCACCAAATGCCTGCTGAGCGTTGTAACCAATCAGAATACTTAGGAAGGCAAACAGACCTTTACCGAACACCTTCATGTAGGCAATCAAGTCAACCATAAACTGGCTGGGCTCTTGACCGATAACGAAGATTTGCTCTAACAAAGTCGCAAAGCCAAGCAGTAAACCCGCAGCGATAAAACCAGGGATCAGCGGAGTAAAAATAGTCGCAAATTTGCTGAGAAAACGTTGCACTGAACTGGTTTGTTTACTTTTTACCTGCTTCTTCTGCTCTGCGGCAATCGAAGATAAATCTTGATGTGCAGGCGCTTCACCGCCAGAGGTTAAACTGTCGATGAGCTGGTTCATCAAATCGGCTGCTTGCTGTGCTTTACCCGGGCCAAGGATGATTTGGAACTGCTCATCACTTTCCACCACGCCTAATACGCCAGGAATTTGTTTGATCGTCGCTTGCTCTGCCACTGAGTTATTCGCCAGAGTTAAACGAAGACGGGTCATACAGTTGCCGCATTTGCTGACATTACTGCTACCACCCACCGCAGAGAGAATCTGCGATATCATTGTTTCGGTAATCTTTGCCATAAAAGTGTCCTTAATCAGCAGAGAAATTATTTATCGTTAAGTGCAGCGCGAATAAAACCCTTGTGCTGCTGAAGTTTGGCTGTTGCCTGTTTAGCATCCAGTCCTGAAAGAATCATTAGAATGGCGGTTTTGCAGTGACGACCACATTCGTTAAGTGCTTGTTCCGCTTCTTCACTTGATGCGCCTGTCGCTTCCACCACAATGTTGGTTTGGCGTTGGATAAGCTTGGCGTTGGTTGCTTCCACATCCACCATCAGGTTGCCAAACACTTTACCGCTGCGAATCATCGCGCCTGTTGTCAGCATGTTCAGTACCAGCTTTTGTGCTGTACCCGCCTTCATGCGCGACGAACCCGTCACCACTTCCGCACCAACAATTGGCAGAATCGCAATTTGCGCCGCGTCAGCCATTGCACAAACAGGGTTGCACGCCACAGATACCGTCGTTGCACCCACTTGTGTCGCGTACTCTAAACCACCCAACACATAAGGGGTGCGACCACTTGCTGCGATACCCACCACCACATCTTTATTAGTTAAGTTCAGCGCTTTTAAATCGCTTTGTGCCAATTCTCGGTTGTCTTCTGCGTTTTCTACTGCTTTGAGAATCGCTTGATGACCGCCAGCAATCAGACCGACAACCATATCCGGAGAAGTGCCATAAGTTGGAGGACACTCACTCGCATCTAGAATGCCCAAGCGACCTGAAGTACCCGCACCCATGTAAATCAGTCTGCCACCTTGTGCAAATGCCGCGGTAATCGCATCCACAGCTTGAGCAATCTGCGGAAGTACCGCTTCTACTGCCAACGCAACTTTTTGGTCTTCTTGGTTGATCACTTTCAGCATGTCAGTGGTTGAAAGGGTATCAATCTCAGCACTTGCTGGATTACGGCTTTCAGTAGTCAATCGACTTAAATCAATTTTCATTAGGCATTACTCGATGGGATTATCTGAGGGGGATTCTATGGAATAAAATATTCCTTTAAGGTGACAAAAATCACAGTTAAGGTTATTCTTTAACCAGCAAAACTGTGGAATAATTTGTGGCAAAAGAGTCATACACATTGAATAACTAAGAAAATAATCAAATAAAAACATTAAGGTACAATCAGTAGTTATTATTTCCAATTTGGAATAATTTATTCAAAATAATTGAGTTTTCGTTATGTCTGTAACCAATAAAATTATCGCTAGACGCAGTCAACTTTCACAAAGTGGTCGCCTTGTCGCCGATTGGGTCATCGAAAATGCAGCAAAAGCGGCGTACATGACCAGTCAGGAACTGGCACAAGAAGCGCAAGTGAGCCAGTCGACTATCGTCAAATTCACTCAGAAAATAGGCTTTAAAGGATATAGCGAATTTAAGCTCGCGTTGTCGGAAGAAATCGGTCGCAAACAGGCGATATCAGCTACACCATTGCATAGCGGAATATTTGCTGACGATCCACTGGCGGTAATTGCCCAGAAACTGATTAAATCAAAAACCGAAGCAATGATTCAGACCACCAATGCACTCTCTTTTGATGCCTGTAATCAAGCTGCGCAATGGCTGAATGAGGCTCGCGCAGTTCAAATCGTCGGCATCGGAGGTTCAGCGCTGACGGCAAAAGATCTCGGCTATAAGTTGTTAAAGCTCGGTATCACAGCCTTAACTGAACAAGACAGCCATGTGCAAATTGCGGTTGCTCGAACCCTGACAGAAAAAGATGTTCAAATAGCGATTTCCTTTTCCGGAGAGCGCAAAGAAATTCTGGTCGCCGCTGAAGCCGCCAAGGAACAAGGCGCCAAAGTGATTGCACTTAGTTCACCCAACATCAGCTCAGCCAATAAAAGTAAGCTACGACGCATCGCAGATATAACCTTCGATACCATTGCCGATGAAGTAGAAAACCGCAGCTCGGCTATTGCATCAAGATGTGCACAGAACGTGATAACCGATCTTCTGTTCATCTATCTGGTTCAGCTTCGAGACGAAAGTGCCAGACAGATGATCAGTGATATTTCTTCGGACATTCGCCAGATACTTTAGAACCTGTTGGTTTAAAAAGATTTTAAGAACCAGCCTGAAGATCTATAAACATCTGTTTGTACGATTTGAACTCCAAATCGACCTCTGACAGACCAAACTGACTGGCTAATTTCAAGAGCTCGTGGCGATAAGTTTCGAGCTTGCTTTCATCATCAGTCATGATCGCAAATTCCGCGAACTCACCAATGCCTGCCAATGAATCAACCGTAATGTGGAAGTTATCGACAAAGTAAATACTGCGGGTTTTGGTCGCTTGCATACTGACACGATAACCTAAGTTTTCTAGCATACTCTTAGCGCTGTCGGCATCGCTAATATTGGTCGCTTCACATCGGTCTGCTTCAGGGCCTTTGACTATCCATAACTTGATCCCAGAAGGCTCCATAGTGCGAATGCATAAGCTTTTATTTTGTGCTTGAAGTACATGATCCGGAGTATCAAAAAAACAGTCACTTTCTGTATTGTCTTCCAACATGATTTCATGCGGCAGGCGTTTGAGTATCTGAAGAAAATTGTCTTTCGAAGAGAGCCTAAATTTCAATTCGACTTCGTATTTGCCTTTAAAGTGGTCACTGCTCATGGGAATACTTCTTTAAGAAAAACGCGATTCTAACACCTAACAGTAAAGAGAATGAACTGTACTGCTGTAGAGAAAGAAACTCGTACCATTTAGCTAGCGGATTAACAAAGTTATGTTTTTGCAACACTCAATCGACTCTGTAGATACTCCACTAACACTTTTAACTGGTTAGGAATAAAGCGCGATTGAGGGTATTGAGCAATGATTTGCCCTTGATAACGACTCAAAATTTCCCAGTCAGGAAACAACTCTACCACCGCGCCTGACTGCACAAGTTTGGCAATAGAAAACTCAGGAAATATTGAAATGCCCATTCCACGCAACACTGCATCTTTACGAATGTGGGTGTGGTTCACTGCAAGTCGACCGTCTACAGTCACAGTGCGGATTGTCTGATCTTTGCGAAACTCCCACTTACGGTCAAATGTAGATTCCCCCAAACGAATACATTGGTGTTTAACCAGATCTTCAGGTTCAGCAGGATAACCATGTGCGGATAGATACTCAGCACTGGCGCATAACACCAGTCGGTTCGAACCCAGCACTTTAGCGACCAAGCCTTCAACGGGTTTTTCAGTAATGTGGATGATCATATCCACTTCATGCCCGACTGGATCGATAAAGTGGTCTTCAACAATGAAATGCACAGTGACTTTTGGGTATTGCTGCAAAAAATCGAGAATAATCGGTGAAAGCACTTGGCTTGAAAACGCTCTTGGAGCCGCGATTCGAATCTCTCCTGACACTTCATCTTGCGTAGAAAATGCAGCATCTATCGCCAAACGAGCTGATTTGAGCATATCAACGCATAAACTATAGATTTGCTCGCCAGAGTTACTTAGGCGCATGTTGCGAGTCGTGCGCTCCAGTAGCTTTTTGTTCAGCGCGCTTTCCAGTTTTGAGATAGATCGGCTCACCGAGGAAGGAGCAACGCCAAGCCTTTCTGCTGCTTTAGAAAAACTTTCCTCTTCAATCACCACTACAAATGTCGCCATCTCAGGCAACAAAGTAATCAGCTTATTCGTGTCCATAGTGCAAAAATCCTTTGCATATCCTTCTATTGTTCCAAATAACGTACTAGTGGATAGTGATCCAGTCAATTTGGATGTACAGAAAAGGAACAACACAGTGTCGAGTTTAGTGATTAAAAGAAGCATTTCATTGGTGACCATGCCTGAGCTTTTACTACTCATGGTAGCGATTGTGTGGGGCACCAGCTATGGATTAACCAAAAGCGCCATCGCTTTTACAACTATCTCTTTATTTATTGCTATTCGATTTGGGCTCACGTTCCTTCTGCTTCTTCCTGTAGTCGCAAAAGATTTTAAGCAAGGCAAAAACAAGGATTGGAAAGTGGCGCTTCCAACGGGCGCAATTTTGGCACTGATATTCTTTTTTGAAGTCTACGGTGTATCTCAAACAACCGCTTCTAATGCTGCCTTCCTCATTAGTTTGAATGTGATATTTACTGCCTTGGTCGATAGTCTGCTCAGCAAAAACAAACCAAGCCAAAGCCTGATATTACTCTCGGTGATCAGTACCCTCGGTGTGTTGCTTCTGACATACCATCAAGATTTAGGTATCTCACTTAACAGTGGTGATCTCTGCATTCTCACTGCCGCAGCTCTGAGAGCTCTAATGGTAACCATGACCAAAAAGCTCACAGACAAAAAGCAGATAACCAATACAGCGTTAACCTGTTTCCAAGCCTTCGTCGTTGCATTTAGTGCTTATTTAGTCGGTGCTTTAATCACAAAAGCACCCGCCAGCCAAATCCCTTACGATAGAGAGTTCTGGCTAATTACGGCTTTTCTGGTGCTGTTTTGTACCCTTTTTGCTTTCTATGCGCAGAACTACGCGGTAAGGAAAATATCACCCACGAAAGCGTCACTGCTGATGGGAAGTGAACCTCTATTCGGAGCCATCTTCTCAATGATGTGGTTAAACGAAACGTTGACCTACGTTCAATGGTTGGGCGCGTCGATTTTGCTGGCTTCGGTGTTGGCTGCATCGGTCAACAAACCAGACAAGATTTAAAGCTCTTGAGTCACTTAGCCCACATCATAATTGCTGGGACATTCTGATCAGGTCCCAGTTCTTACCTTTGAAGTAACGTAAGCCACTGACTGTTTCATAAGGCTTAAAACCCAGTTTTTCATAGCAAGCAATCGCTGAATGATTGTGCGCGAAAACCGCGAGCGAGAGGGTTTGTGGTCCATCAACCATTTTGGCCTTGCTGATCGCTAGCTCGAGCATAGTGACAGCATAACCTTTACCGCGACATGTCGGGTGAATAAACACTCGACACAACCTTTGTTCGCAATCCGACACTTTAAACAGCTCAATAAAACCCACCATTTCGCCATTCACCACGAGTAAAAACGGTGTGGGTGCCTGTTCTCCATAGTGCGTTTCAAGTTGCTCAACCGTTAGCGGGTATTCAAACTGAGGTCCACCCCAAAGGTAATTCAACTCGTCTGAATCGATCCATTTAATCAGTAATGAATAATGCTGAGGCTCAAATGCAATCAATTGGGCGTTTAAATCACGTTGCTGCTCTGTTTCCGCTTTAATCATTTCTTTCCCTAAGCCCCTTTTAAGCTCCAAACACTAAATTGTAAAACTGAGTTCATACAGACAACCCCAATCGAGAGAGATTTTTCCTACATTCGATACGGAATTCACCGACATAAAATTAAACCGTCACGTGTAACATGCGTCATCAAAGTGTCACATTTACGTGATCTTGGTTCCAATCATAACTACAAATTTAGAGAAACCAATCGATGAATTTAACTCAGGGCAATAACATTTATTCTGACCGAATAACGAAGATTCTATATTCTTTCGTTGGTCTAATCATTATCTCACTACTTATTAATTACATTTATATTTCTAGTAAAGTCATAGAACCATCGAATAAAATAATAAGAAATGAATATGCTAACATTCAACAAAAACAACTTCAGAATGAAATTAACTTTGTTTTAAGAATATTAGAATCGATAAAATCTGAAAATAACATTAGTTCTAGAGAAATACCTGAACACTTAATAAAATATGCAACGTCGGTATTAAATAATTATAATAAAAACAGTCAAGAATATATCTTCGCTTTAGATGAAGAATGGAATGTAATTGTTCATGAAGATGTTGAGAGCATAAAAAAATATAACAACCATTATCAACATATTATATCTATCATTAAAGATACGATTGAAGCCGGTGAGAATTGGGTTATTTATGATAACAAACCCATTCACAGCTTAGACATGGATGACGAAAACATTAAACAAAGCTATGTGGTCTACTTACCAGAATGGAAGATGACTATAGGCAGTGGATATCTTAGCAAAAGCATTAAAATTAAATCAGATGATTTTGTTCAGAAGATAAACAGATTAATTAACCAGAACAAATCAAACATATTAATACTAAACATAACTCTAATTTTACTTTCTATTTTTATTGCGACAGTTTCTAATTTGTGGATAGAGTTACAGATAAATAAAAATGATGAGATTGTAAAAAAAGAAAAAACCAAAATCGATGTTGCCTTAAGAGATATAAATAATCACCTCAGCAGAGACCCAGTAACAGGCATGCTCAACAAACGAGCATTTACCTCTTATATAAGGAAGCTAAAACTTCTTAAAAACAATAGCAAATATCAGGTTCATTTATTCGAGATTGATAATTTAAACCAAAACAGTCTCATGGCTGGTTGTAACTGTAGAGTATCGATGCTGAAAGAATTCTATAGCTGCCTGACAAAACTGAATCTAACACACCACAGTTTGTTTCATATAGATTATGACCGATTCGTTTTATTTACCAAAGTAATGACAAATGAAGAGATGAATAATTTAACCAAAAAAATTAGCAATGAACTAAACAGCATCATTCTGTGCGGTAATGCTACGAAAATATTATTTAAGTGTTCAACTACTGAGATAAACGTAAATTTTGACTCGATTGAAGATGTGTTGGACAAGGGTGAATATGCGTTAAAAATAGCACGACTAAGAAAGTTAAATCACACTTACTACAATACAGAAATTAACACCATTCGAAATAGAGAATTAGGTTTGTCAGTCGAACTTATGTCCGCCATACAAAATGCGGAGTTGAAAGTTCATTATCAGCCGCAATTTTGCACGAGTACAAACAGAATCTCTGGTGTGGAAGCATTAGTTCGATGGAATAACAAAAAGTATGGCAATGTCTCCCCTGATGAATTCATAACACTTGCCGAAAAGAAGGGCATTTTAAACAGCATCGGAACACACGTTATCAGCACAGCATTAAGAGATATGAAGAAGCTAAAGGACGTGACTATGACTGTGAATATTCTGCCATCAGAGCTACTGCAAGTTAACTTTACAAAGTTTATTCGCGATCTAATCAAACAATATCAAATAGAACCGAACAAAATTATTTTCGATATCGCAAAGCAAATTGATTTTCAGGATATGGAGCCAATTTCTGTTGTTATGAACGATCTACGGGATCTTGGTATTAAATTTTCTATTAGTTCGGTTGGCATTGGACAATCATCACTGAAATATGTATGTGAGTTGCCTGTTGATGAAATAAAAGTTCCTTTAGAAATAATTAACAAAATCGACAAGAATAAAAATTATTATAACTTCACTAAATCGGCAATTAACTTTGCAGCTGAAACCGGATTAAATATCGTATTAGAAGGTGTTGAAACAAGCGACCATCTCAAATCAATTTCCAATCTACCAAATAGTAGCATCCAAGGATTTAACTTGTCCGTCGCGAAACCAATTGAGTTGATCATAAATGAAATTGATATAACCAATAAGGCTCTTTCCCATGCCTAAAAGAAATTTTGCTCAAACTATTTCAACTGGAAACTGGTTGGTCATCATTACGCTTTCATTGGTCTTCGCAATCCAACATATCAACTACTATCTGGAAGGAAGAGATGTGAATTCGCGAGTTGAAGCGAAAGAGTTGACTCGCGTAACCCTGTCAATGCAAAAAATGATGGATGACAGTACCACTGCTATTCGCCTTTACATCTATACCGGCGACAAAAAGTACAAAAAAATATTTCATAAAATTGCTGATATGAGAATGCATAAACGCTCTTGGACTGAGGAATATCACTACTATTTTTCTGCACTGGACTCAAATATCAATTACGAGCCAAAAAGAAGCAACGTCTACCAGCCAATAGACTACTACAAGAGCCTCAATGCTGATGACTATGAAATAGCCTTACTGTTTGATATCAAAGATATCTATGATCTCTTATTCGCTTATGAAAACAATATATTGAAAAGATATGATGCAAACGATGTGCTTGCCGCTAAAGCCATGATGAATGGTAAATACTACCTAGATAAAAGACTTGAGCTATCCGAAAAAATATTTACCTTGGATTCAAATATAAAGCATCGCTTAACATTGCAGACAGATTCAAAGATATACATTCAAAGAATATTAAACATTACCATCTGCTTTTTAATTATCGCAGTGGCGTTGTTCATCATTATTTTCTATAAACGAGTGTTGAAGCTGGTTCTATCAAACATTGTGGCAATCTCTGACTGGAGTGAAAAAATAGCCCATGGTGAATATCACGCAGAGCTCGAAAATGAAGTATTCGAAGAACTGCTTCCTGTAAAGAACTCGATATGTTACTTAGCGAACAAAACCGACGACCTTGTGCATCAACTTAAAGAGATCGCTGAACAAGATGAGCTCACTAAGTTGCCCAATCGACGAGCTGCAATACAGTTTCTGGTTCAGAAGCAAAAGGAAGTGTCTCGTTACTATTCGCTATGTAGTGTAATCCTCATAGACATTGATTTTTTTAAGAAAATCAATGACACCTATGGGCACCCTATTGGCGATCAAATCCTTATCAATGTCGGAAAATTGCTGACTAAACATACTCGAGATTCAGATTTTGCAGCTCGACTTGGCGGGGAAGAATTCATAGTAATCGCGCCGCAAACAGATCTTTCTGCGGCCTATATGTTAGCGAGTAAGTTGAAAGCGAAGATTGAGGGGTATATCCACCAATGCAGCCCTTATGAAATACAAGTTACCATTAGTAGCGGTGTATCTTCACTCATAGCAGACGGTTGTGTAGAGGAAACGTACAAAGAAGCCGATGATGCGTTATATCTGGCAAAGAGTCTCGGTAGAAATAATGTTCAGGTTTATTCGAGCTCAAGTACCAAGAGTCTTTATAATGACAGCATCAACGCCAGTTGCTAACCATCTGATATAACGTCTGATTTATGAAATAACATCTAAAGCCTAGTAGCAACGCGTTCACTTCGAACGCTTTTTCTCCTTGAGTTTGCTTAACCGTAAGTTTGTTTCTCCTCAAGACAGCGCGACGGATTTCACTAACGCCCACACCTTTAAGCCTTGGGTGAGGTTCAGTTCGTACAGCGATTTGAGCGTGATTTTAGAGAGCAGACGCTGTTGATTTTCCAGCTCTAACACCACCAGCGCCTGTCCATCTTCGGCAAGAGTGGTCTGAATATCGATGATGGTGGCGCGAAAGCGGTTTAGCACTGTGGAAAACTTAGGTTCTTCAAGAGAAAGCCCTACATCGGATGCCAGAATACGACAGCGATAAGTAACACCCTGCTCGGCAATGTATCCTACCGCCCATATGGTTAAGCCGTCACAATCCAGTTCAGTCATCCGATTTTCATGCATCGCAACCACTTTGGTATCAAACACACTGCCAATTTCATCGCCGAACAATGCATCAAATTTGGGGTCAGACATAATGCTGTAGGCACTGCCACTCGCCAGTATCGATCCTTTATCAAACAACACAATGTGATCCGCGAGTCGTGCCAGTTCTTGCATGGAATGAGTGACGTAGAGAATAGGCAGATCTAATTCTCGATGCAGACGTTCAAGATAAGGCAAAAACTCCTGTTTGCGGGGTTGATCGAGTGCCGATAGAGGCTCATCCATCAATAGAAGTTTAGGGCTTGTTAGCAGAGCTCTTCCTATCGCAACGCGCTGCTTTTCCCCACCAGAGAGCTGAGCCGGATAGCGATTTAACAGCGGAGTGATACCCAGAAGTTCTGTCACTTCATCAAAACTGACGTGCCGCTTATTGACCGCAATACGTTTTGCACCGAACTGCAAGTTCGCTTCCACTGTTAGATGGGGAAACAGTCCCGGCTCTTGAAACACATAGCCTAAATCGCGCTTATAAGTAGGCACAAATTGTTGGCTATCACTGCATTGCCACACCTCTCCCGCAACAGACACTTTGCCCTGATCCAATTTTTCTAACCCAGCAATGGCTCTAAGGCAGGTGGTCTTTCCGCAGCCAGAATGACCAAAGAATACGGTGATGCCCTGCGCGGGTAGAGTCAGGTTGGCGTCCAAACTGAAATCCGCATAACGAATAGTTAACTCTGCGGTAATGTGCGACCTAGACCTAGAGACAGACATAGGCATCTACCCTAGCCTTTGCTGATGTTTTTGGTTTAACCAATGAATCAGCAACAAAGCGACAAATGAAAATGCCACTAACCCGCCAGACAAGATATGCGCATTCAGATATTCCAATGCTTCGACATTGTTGTAGATTTCAACCGACATAACCCGAGTCTGTCCCGGAATGTTCCCGCCTATCATTAACACCACGCCAAACTCGCCGAGGGTATGACAAAAACCCATGATGGCAGCGGAAAAAACTCCCGGCCAAGCCAAGGGCAAGGTGACGTTGAAAAAAGTGTCAATTGGAGAAGCTCGAAGTGTGGCGGCCACTTCCATCGGTCTTCGACCAATAGCGAGAAATGAATTTTTAAGAGGCTGAATAACAAAAGGAAACGAATGTAAGGTACAGGCGATGGCAATGCCTGTGAACGTAAAGGGCAGTTGAGCAACGCCAAGTTGATTTAAAGCTCTTCCAACCCAACCAACCGGTCCCAACAACAAAAGCAGATAAAAACCTAGAACGGTAGGTGGCAAGACTAATGGCAACATCAACACTGCTTCTACGACACCTTTCACGCGTGAACCAGAATGGCAGAGCCACCACGCGATTGGGACACCAATCAGTAGCAGTGTCACCATAACCACAAAGGCTAGTTTGAGTGTGGTTGTTATCACCACCGTATCGACGACTAACATAGCGCTTTGCCTCTGTCTTCCGTGCCGCTTAATTCACTACTGCAAGTAGCCAAAGCTAGAGACAATTTTCTGTGCGCGCTCCGTTGAATAGTATTCAAGGAAAGCATCAATTGCGGCTTTATCAACACCGGATTTGAGCGTTACCGCAGCCTGTTCAATTGGTTCATAATCGGATTCCGGAACTTCCCAGAATGAACCGCCTATGTACTGACCATTTTTGAACACTTGAGATTTAGCCACCATCCCTAACTGCGCGTTGCCAGTAGAGAGAAATTGATAAGTAGGATTCAAGCCTTTACCCATCACAATTTTCGGCGTCATGCTCTCCCATAATCCCATTTTGGTTAGCGCTTGTTGAGCCGCCAAACCGTACGGCGCAAGTTTAGGGTCGGCAATGGCGAAGTGGGTGTAATCACCTGACAGCATGTGCTGTTTTACGTCATAGTTAGCTTCATTTGACCACAGTACCAATACCCCTTTCGCATAAACAAACTGCTCGAAACCCAAGCCTTCATTGACCAATTTTTCAGGGCGAACGGTATCTGCAGCAAGAAACAGATCAAACGGAGCGCCGTTTACAATTTGAGCATACAACTGCCCTGTAGAACCTGTACTGACATTCAACTGAAACCCCGACACTTTAGCAAAATCTTCTACCAGCATCTGAATCGGTCCATAAAAGTTATTGGCAACCGCTAAGATGCCATCTTCTGCATGAACAGATAACGAGCCCAACATCAGGCTGACAAAACAGAGTGAACGCACAATAAAACCGACAATAGCGCGATGAATTCCTTTCATTTATTTATCCTTACCTAAACATCAAAAAACGAAGCTTCAAAGAGATATCTTTCTAACCTGCAACCTCGCTGTCACTGCCTAAAAGAAACAGGGGCAAAAAGAAAAATAGAGCTTCAACTGCACAGTGGATCAGAGTGCAATAACTGGCTAATCCACTGCTTTTGCAAAAATTGGCGCGCACGTTGCTCATGCTTTCTTTGCAAAAACGGATAAGCCTCTTCAAACGTAGCGGTTCTAGCGCCCTTATGTTGATGCACACGCACCAGATGAAAGCCGAGCTCGGTCTCAATCACCTCACTCACTTCGCCGTTGTTCAAATCAAATAGGCTTGCGGCAATTTGTGGGTAGAGTTTGGTCTCTTCACACCAACCTAAATAGCCGTTAGACATGGCACTCGGGCATTCCGAATACTTCAATGCCAGCGTGCCAAACGCTGTGTACTCACACTGCTTTTTTATATCATGGATACGACGCCAAGCTTCATCGCGGTGGTTTTCTGAAAATTCGTCGTTGACCGTGATGAGAATTTGGCTCATTTCCCACACATTGCTACGGGAAAACTCATTCTGATGGGTGTTGAAGTATTCCATCGCTGTTGCAAGTTCAAGCTCTGGAATGTCTTGAGAAATAAGCTCCATGACTTTTTCACACTTCAGTTCTTCACTTAGAACCTGCTTGAGCTGGCCTTCTGTCAAATGCTGCCCCTGCATTGCAGTTTTGAACTCACTGTGGGATTGATAACCTTCAACGAGCTTGTCAAAAGCCGCTTCAATTTCGAATGCGGATACTGAAACAAGATTGGCTTCGCTGCTACCAAGTATGGCTTTTTGCACCCGAAACAGACGTTCAACTTGCTCATCCACTTTGACTCTTTGCATGCTTGAAAGCCATTCAGGGTTAAGTTTGTACATATCGGTGGCGATTTTGGCGGTTAAATAATTGCGTTGATAAGCTTCCATGCTTTCCTCCCTAATTAAGCGACAGGCTCCAGTCGGGTTGAATCGAGTTTGACTAAATGCGCACCAAATTTAACTTCGAAACTCACCGTGCCATCTTCTAAGTCTCGATAGACTCGGTGAACCTCAATCACATCGCCCTTGTTGGCTAATGGTTCACCAAACATACGTAGGCTACAGGTCAGTTTGGCTTTGTCTAATGAGCGAAAATGACATGGAACCCAAGCCAATTCAGCATCGATCACTTCGCTATCTCGTACTCCGATCACTCGATTTTGCGTTGGAATAAATACCTGGTAGATCACCTGTATTTGCAAGAAATATCCGTAGCTACGAACAATGCCGACGCTTCCTGCTTCCACTAACAAGTCCCCTTTAGCAAAGTCCTGAAAGCTACCGTCATTACGGATATTACGCACAATTCTAACTTCGCTTCCTGGAGCAAAACGCACTGTGTCGGAGCCGTAATCCATGTCCATTTCGTTCACTCCTATTCACCAGATTCACTGCAATCGGAGGCACAGCTCGCGCAACCTCCTGCCGAGATCATAGGCTCATGCCCTAGGCTGATTTGCTTATAAGCTAAGCGAAGCGACTTCTGATAAGTGGCGTAATCAGCGTTTGGTTTGCAAGCCAATAACTTCTGAAACAAGCGCAGCAGTGGTATATGTTTTTTCTCCACCAGCTCTGGATCGTAATCCACAACGAAGTAGTCGAGAAAATCTTCTGCGGTTTCCAACAACGCCAGTTGCTCGGTGAAATCACTCTCTAACTCTAAATACATACCTGTAGCCCTACGCGATTTGCTGGTGATGGATTGCAAACTCGAGCAGATCGTCAGTGGTCGGAACGCTTTTACGTCGCTCAGACCAAACACGAAGCTGATGCTTTATCTGCTCGCACTGCGATTCAGTGAGCACTATCCCCATATCGCGATAGATACGCATAATGGCACTGACACCGGAATGCTTGCCCAAAACAAAGTGATGTTCGCGCCCCACTAATGAAGGCGAGAAACCCTGATAGTTATTGATGTCTTTCAGCAAGCCATCAACGTGAATTCCCGACTCATGGGTGAACACCACATCGCCTGTGATCGCTTTTTGCGCTGTTTGAGGTCGCCCAGAAGCCAGATGTACGTAATTGCAAATGGTCGGTAGCTGGCGCAAATCAATGTTGCTTGGTGTCTGCTGCAACACGGTAAGCGCAACGGAGATCTCCTCTAATGCAGCGTTTCCCGCACGTTCTCCTAAGCCATTTACCGTAGTGTTCACTGACGCAGCACCAGCTCGAATGGCAGCTAACGAGTTCGCCGTCGCTAACCCAAGATCGTTGTGCGCATGCATTTCAATCTCAAGATCCGTATGGGCATGTAACTGAGTGATAACGTGGTAAGTCGAAAATGGGTCGAGGATGCCGTTGGTGTCAGCAAAACGAACTCGTTTTGCACCGCAACGTTCCGCCACTTCTGCAACCCGATAAAGCATATCGACGTCTGCACGCGAAGCATCCTCCATTCCCACACAAACCTTCAAACCTGCATTTAGCGCTTGGCTAATCACTCTTTCACAGCGTTCGAACAACGCTTTAGGCGTCAAATTGAGTTTGCTGCGGATCTGCTGACTTGAGACTGGAATAGAGAGATCCACCCAATTTAAACCAAGACCGGAAGCGCAATGAACATCGTGCTCCAGCATCCGACACCAGCCCATAGTTCGCGCAGTACTAAGGGAGTGGCACACTGAACTGATGACGTATTGCTCTTCCGCTCCCATTGCGGGAATGCCCACTTCCAATTCAGGCACACCCGCCATTTCAAGCAGCATCGCAATATGCATTTTCTCTTCTATGGTGAACGCCACACCAGGTCCCTGCTCACCATCCCGAAGCGTGGTGTCATTAATAATGACTGACCTATGAATGGGTTCTGCTATCCCTGTAACCATACATGCACCATCCCTTTGCTCACTGATATTTACTCACTACAGGGAATCCTTCCCTAATCACCGCACACCTCTATCAGGCATACGTTGGAGCAAACTCTTCAACGTTACCCGCATTGGCGGCGTTATCCCAATAAGGAGACATCTGGCGTAAGCGATGCACAATCGGTGGCAGTTGCTCAAGCACATAATCGATATCGTCATCTTTGGTAAAACGAGACAGCGAGAAGCGCAAAGTGCCATGTGCCGCAGTGAATGGAATCTTCATCGCTTTCATCACGTGTGAAGGTTCTAATGAACCGGATGTGCAAGCTGAGCCAGACGACGCCGCGATACCCACTTGGTTCATCATTAATAAAAGGGCTTCACCTTCTATAAACTCAACCGCAATGTTGGTGGTGTTAGCGACACGCTGTTTAGGATTACCCGTGACAAACGTATTCGGAATGCGAGCAAGTAAACCTTGCTCTAATCGATCACGCAGCAGTTTAATGCGATGAAGCTCGGTATCAATAGCTTGATAAGCCAGCTCTGCCGCTTTACCCATCGCTATTGCAGATGCTGCATTTTCAGTTCCTGCTCTGCGACCACGCTCCTGATGACCGCCGCGCAGTAATGGACGAAAACGCGTACCACGACGCAAGTACAAAGCGCCAATCCCTTTTGGAGCATGGAACTTGTGACCAGAAATCGACAGCATATCAATTTCGGTTTCATGCACGTTGATTATGCGTTTACCTGCCACCTGTACCGCGTCAACATGCATTTGTGCGCCGACAGTTTTTGCCATCATTGCCATCGATTCCACAGGAAACAGAGTGCCAGTTTCATTGTTTGCCCACATCATCGAAACAATCGCGACGTTTTCACTTAATGCTTGGGCATACGCTTCCAAATCGATATTGCCTTTTCCGTCGACGCCAATCCAATGCACCTTGTAGCCTTTACGTTCAAGGTTTTGACAAAGCTGTAAAGTAGCGGGATGTTCAACCACAGATGTTACGATTTCTCTGCGCTCGGAGTTGGCTTCCAATGCAGACAAGATAGCCGTTGTGGTCGCTTCAGTAGCACAAGAGGTAAAAACCACTTCACTTGAGTGCTGCGCGCCAAGAAGTTGCTGAACCTGTTCTCTTGCAATTTCCAGAGCCTGACCCACGCGAGCGCCTAAGCGATGAATGGATGAAGGATTACCATAAAATTCATCAAGATAAGGAATCATGACGTCCAAGACTCGTGGGTCTATACGAGTGGTAGCGTTGTTATCTAAATAGATCATCGGTTGGATACTAGACATTGTAAGTTCCCTCTTTCTTTGCGGTCATTTGTGGGTCTTCTTGTACCGGAAATACGGTGTAAGACTCTCCCAAAGCTCGACTGATCTTATGTTCCACATTTGCCAATGTCAGACCTGATAAACCACATCCGGTACACGCACCAGTGAGTGAAACAAACACAACATAATCTTCCACATCGACTAAGCTGATATCCCCACCGTCGGCTTGTACCGCAGGGCGAACTTCTTCGATAATTTTCTCAATCAGCGCAATGATCTCAGGACTTACAGACGCATCAACTCCAGAGTCTTTACTTGCTTCAACCGGTTTTATGGCAGGTTTCACGCTAGATGTTTTAGATAAGGCAGGGGCTTTTGCTCTTTCTGCCAAACATTCTTCCAGCACCCATTCGATCTTTTCGTGGCAAGAGGTGCAAGCGCCGCCCGCTTTGGTGTAATTGACGACTTCCTCTAGAGTGGTGAGATTATTAGCGGCAACCACGCGTTTAATCATCAGGTCATCAATCGCGAAACACTTACAAATCAGCTCACCTTCTTCATGATCATCTTCCAGTGTTTCTCCGCGATAGTTCGCGACTGCTGCATGCAACGCTTCCATCCCCATAACCGAACAGTGCATTTTTTCTGGCGGTAAGCCATCAAGAAAGTCGGCAATGTCTTTGTTAGTGATAGCTAACGCTTCATCAATGGATTTACCAATGATCATCTCAGTTAATGCAGAAGAAGAGGCGATTGCACTACCACAACCAAAAGTTTGAAAACCTGCATCCTGAATAATGTCTGTTTCTGGGTCGACTTTGAGAGTCAAACTTAGAGCATCACCACAGCTCAGCGAACCCACATCACCTCGGGCATTTGCCTCCGAAACCAATTTGGCATTTCTTGGGTTAAAGAAGTGCTCTTTAACTTTCTCTGAATAATCCCACATAACCGCTCCTTCGTTTTTTGCCGACACCCGCTTCCAATGCGTTGACTTGGTGTTACACAGGTTTGTTTTAAAACCAGTTTTCGGATTGAGGCTGCAATAACTACTCCACAAGGGATACATTTCTAACGGCTTGATTTATTGAGAAATTTGAGACAGATCACATAGTGGAATATGCCAAAAACTACAAATTGTCACTTTGTTTGTCGGCTTACGAACAAAGGGGACTGACATAAATACGACAAATGAGCGCGCTCTTTGTCACCAATCAGCTTTTGATACATAAACGTTGGGTACATAAGCGTTGAATACATAAGAATTGGATACTGCTAGCCATGACTTAAAGCCAGACAATAAAAAAGCTCCCAACCTGTTTTAGGCTGGGAGCTTTTCTAAACTAGATAGTATTTAAATACTTTCTATGGCACACCGTGACCTTTAGAAGCCACCCAAACTCGGTACCATTGTTCGCGAGTGAGTTCTAACTCAAGTGCCGCGACTGCTGAACGCACGCGTTCAATCTTACCTGAACCGATAATCGGCAGTGGCTTAGAAGGAAGGCGACGAACCCAAGCGTAAATCACTTGGTCAATGCTCTCTGCACCAATCTCTTCGCGCAACTCTTCAAGAACTTTACGTACTCGCACCGCCTGCTCTGACTGACCATTAAAGATCTCACCACCACCTAAGCATGACCAAGCCATAGGGATAGTTCGCAGCATCTGCATTTGATCTAGCGTGCCGTCATGTGCCACATCAAAGTTAAGCGGGTTAATCTCAACCTGATTAGTCACAAGAGGTTTACCCATGCGTGACTGTAGCAAGGTGAATTGTGAAGGTGTGAAGTTTGATACACCGAAGTGTTTAACCTTGCCCACTTTGTGCAGCTCAGCAAACGCTTCTGCTACTTCATCAGCGTCAAGCAATACGTCTAAACGGTGGATCAACAAAACGTCAATTTCACTCACACCCAAACGCTCCAGCGAATTATTCACTGATTGGTAGATGTGTGCGGAACTGGTGTCATAGTGATTAATTTTGCGCTCTGGGTGCTTATCACTGCAAAGCTTGATATCACACTTAGTAACGATCTGCATTTGCTCACGAAGAGAAGGCTCTAAGGCTAATGCTTCACCAAATAGAGATTCACATTGGTAGTTACCGTAGATGTCTGCGTGATCGACCGTCGTGATACCTAACTCTAGGTGCTGTTTCATAAACGTTAAGCGTTCTTGAGGTGTCATTCCCCAATCAGCTAAACGCCAATACCCTTGAACCAGCTCTGAAAACTCTGGTCCTTGTGGGGCAATTGTCACTTTTGCAACCATAATATTACTCCTTAATCCGACGGGCACATCCTAAGCTTGTTTATTCCTTGCCTCAACCGATAAACTAGAGAAGTTCGAACTGGAGTACGAAGTTGTGAGTTTTTCTACACGTTTACAAGAATTGATTGGCGAAGAAAGCATCAGCGGGTTTGCACGACGCGTTGATTTATCAGAAGGCCTCATCCGAAAATATCTCAAAGGCAGTGAACCTAGCTTAGCAAAGGCAAATCAAATTGCCATTCGAGCCAACTGTTCGCTCGAATGGCTGGCTACAGGTTGCGGTTATTTGTATCGAAAAGCCGAAGTGGTTGATATGGAAGCCTATTGCCTTGCGCATAAGTTCGTCACCGGAGAAACCTTAACTCAAGACAAACAGCATCAGCAGCGCCAAGTGATTGCTGGCTATCAGTATTTGCGAGCGCATAAAAAGGCAGATGGGTACTTGGACGAATCGTCGATGGCAACCTTCCTTCAGCGCCAGCCCTCAGCGATTACTCCAAACGAGTAAACTGCAATTGCGTTTCTTTCCCCTCTGTTGCGAGCAGAGCCTGAATATGCTCTTTCTGCCAAGTAAGCGCTTTAGGAAAGGACTGGGCATAACGATTGATGAACAAGATTAACGCTTTATCCACTTCTTGAGTTGTCGCGGTTTTCAGCTGCTCAGCAATGGAAAATTGCTCCTCACCGAGCTGAATGCTTTGTAACTGAAAACCATCTTTACGTAAGTTTAATTGGAACAGACTCCAACTGTTTGGCGAATATTCACCATGCAGCGTGAGGGAGTGAACTCCCCCTTCTTGATTGCCTTTCACTTCAGGCCAAACAGGTAACGTGTAATAGCTAAACTCATCCCCACACCATGATGGAATAAAGATATTGTCGCTACACTCTAGCCATTCCCTTGTCTGGAGAAATTGTTTTTGTTCTGACCAAGTGCTTTCACCACCGATAAATGGCAGCAAAAAGTCTGGGTGTGCAGCTATCGACGCTCCACTCCAAAACAGTATAACTAGCCATTTCCACATAATATTTCCTCAAATAACTATCCTTAGTGTTAGCCTTTTGCCTGCTTTCTACAAGTGCCCGATGAACTACGCCCCCAAATTCTCTTTTGTGAAGCACTTCAAGCTCTTAAGGCGTAGGGCAAGGAATGATGTGTCTAGTCTTTAATCGTTTTATTCTAAAGTCTGTTTACCTAGAGGGACTTTAAGATCCCATACGGACGTGACGATGAAACTGAAAATCTTAACCTTTGCCTTATGTGCAATTATCCCAAGTGCTTTTGCAGCACCCAATTTGACAATAGCCACGACAACGAACAGTCGTGACTTTCCGCTCGACAGCCAGAATCTTTTAGTGATTCCACTGACCAAAGATGACTACACGCTGACTGTTACAGGTGTGGAAGGTAACTGCCAGCCTGAACAAGTATCGAGCATCAAATTCAATACGCCTGTTTCACTTAACTGCTCAGAAGCGACCACACTGCCACTTAAAATTCGCTTCACTGGCGATTACGCGTTTAGCTATGACGATAAAGCACAGACACTGACTTTTACTCGTCAAGCCAAAAAAGCAGCAAACAGCGAGTTTAAGCGTCCTATTCCCGACGTGACTTGTGAACAATATTCTGGCGGCGAAGTAACGTTGACCGTTGGAGAAACCTTCGCAAACGGTACTCAATTAAAAGATGCGATCACTGGCAAAGTAGTGACGGTGAAGCAAGGTATGGTGACCTTAACTCCAGATGCCAATAGCGGCGGTTTGATACTGCTGGAACCTGTTGAAGCAAAGCCTCAACCCTTTAACTACCGTAATGCCAACATTTATTTTGTAATGGTCGATCGTTTTAACAACGGTGACACTAAAAATGACAACAGCTACGGTCGAAAAAAAGACGGCAAAGATGAAGTCGGTACCTTTCATGGCGGTGACCTTAAAGGGGTTATCGAGAAACTCGACTACATTCAAAGCTTAGGCACAGATGCTATTTGGTTATCTCCAATCGTTGAGCAAATCCACGGTTTCGTTGGTGGTGGAGACAGTGGTTCTTTCCCGTTTTACGGCTACCACGGTTACTGGACACGTGATTTCACCAAAATTGATGCAAACTTCGGCGTTGATGAAGACTTAAAAACACTGGTTGAAGAAGCCCACAAACGTGGCATGAAAATTCTGTTGGATGCCGTTCTCAACCACTCAGGATATGCCACATTAGCCGACTTACAAATCGATCATATTGATGTGGTAAACAGCGCTAATTTGCCACAAAAATGGGCTGATTGGTCGCCAACCAACAGTGAAAACTGGCACAGTTTCCACCAGTACATTGATTACAACAGCAACAACTGGAAAGACTGGTGGGGAGGTGATTGGGTTCGTGCAGGATTACCCGGCTATCCTAAACCCGGTTCAGGCGACATCACAATGACACTGGCAGGTCTGCCCGATTTTCGCACCGAATCAACAGACTTTGTGAAGCCGCCAAAATGGTTGCTTAAAAACGAAGGAACTCGTGTGATTGTGCGGGATAATTTTACCGTTTCAGACTATCTCATAGAGTGGCAGAGCGATTGGGTGAAACGTTTTGGTATTGATGGATACCGTGTCGATACAGTGAAGCATGTTGAAGGTGAAGTGTGGAAACGCCTAAAACAGGCAGCCAGCGATAATCTGAATCAGTGGCGTAAAGAACATAACAAACAAGGTGAACCGTTTTGGATGATGGGCGAAGTATGGGGGCATGGCGCGTACCGCAGTCCTTACTTTGACGATGGGTTCGATGCGCTGATTAACTTTGATGTGCAGAAAAAAATGGACAAAGGGGCTACCTGTTTGAGTCAGATGGAAAGTGTTTATCAGGAGAATGCGAAAACTCTGCAACAACAGGCGGATTTCAACCCAGTAAGTTATATGTCTTCTCACGATACCGAGCTGTTTTTCAGCCGTTTCAAATCCTTTGAAATGCAACGTAACGCCGCCAACGCCTTATTGCTAAATCCGGGAGCGGTGCAAGTGTATTACGGTGATGAAGTGGCTCGCGGCTTAGGCCCATATGCTGACGATTTCCACCAAGGCACACGTTCAGATATGGTTTGGAAGTTGGATGCCGAGCGCGAAACGTTACTGAAACACTGGCAAACCGTTGGGCAGTTCAGACAGCGTCACCCTGCGGTGGGAGCAGGTAAACACCAAGTGATTAAGCAGCAATCATCAACGGAGAATACACCATACGTATTTTCGCGATCGCTAGGTGAAGACAAAATCATAGTTGCATTTGTGGGTAAGTAAATACTTACAGCTTCAGCTTTAGGAAAGGAAACAAGGGCGTCCCTGCCCTTGTTTGCCCTTGTTTTTTATTGGCGTTATCTACTCATATCAGTGTTCTCTTTATAGAGAACTACTTATAGAGAACTACGCAATGCACTCTTGCAAACTGACAGTTTGCGGCACGTAGTCACTGATGTTGATGACTTTATCCGCAATAGCGTCTATCAAATCAGGATCATGGCTGACAATTAACAAGCCACAGTTTTGCTCACGAGCAAGCTGCGCCAGTTGCATCGTCACCTCTTTAGCAATAATCGGATCTAGTCGTGATGTCGGCTCATCAGCAAATAAAAATACTGGATCCATCATTAAAGCGCGTAAAATCGAAAAGCGTTGTAGCTCGCCACCAGAAACCTGACTGCTGTTACAAGTAAGCACCTGCTCACGCAACGCGAGTTTTTCCATCAGTGGAGCTACTCGGCTAGCATCCAATTTATGCAATGCAATCAAATCATCTAACATCTTACCGAGAGTTAAGTGCTGAGAAAGCGATGTAAATGGGTCTTGATAGAGCTTTAGCCATTTCGCTTTGCCCTGCGTTTTTTGACGTTCAATCTCACCCGATGACGTTTTAAGATGCCCTAAAATCGCATCCCCCAAACTGCTTTTGCCACAGCCGCTGTCGCCGACAATACCAACAATTTCACCTTGCTGAACGTCAAACGACAGTGACTCGAACAGCTTTTGCTTACCACGTTCTATTGATAAATTTTCAACACGTAAAATGCGCGGTTGAGTTCCCTTTTCACATCGGCTCTTAGACCAGTTCTTCGGTGTCGCACGAATCAACTCTTGCGTGTATTCTTGTTGAGGGTTAGCGAGTACTTGCAACGTTTGCCCTTGTTCAACCACCTTTCCGTAATGCAGAACAAGTATTTGCCCGCCAAGACGCTGTGCAACATCAACATCATGGGTAACGACGATTAAACCGTCATCTTTGGTTTTGTCACGCAGCATATCGACCACATCATCTCGGCGATTCACATCCAAACCTTTGGTTGGTTCATCAGCCAGTATGATAGAAGCGTTTGCAGCCGTTGAGACACATATCGCCATACGCTGAGCCATACCACCAGAGAGCTGACCTACTCGCTTTTGATAAGCATGAGATAAACCATAACGTTCCAGTTCTTGTTGCGCCATATAACGAGCTTGGTGCTTACTGAACCCCAAAACAAATCGAGACACTTCAGCGACTTGCTCTCCAGACTTCATTAATGGATCGAGGGTTGTCATTGGCTCTTGAGGAAGCATTGCCATCTGAGTACCCCATAAAGTGCGGCGCTGCGCCATATTCACAGCTTCACCATGGATGCTAATGTCGCCATTGCAATTCAATGAGGAATCAATGCTCGCCATAATCCATTTCATCAATAGACTTTTACCCGAACCCGTTTGACCAAGAATGACCAGAGGCTCACCTTTCTTCACTACTAATGACACATTTTCCAGAAGAGGACGTTCACCCACTGCAATATTAAGATTCGAAATTCTCAACAATTCACTCATCGTTTCTCTCCTGCAATTAAGTGGAACGCCAATACAATCAACGCCAACATAACGAGAGGTTGGATCAACAACCATGGTGCATCACCGTAATACGGGAAAAGTTCGACAATCATTTGTCCGAGTTCGCTCGTCGGCGGCTGAATACCTACGTAAACAAATCCAAGAGATGCCATATAAAGCACAGCATTAGCAGCGCCGAATGCTGCCATGGTCAATACTGGCGAACGTAGCGTCGGCCACAAGTGATGACGGAAAATATAGACTCGACCAAATCCGAGCAATAGAGCATTTTGAATTTCAGGACTGTTCGCCAGTGATTGCGTTAATGAGCGGCTCACTCGGAAGTATTCCACCCACTGAACCAATGCAATCGCAATATAAATTGCAGTGAAAGAACCTGGTACTAGAGCTGCAAAAAGCAACACGAACACCAAACCCGGCATAGCCAACAGGATATTAACGACGATGTTTAACCCTGTATCAAACCAGCGTCCATACCAACCAGCAATCACTCCCAATACACAACCAACAACACTTGCACTTAATACACAAATTACGGCTAGAGTGAGAGACAAATGCAGCGCCTCACTTAAACGCGCAAACATATTGCGACCATAGTGATCAGACCCGAACCAGTATTCCGCCCCTGGGGGTGTCAGCACCGCAGACAAATCTTGTTCGGCAGGATCAAAATTCATCAGCCAACCGACAAACGACATGGATACCAACAGGCACAAGAGCAATATTCCCGCGGCTCGTGATTTATTACTATACAGCGCAGACAACATCTTATTGCTCCTCCTTAATGCGTGGGTCAATCCAGTAGCAGAGAAGATCAACAATCGTATTTAACAACACGAACATAACCCCTAAACACAGTGCTGTTCCCTGAATCACAGGAATGTCTCGGGCAAAAATCGCATGAGCTAAGCCATGCCCTACTCCCGGCCAAGAGAATAGAGACTCTATCATCACAATCCCTTCGATCACGGTAATAAACTGGATGCCGATAAACGCCACCACAGGGAGCAAAATGTTGCGAACGCCATGTCGTTGGAAAGTGCGCCAAGGAGTCAAACCCTTCATCATTGAAAACTGATAAAACGGCGCTCGGATTACCTGACGCGTGGACGTTGCAACAATACGGTTTGATGTAGCGGCTAAGGCGATAGCGAGAGTTGCTGTTGGCAAAATCAGGTGTTGCGGCGTATCAAAGCCCGCCACGGGTAGCCATTGCCAGTAGAGAGAAAAAATCAGAATCAAAACCAAACCAATCACGAAAACTGGCAGTGCTCGCACAGCTATTGATAAAGTGACCGCAACAGGTTCAAACCAGCGCTGCCATTTCACACTGGCGAAACCCAGTGCAAATGCAATCAACACAGAAAGCACAATCCCAGCAACCGCTAGCAGCAAAGAATGTCCTAATTGGTGACTGACGATTTCACTAACAGGCTGGCCACTGACTAGAGAGTTGCCTAAATTGAACTGCGCGAGATCGACAAGCCATGAGAAAAAAGTCGAGATTCCCGACTGGTTCAAATTCAGTTCTTGACGAATATATTCCGCAGCTTCAGCACTGACGTTGTCCTGTCCATATCGACTTGATGCGATACGAAATGCCATATCACCCGGAAGTGAACGCATTAACACAAAGGTCAATGCGCCAACACCAAATACCACGGCGACAAGCTGCAAAAGACGGTTATAAATTAGCTTCGCCACGAGCGTTAAAACTCCAAGTCACTGAGATAGAAATTGCGACCAAATGGATCGAAGCGGAAACCTTTCAATCGTTTATTAACAGATACTTCTTCTGTGTAAGCGGAAACAGGAATAACAGGCAACTCAGTTGCCAGAATTGTCGCCGCTCTTTGCGCTTTTTCGCGATAGTCTGCAGCATCTAATGTCTTGTTAAGCTGTTTAATCAATTGGTTAAACTCTTGATTTGACCAATTCATAGCGCCCCAATCACCACCTTGCTCAGAAAAATCATTACTCAGTACCACAAGCGGGTCCACAATCACGCCGTAATTACGAGCCATCAGAGCAACTTCTAAAGAACCATCCTGATGACCAGCCGGAATGGAACTTGAACTAGTAATGTTTACATTCAGTTTCACGCCCAGCTTCTTCCATTGCGCCTGAAGCGCAGTGGCAACGTTGGTCAACTCTGGTCGGTCTGCATAAGTGATAAGGGTTAGCTCAAAAGGTTTACCGTCTCGCTCAAACATTCCTTGGCTATTTTCACTCCAACCGAGCTCTTTCAGCATGGCTTTGGCTTTTTGGACATCCGATTGTGGGTTAGCAAAAGACTCCAAATACCAGTCTCCCATCGAACTTGGCAATAGCTGAGCGGTTGCAGAACTTGGCGTACCCAGCACTGCACTAGCGATACCTTTACGATCAATAGCAAGGCTCAATGCTTGACGCGCTTCAACAGTGTTCATAAATGGATGTGCGTTGTTCAACTTCAAAACAAGAGTGCGAGGTAAAGAGTAAGAGTGAACATCAGTTTGCGGATTCATTTTTAGACGCATAATACTTGCTGGCGGCAGCTGCAAAGCAATGTCTGCTTGACCACTTGTTGCTTGTAACACACGGCTCTCACCACGGTGCCCAGTCAAATAAGTAGCGTATTCAATGTGCGCTTTTTTACCCCAATAGCCATCAAATTTCTTAACCGTCGCTTTGTGTGGCGGTGCAAGCTCAAATAGCTGGTAAGGTCCGGTTCCGATCAACGCCACAACGTTGCCATCTTCGTCATATGCAGCACGACTTAGAATCACATTCGAATAGTTCGCTAGAACAGCAGGCAGGCTTTTGTAAGCTTCGGACAGTTCAACAACCACTTGATGCTTACCCCGCGCCTGAATTGAAATCACTGGCACTTTGCCTAATGAGCCATACTTGCTCAACGCGATGTTGAGGCTATTAACCACAGCATCAGCATCCATCAATGAACCATCTTGGAAATGGACACCGTCTCGCAGAGTAATAGTCCACTGTGTCAGATCTTTATTTGGGGTCGCTTCCAATGCCAAACCCGGCAGAAGATTACCCGAACTGTCTACATCAAATAGCGTTTCAATCACCTGTAACTTGGTAAAGATATAGCCACTTGATGAAGGGTCAACGTTCGAAAACTCTAATGCTCCGCTGACAGTAACAGTGTTTGATTTATTAGGTGACGTGTCAGCATTTGCTTGAAAAGCAACCATTAATGCCAACATCGCTGTTGAAAATATTCTCATAGTTATGACTCTACAATCTGAAAAGTGTTTTGTTATAACATAACAATTGTTTGAGTTTCAATTTAAATGAGAATAATTTTCAAAACAGAAATGCGTTATAAAACAGGATGTGTTTTCAAAAAAGCCGTGAGTGCTAACTCGTGATTTCAAGTTGTTTCACCGCACGAGAATCTAACTGTTTGGATAGTTTGTTAAATAGCGTTTCTCTGCGTAAATCCAGTATTTCCTGAATCAATTTTTCCTTCGCCGACAAACCAAAATGCGTTGCGTAATTTTTGATTTTTTGAATTTCTTCCGCTTCCAGACGATAGACTTCGTTTTTTAGCAATGCTTCCGCTTCTTTTTTGATAAATCCCTGCTGTTGCAGTAGTTCAATAATCAACACATCAAAATCGTGAATCGCTCTAGCCATTATTTCCTGCTTAATGAATAACCTAACTCTCAGCTTTATCACTTTGAGAGCTATCTTTTTAAGACCGGCATAACCTACGCAGCCAGCATTAAAATTGGGTTACAGAAAAAAGGCTATTTGATGACAAAACACTAAGATGCCGACAAGGTTTGAGTTCAGATTTTTGTCGCTTGAATTGAGCTTGATTTTGATCAACCAGATCGCAATTTCCCCTTCACAAAACCCAACAAGAACTACAATTAATGAGGTAGTAAAAGATAGAAAATAGGAGGTTATGATGAGCTTAATTCCTCGTGATTCATGGTCTGATTTCTATCGCGTATTTGATCATGCATTCCCATCAATTCGGACTCGATTTGATGCAGAAGCTTTTTCACCACGCGTTGATGTGATTGAAAAAGAAACCGCATTCGAAATCATTGCTGATTTGCCGGGAGTTGCCAAAGATGACGTTGTCATCACCTATAAAAATGGAGCGCTCACAATAGAAGCCTCCACCAGCAAAACCGAAGAAAAGAAAGATCAAGACAAAGTCATTCACAAAGAACGCTATGAAGGAAAAATGGTGCGCAGTTTTTCTTTAAGCGACAACGTAAATCCAAAAGACATTTACGCTGAATTTGGGGATGGCGTGTTGGTTGTGGTTGTTCCTAAGTTAGAAACACAGCCAGTGGAAGACCACCGTATCCCTATTAGCTAGTCGATTTCTGACTAGCATGTGCAACGTTTCAAACTAGGTGATACGAAAGCCTACATTCACAAAAGCAAATAACAAAGGGGCGAAATGCCCCTTTTCTTTTGGATCTTCACTCATAAATTGCACGAATAATCAGGTCAATTCTTAAGCTCATTATCGAAGGTTTCTTTTGTTCATTTTTCAGCATTTTCTGATGCAACATGATGCAAATGGCTGCATTCAGACAAGAGAAATTTCGGCAAAATGACAGGCTAAAACGTTCTGTCTACCACGTTTACAGCTTCGCAGAAGGCTTGATGAAGAGCTTTGGTTACAGCTGATTTGATCCAACACTAGGGACCATTTGATTGAGTGATCCAAAAAAGCAAAGGTGGCAACGATAACTTTGAGGTAATGAGAAACGATGAGCACTTTGCATACCGACACTTTAGTCACCCTAGGTAAACCCATTGATGGTTCTGAACCAGTAGCGGCACAGACACGAATCAATACCACTGAATCATCATCAACTCCGAAAGATCACTTAGAAGCAGAAGAGCTGATCATTATTGAACCTGTGATTGTTTCACCGAATATTTCGACAACAACGGTAATAGAACCCGTCAAACCTGCTGTTGAAACGAACAAAACGGATACAAAGGTAAGTGAGATCTTACCCGTTGAGGTAAATACTGAAGCCAAGCAACAAAATATGAAGGCAGAAAGTACGATTGCAGCAGTAGAACGATCAGAATCCGAGCCAAGACTAGACGCAGAAGTACAAACAAATCAACGAGCAGAGCCACTACTGATGACTGATTCCGCCCATCAACAGCTAGCTTGTGTTGAACCCAAAGATACGCTGAAAACCACTTCAGCTTTAGAAATAGAGCCAGCGCACCAAGAAGAAGGGCTACCTTTGAATACCGATTGGTTATTGGTGGCTGTTTTTCTTCTAACGTCATTGATCGTGCTGGCATCTAATAGAAAAGCCATCAAAAAAGCGACTGTTTTAGCAAAAGAATCGTCTCGCCCCATCATGCCTACTATCAACCCAACTATCGATGTAGAGTTTGAAAAAGCAAAAATTGTCGCGCAAAGCAGACAACAATGGATTCAAACACTACGGTGTGAAATTGCCGAATTTGTGTCAGCCACTAACGCGATTTGGGATCTCCATAAAATCAAAGACGGCTTCGAAGACATTTTGACGGATATGAAAGACCCGCAGTTTGCAATGAAAGAGCTGTATCAGTGGTCTTGCACCTACAACAAAGCCGTTCAAGACACTGAAAAACTGTATGCAAAAATTCACTTGCTCATCAATCCAAACGAAGAGCATTCGCAATCACTTTCAAGCTTGTTAGATAAGACTATGGTTGCTATCGAAGCGAAGAAATCACCGTCAAAGCTTAACGATGAAATCGTCGCCATCACTCAAATCATTTTGAAACAAGAGTGGCAAAGAGTGAAAAGTTTTAGTTGAACTCGGTTCGTATTCAAATAAAAAGCCCTTCCTATTGAGGAGCTTTTCAATCTTCATGAAGTAACAACTGAAAGAACTACACGGTAAGCACTACTCGTGCCGCTAGCAACAACAATACAATGCCAGACAATCGGTCAATCAAAACAGCCCTTGCGCGCAGTTTATCGATAATCAACGGGCTCGACAAAAGGAAAGTAATAAAGGTATACCACAAACCATCCACAACAAAGGGCGTAACGACGATAATCGCTTTGCTGCTTAGTTCATGCCCTACTGCAACAAACTGGCTAAACAGTGCAATAAAGAACAACGCGATTTTTGGGCTTAACAGTGAAATAAGAAAGCCTTCACGTGCAGATTGCCAAGCACTTACTGTTTCTCCTGACTCTAGTTTCGCTGCCACACCACCTTTCGAGCGTAACGCATTGAATCCTAAGTAGGCTAAGTAACCAGCACCAGCATAACTGATGGTTTTAAATAACAATGGCGACTGATGAAGTAACACTGCCAGTCCAATCAAGGTAATAAAGGCGTAAATGCCGATACCAAATGCATGTGCCCAAGCGGTAGCTAAGCCATTGCGACGCCCACCCGCGAGACTGTGTTTTGCCACCATAGCTAAGCTAGGTCCCGGTGACATTGCGCCCAATAGGCAAATAGTGAAAAGTGATAGCCAAACTGTAAGTGTCATTCGAACCCTCCTGGTTAGAGCCTAACCCTACCCATGTTCCATTATTATTTGAAATCATCTTTTTTCATTATCGCTATGATTTTGAATCATAACCTATCGAATATTCAGAGTGATTCATAATGTCGTAAACAAGTTGTCTAGCCCATACATGAGAAGGTTCGTTATCGAATTTCGAGTGCCATAGAAGCCAATATTTATGTTTTGGCGTTGTCACTGGTAGCGATTTAAATACGACGTCAAAATGATTCTGCATATTACGTGCGATATGCTCAGGTACTACCATTAAATAATCACTTAAACATAGCGAACGAAAGGCGGCGGAGAAGAATGGCACTTTTAATCCGATGTGTCTTGCTTGACCATGCTCTGCCAGTGCTTGATCGATATAGGTATCTTTGTCTCCACCACCAATAACCTTGATATGCGAGTAAAGCAAAATATCCTCAATAGAAAGGGATATTTTCTCTGCCAAAGGGTGGGAGGTCTTCATTACACAAACAGGATAGTCTTCACCAATTTGCCGAGAAGAAACGCCTAGAGGCGGTTCAGGTGACATAGTAGAGGCGAGCTGAATTTCAGAATTTGCCATTTGCGCCAACAAAGCCGGTTGCCAAAGACAATACTTGATAGATACGTTCGGCGCCTGTACCGATAGTGCTTCCACCATCTCTGGCAAAAGATACTGCGCGACGTAGTCACTGGAGGCAAAGACGAATTCGCCTTTCCAAGCAATAGGCGCAAATTCCGCTTCGATCATTAACTCATCAAGTTCTACAAACCAATGTTCCAGTTTTCTTAACAAATCAACCGCTTTCGGAGTTGGTACTAGCTGATTTCCATCCCTGACGAGTAAAGGATCTGCAAACATTTCCCGCAGCTGACTTAACTGGCGACTCAGAGCTGATTGTGTAATGTTTAACTTTGCTGCCGCCTGACTGACATGGCATTCTTCGAGTAAAACTTTCAGTGAGCGGAGCAGATTGAGGTTTATTTGCGACATCATCGCTACTTCGCTGTGTTAAACAGTTCTTTTAAAACCGTATGTGTCATGAGGTGGCGCAGTTGCGGATAGCTTTGCAACTCATCTCGAATCGCATTCAGCTTCGCCATACTCTCCACTTCAACATAAAGCATCATGTCAGTTTCACCACTGATCGCATGACAGCGTTTTACACCCGGAATCAAATAGATTTTCTGCGCGTAAATTTCGCAAGAATGTAGACTCGCTGAGGTATCAAACTTTAAGGCGAAATAAGCGCTCACATTGTTAGTGTGATCGGCTTTAGCAATTTGAGCGTGATAGCCCAAAATCACTTTGTCCTGTTCGAGCTTCTTAATTCGTGCCGTAACGGCTGATCGAGAAAGGTTTACTTCACGGGCAATGTCACTTACTGATGCTCTAGCATCCCCTTGCAGTATCTCTATGATTTGTCTGTCAAATTTATCCATCGCACATTCCCATTTTTATCGTTTTTCAAGCGCTTCTTTTCAACCAGAAACGTCGAAAAATAACCAACTTATCCCGTTGATTCACGGTTAATTTGACACAATTTGTATTTCTAGACTACTGAGAATTACCAGCAAGTTTTTCTATGAATACTGTTTCACCGTCAAAATGGCGGAAATTAAGAAAAAAAGTGTCACTTTGACGCTCAAGCACACCGTTTTGCAAGATGCACTGCCCCCTCATTTTCAGTAAGCTTTGCGACATAATAAGAATCAGGGAATGAGATCATGAATCAACTCAAACAAGAGATCACTTTGCTGTCCGGCATTGGTCAACTTTCGACCACACTAATGGGAACTGGATTGTTCATGATTCCAGCGATTGCAGCGGGTATTGCCGGTCATTATTCGCTTTGGGCTTGGTTAATCTTGTTTGTGGCGGTCTGCCCTGTTGCTTTAACTTTTGCAGCGTTAGGTAAAAAATACCCAAGCGCTGGAGGCACTGCATACTTCGTTCGAAAAGCGTATAACGCCCGATTAGAGCGTGCTGTTGCCTGGTTATTTGTAAGCGTCATTCCTGTAGGCGTACCCGCGGCTGTCGCCTTAGCTGCGGGCTTTTTACAGCAATTGTTACCTGCTCAGTTCAATAATGCCATTCTGGCTCAAGTGCTCACATTGGCACTTCTTATTGGCGTTAACCTAGCAGGAACAAAATCTTCTGGCCGATTACAAACGGCCATAGCAATAAGCATTTTCGCCCTAGTTATTTCATTTGTTTGGATTGGTGATGTTGGGGTAACGGATTTATCGATGCCAGCACTCTCCACCGACTCCATGTGGTCAATCGGTGCAGCATTAGGTGTAATGTTCTGGTGTTTCGTTGGCATTGAGGCCTTCGCACACATGGGTGAAGAATTCAAAAATCCACAACGGGATTTTCCCATCGCTATCTTAGTGGGATGCTTTGTTGCAGGTGCCACATATTGGGCTTGCTCAGTGGTTATATTGAAGTTTGGTGCTTTTGGTACCCCAGAGTTCGACAGTACATCCATCCCTTGGCTGAGTGACAAACTTTTTGGACCACGTTTGGCAACGATCATAAGCATTATTGGCTTCTTTGCATGTTTCGCCAGCATCAACTTATACACTCAAAGTCTGTCGAGAATGGTTTGGGCCCAAGCTCGTGAATATCGTCCCAATAGTTCCCTTGCTCAATTATCCAAACGGGGCGTTCCAGCAAAAGCAACGATGCTTGTATTTAGCGTGTTGCTAGTGTCATGTTTGGTTGGCGAGTTTTCTAATTTGGATCTGGAGTTTTTCCTCAAACTCGCCAATGGCGTCTTTGTATTGGTTTATCTGCTTGCCATGTTAGCCGCTTACAAGTTGCTGGCTAGCTTTCAGAAGCTTCTTGCTACTCTTGCCCTGATTCTTTGCACTGGTGTGTTTATCTGTCTTGGTTGGTCAATGCTGTACGCAGTAGTTATCTTTACGGCGTTTGCATTTCCTTGGCAGAGGGAAGTGAAAACTCATCACCCCGCCTAAATCCATTACAAAGCCAAAATAAAGGCGGGATATCCCGCCTTTTCTTATGATGCTTTACGCACTTCAAATCGACCAACCAATTGGTCAAGCCTATGAAGCGAGTTCTGCATTAATGTTGTTCTGCGTGACAGCTGTGAAGAGGCTTCCTGAAGCTTCAGAACGGTCGATTGTGCTTCGTCAGCAGTTTGCCTGTGCTCTTCACTGTTACGAGCGATCCCTTGAATCAAGGTGAACAATCCTGTTACAGACGTTTGTAAACGCTCGCTGCGAGAAGATTCATCAACAACTTGAGTGCTGTTCTCAACGTTAGTAATGCCTTCTTGCATATAACTCACTGCTCGTTCTGACTGAGTATGCAGCGCAGTCATCAACTCACCGATGCTATTCGCAGCTTGCGACGTTTTGTTCGCCAATACCCTAACTTCATCTGCAACGACGGAGAACCCTCTACCGTGCTCACCCGCACGTGCAGCTTCAATCGCCGCATTGAGAGCAAGCAAATTGGTTTGTGCGGTGATTTCCGTAATAACAGAGACAATATTGCCAATTTTCTGCATCTCCGTGTTCACTTCGTTCACCGTATGTGCAGACGATTGGACGATATTCTTAATTTCCTGAGCACTTTCAGCCGCTTTTTGGTACTCCAGCTGTGCTGCATGAACAGTTTGCTGCATCAGCTCATGCATCTCCGTAGCCGTGTCATTCGCACTATTGATCTCCTGACTCTGCACACCGGCGAGAGATAGCATATCCGTTATGGAAGTTGCCGTCATATCACTACTGGTAAGCATGAGCTGACTACGACGGAACATGGATTCAGAAACGTTTTTTACTTCTTTGCTAGCAAATACCAGTTCCTGAATAATACCCTCAAGGCTATCAATAAAACTGTTGGTCCACCGCCCCAAATCTCCCGTTTCATCAGCTTTAAATTTACTTGCCTCTAAGCGTCGAGTTAAGTTGCCATCACCTTCAGCAAGTACTTGCATTACTTGGGTCATACTCTCAAGGTTATTTGCCATAGGTTTGGCGGTTAGTTTGTGGAACAAACCAATCGCGATTAAACCTAGCACAACCGACAGGGACAAAAACTGCTCTGGTGCAAGCGGGTAAAATATCTGTACAAAGAAAGGAAGAAGCAACGGCCCAAAAACACTCAATGCAAATTGTTGGTCGAGTTTTTGCGAAATTGAACGATGACGATAAACCTCTTCGAGATCGGATTCACACATCATACCCCAACGGTCTTTCGAGCCGGGCATAGTAAACGTCACCCCTTTTCCTATCACTGGAATATGTCGGTAATCAGAGTACCCCGGATAGTCGATGTATAGGTTATGGCCATTTTTAATGGTTTCCCGAACGCCAGGATGAAGCTTGTTAGTCGCTGGGTCATTAAACACAATCTCAAATTCAGTATGGCGACTCACTCGAACCACACCCCATTTTGTATTCACCCCATCTTTTAAGTTCTCACCATGAGAAAAATGATTGTCTTCAAATCGAGAACGTGACAGTGCGACACCTTGTTTGATAGAGGGATCAAAATGAGAATTCACCATGAACAAGTAGTTGTCACCAGATTCACTGTAAATATGTCCTGCCTCTCGTTGGATCAGGTCACCTATAACATCGTTTGGAATTCGCCCACATAAACACCCTTTGGAATTATCACTAAGATCCACAGGCTGATAGAACATCAATGTCACTTCATCATGAAAATGGGAGCTAGAAGGACCAACCGCTAAAGTCACATCATCACGGTAGGGACCGTGCAAAAATGGTTTCACTAAGCCTTCGTTTAGCGCTTGAGTTGAAAAAACCTTTTTGTTTTTCTGGGATGGGAAAGTCGATTCAAGAATATCTCCTTGAGCAGATACGATGAATAGTTCAGAAAGATCCGCGCTGCGGTTTAATAGACGGTTTAAAGTTTCTTTATACTCTTGGGGAGACTTCGTCGATACATATAGGGATGCGTCGTGCAAAAACGACCATTGGTTTTCAGCCCAAGTCGTTAAAATCTTCACTCGAGTATTTGCGATGTTCTCAAAAGTTTGTTCTAGAGAAGCTTTGCGTTTTCTGTTAAACCAACATGCTTTGCGCATAGCCAGTTTTCCTGTTTTACCAAACCAGGGCAGCCACCCTTTTTCCTCAGGCGTTAAGTGCATAAAATTTCCTTATTTTTGTATTGTTATATGCACAAATGTGCAATCTGCGTTCCAAAAATAAGACAAAAGTACGTTGTTCTGTATTTATTTCATATATCAAACAGGTTAACTATATAGATAAAAATCAAGCAGTTAATATCACTACCACCTACAATAGCATTCACTAAATGAGGGATTTAACCTCATTAACTTGCACCATGTTAGGGAGGAATGATTAGATTTATGTAAAAAGCTACCTACAAGGGGCCTATAAGACATCAAGTGATATAACTAGCGTCGGGGTATGATTTAATATTCAACTCCACGACAGATAGCATCCATTACAATCCATATTTTTGCAGATTTATAACTTTTAAGCGCTATTTGTATACTCAATCCCTTGAAACCTAGGCTAAGCAAAGGACAATCACCACCGTCATAGAAAGTGGTTTAGTGGTAAATCAGAAAGGGAGAGCCAAATGCTCTCCCTTTTCTCAGTCAGATCTCAGTCAGCCATCTTGTTAAGCGGCATACCCGTTACTCATTGCCTTAGCAAAAGTTCTTTCAATGATCGCCTCATACACATCAACTAATGCGGCTGAAATTTCCGAGCTGAGTTCAAACAACTTCGCTTGATATTCTTCGGTGTGTTTCTGCTCAGTCAGGTATTTTTCTAACTGAGAGATACAGTCATTCAATTCAGGATGGTAATCAGCGTACACAGCATCCACTTTCACCAATTTGGCGTGCAGCAAATTAGCCTGTTTAACCAATAGTGCCGGTTTAAAATTCATGTTCATCGCCATGATGCCGAGACGGTATTGAGTTAAAGCCTCAATGCCAGACATAACTGTTTGCCACTGATCGTTGTAGTCGCCTGCACACTCCAGTTTATTCGCCTTATCTAACGAGATTAGAATTTGGCTGTCTACTTGAAAAATGAGTTGGCGAATCATCTTACCGTGAACCACTAAATTGTTAGATATTGAACGATTTTTGTAGTTGCTGGTTAGCTGAAACAGCTTGTTTCTCAGCGCTATTCTCTCAATAGAATTGCCGATATAACGATCGCTGGCTAGCTTGGTCGCCGCTTTGATCATCTCATCATCGAGCTGTGAAATTTTCTCAGCGACATCTTGCTGATGGTTGAAAAGATATTTATGGGTTAAAGAGCGGTGCTGCCTTACTAAATCGATCATATCCAATAATTTGGAAATTGAAGCTTGGCGCTTAACCAAGCTACGACGTGAACTTTTTGAAACTAAAGAAGAAACGTCACCAACTAAACCAAGAAAAAAGTTATTACCAATCACTTCCATGTCACTGATCTCCTGTAGACCTATCTATAGAAAGGAATTGCATAACCAGTGCCAATAATTAACCTATTGATATCAAAGGATTTATATTTAATAAAGCGATACGACTTGCACAAAAATGTGACCAATCGCACTTTTTTGGTGATTTTGTGATCAGAGTACAGTTATTTCAACCCGTTCTTTTCCTTTGCCTAAGTTCGCGCGCTTGAGGTTAATTTGCCCTACTTCTGAGGTGTTTCTGAGATGAGTACCACCGCTGGGAACTTGTGCGAAACCTGCTACTTCCCAAAATCGGCGCTCCTCAACCTCATTAGAAAATGCACTTTCTATCTGCAGTTGGGCATCAATGAGTTGTTGCGCATGCAAAGTAATATTCGCTAACAACGGCTTGATATTTTCGGGGGAAAGAAAATCAATACGGCTTTTATTTTCGGAGATATGTGCGCCAACTTTCTCTATTTCAGGGTGAAATTGAGTAAAAAGAACAAGTACCACTTCTGCGGCAAAATGCAATTTCATTAAGGCATAACGACGTTGCCAGTCAATTATGGTTTGCACATCGTCACCCACTTGAAATGTGGGCGATGATGCCAAGGTATAAACGATGCGTTTACCTATTTTTTCGGTACAGGTGACAGAGATACCCGCAATAGTTCCAGCATCACTTTCCTGCCCACCAGATTCAGCATAAAAAATGGTTTCGGCCAGTTCTATTTTGTTACCATCAATCGCATCAACTTTTGATATTAACTCGGTCTGGTATGGGTCTTGCCAAAACAACTTCCGTGTCATCTTGCTGTCCTACTTTGCTAGGCTAATTGAGCTCACATGTCATGAACTTACTGTTCGGATCAGGTTTGTAGTTGGCAAACGGTTCGCAGTAAGTAAAACCAAACTTCTCATAAAGGTTTCGCGCCGCTAGGAAGTAATCTTCCGCGCCGGTTTCTAAACTGATTCGACGATAACCACGCTCCGATGAAACATTTAAAGCGTGTTGCAAAAGTAGTGTTGCCACCCCAGACTTTCTAGCATGACGTGAGGTACGCATTGACTTAAGTTCTACGTGTGACTCGTCCAGTTGTTTAATTGCCACACACCCCATTAACTGTCCTTCTCGCCAACCGCTGAAGAAGGTGATTTCTGGAGATTTAAGTGCATTAACATCCAACGCATGAACACTTTCTGGCGGTGAAGTCGCGTACATATCCGCTAAATGCTCTTCCAATAGGCCAATAACCTCGCCGCCATCAAGGCTATCTATAATGATTTCCATATCAACTGTTCCGTACATCTGTTAGTGAATACTATTCGGTTAAGTTCTTGGTTATATCGAATATTTCAACCAACTTAAAGGTTTTGTTCTCATACTCATATTTAAAAACACAGCAGTTCGGGATAACACCTTTCAGTACTTCATCCAAATCATGCCACAACGACAAAAAGTGCTTACAGGCGCCAGAATGTGAAACCGCCAGCACAGTGTTATTGCCTTCTTGCTCCATGATGTCAATGCAGGTTTTTAAAACACGATCTTTCAACTGCTGACGAGACTCTCCACCATACTGTAAATAATGGGTTTCACGAGCTTCGTAACTTGGGTGTAGATCTTCACTTTCACCTTCATAAATACCAAAGTTCATCTCTTTCAACCCTTTCAGGCGAGTGAGCGGCATTCTGTTGCGAGTCACAATCTCTGCGGTGTCACTCGCTCGCTCAGTGGAAGAGCTGTAGAGACGATCAAGCTCAATGGAATCAAAAAACTCAGCAGCAAGTTGCGCCTGACGAATGCCTTTTTCAGTTAGCGGTGAATCACACCAGCCTTGGATTTTTCGTCTCACATTAAACAGCGTCTGACCATGACGCATCATGTAAAAGGTTTTAACCATTTCGAACCCTTATACCCATCTTAAAAACTAATGCGCCATTATAAACAGATATGAAACCGATGTTGTGGTTTTCGATACTGGTAACAGTTTGTGCTCAATCTCACGAAACTAGTTCAATAGTCGAGATTTAAAACCGCTTTCTAGAATGCCATTTATAATTATCTTTACTGGCACAACTTGTGGGGCTAATAAATGGCAAGCATCTTATACGAACCATTAAGCAACATAGAACATTCGTTGACTGAACGGCTTAAAGATCTTCACGACAGTATTCTAGAACGCTCACCGGGCGTGTGCCGTATCGCTTGCGCGCTTTATGACCCTCAGACTGACTTGCTCAAAACCTACATCAATAGCACCCACTCTGGACATGCTATTAACCGATACGAATTCCCTTTGAGTAAGAGCTATCAATTGCAAAAGCTTAGGGAAACAGGCACTTGTAGAGTCATTGATAAAATTGCCGACGAAATTGGCTCTGGTACTGCCCACTCTGACTGGCTACTAGAGCAAAAATATCGCTCTTCTTTTACTATCCCGATGATGACGGATCACCATTTCATTGGTTTTATTTTCATCGACAGTGAGAACGAAGGTTACTTTGACGATCAGGTTCAACGAGATTTAGTACTGCTAACTCAGCTTATAACACTGACCATAGCCAGTGAGATCTCGACCATTCAAGCCTTATTAGCCACAGCTCAAGCTGCAAGAGATTTCGCCCATCTTAGGGACTTCGAAACAGGCATGCACCTCAACCGCATGGCGTTGCTTTCACGCATGATCGCCCGTTCTATCGCTGAACAATTTGAGTTCACAGATGAGTTTATCGAACATCTGTATCTGTTTAGCCCTTTGCATGACATCGGAAAAATTGGAATCCCCGACAAGATATTGCTTAAGCCAGGGAAATTAACAGAAGAAGAATTTGAAATAATGAAAGGACATGTCGATAAAGGGATACAAATCATTTCCAAAGTATTGGAAGACTACCAACTCTCCCACCTCAGTGACTCAAAACTGATGCTAAACATTGTTGCTTGCCATCATGAATATTTGAATGGGACGGGTTATCCAAAAGGATTAGTAGGGGATGAGATACCAATAGAAGCTCGCATTGTCACGGTGGCAGATATATTTGATGCCTTAACCAGCAAACGCCCTTATAAGGAGCCCATATCCATTGAGGATTCCATCAAAGAGTTGGAGTTGCTAGTCAACATCGGCAAACTTGACCCCATTTGTGTCAACGCACTGATTGAAAACATCGACCAAGCTACCGATATTGTGACTAGATATAGAGACGATTAAACCTGTTACTCACGCTCTATAGAAAAGATTACAAAGTATGGCTGCGAGCAGGCAAGAACACTTCGCCCAACATACAACGCACGCTACCACCACCTATGTTTTCAATGGTTTCAACGTTGAAAGACAGTAACTTACCATGGCTAGAAAGCTGATTTCTCTGAGTTGGAGAAAACGCATCATAAGCCGATTGAGACATAGCGATAACCTTGTCGCCATTTACGGTTTCTAATTGCAAAATGTTGCCGCAGAAACGATTCATTTGATCGAGAGAAATAGAGATAACTTGCTTGTCTTTCGCCAGTGATTTCACGACAAAACGGCGTTCGTATTCAGGAATCACTTCATCGCAAATCACACAAAAGTTCTCACCAATCGCCATCATCACGTTGGTGTGATAAATCGGATAACCTGATGGTAATGAGGTTTGAAATGAAACTACCCGCTCGTAGCCGATTCGTTGTGCGTAATCTTCCAACACTTCTCGGTCACAACGCTGGGAAAGCGCAGCATAAATGGTTCGGTTGATATGATCGATCACCATAACACCAGTACTTTCCAGATAGGCACTCTGCTCTTGATAAGCCACCAGCGAATCTTGTTGAACAACCGCGCGTCCAGCAAGTGAAAGCTGCTGAATCAACTCGTCTGGGCGAACTTCGAACTGGCGGTTGGTACACGCCATAGGGAAGGTATAGAAAGTGCCATCTTCGGTGGTACTAAACCAGTTATTGGGGAACACTGCATCAGGTGTTGCTACATCACCTAACGCATAGTCAAACACAACCACTTGCACGCCTTCTTGGCGCAGTTTAGCGACCATTTCATTAAACTCAGCCATAACAGATTGCGTGATCTGCTCATCGGACAGGGATGATTGATTTTGAAACTCGTTGTCCTGTGCTGTTTCCGCATTAAACTTAAACTCTTTAGGCGGAACCATAACTACGCAGTTGGCGTTCTGGGCAACATCGGAATGAAATTGTGAATGTTTTTTAGGTTGTAGCATGATTGAAACAGATCCATTTGTTCAGCAATGCTTCGAATTGTAAGCAGTTTGTTATAATAACTTTCACTGAATTTAAGTTAACAATGGCAAACAATCATTATCATTTACTGCCTTATTGAATATTCTCAGTAAATATTGCTGAGCAATTTTTATCTCTGATGTATATATGCACATCTTATGCAGTAATAACTTAAAGTATTCATTTTATTGAATGCATCACTATTGAGTCGCAGTGTTTTACACTGATGATTATTTGTACTCTGAATCGATTGGGTTTAGAGATATACTGCCGAGTGTAAAGCACTCGATTGCATATTATTCTGTTGGCTAAACTGTTAGTAACGAGAATCTCATCTCCTCTACATCGCTATTCATCTTCCTTCACCATGAAAACTGCCTTTCAGTGATGGTTAGATGCAGCTCACACACTGCAGTGATGTTTCGATTAATGAGATGAAAACTAATAACTATAAGGATCTTCAATGTATAAAAAATTTGAAAGCTTCACAGAAGCCTTCCCTCAAAAAGAACCAGACAGACCACCTAACACGCTACTCGCATTCTGCCTGCACTACACAAAAGGGTTTGAAAAGCCACTGATGTTACTGGCGTTAATGAGTACTACGATTGCCATCATTGAAGTGTCACTTTTTGGCTTCATGGGGCAATTGGTTGACTGGCTTTCATCGAGCAATCCTGAAACGTTTTTAGCCGATAACAAAGACACCTTGATCGGTCTATCTGTGCTCATCTTGGTTGCGATGCCTATTTTAATTAGCTTTTATTCGCTGGTGATTCATCAAACCATGCTTGGCAACTATCCAATGTCGATACGCTGGCTGGCTCACCGCTATTTGCTAAAGCAAAGCCTCTCTTTCTATCAGGATGAGTTTTCTGGTCGTATCGCGACCAAAGTCATGCAGACTTCTCTGGCGATTCGCGAAACCGTAATGAAAACGCTCGACGTATTTGTTTACGTAGCGGTGTATTTTACGGCGATGGTGGTGATGTTGGCTCAGGCAGACTGGCGTTTAATGATGCCAATGCTGATATGGCTGGTTGCGTATGTCTCAATCCAGCTCTACTTCGTACCACAACTAAAAAGCGTATCTTCAGAGCAAGCCGATGCTCGTTCCCAAATGACTGGGCGTATTGTCGATAGCTATACCAATATCGCAACAGTGAAGCTGTTTTCACACAGTAAACGGGAAACTGAATACGCAGAAGAGGGTATGGGCAACTTCCTTGATACCGTGTATCGACAAATGCGTTTGGTCACTGGTTTCAACATTTGTGTGGAGTTAGCTAACTACATTCTGGTGTTTGTGATTTCGGCTATGTCTATCTATCTGTGGATGCAGGGAGCAATTTCTGTTGGTGCGATTGCAATCGCTATAGCACTGGCGCTGCGTATTAACGGTATGTCGAAGTGGATCATGTGGGAAGTAGGCGGTCTGTTCGAAAACATGGGCACCGTGGTTGATGGTATGCAAATGCTTTCTAAGCCGATTGATATCCAAGACAACAAAGACGCTAAAGACCTCGTGGTGACTAAAGGTGGAATCGAGTTTAACGACGTTAGTTTCCACTATGGTGAAAACAAAGGCGTGATTGACCACTTGAATCTGCATATCAAACCCGGCGAGAAAGTCGGCTTGGTTGGGCGCTCCGGAGCGGGTAAATCCACTCTGGTTAACCTGCTTTTGCGCTTCCATGATGTTGAGAGTGGTGAGATAAAAATCGACGGTCAGGTGATTTCAACAGTTACTCAGGATTCATTGCGCAGCGCAATTGGCATGGTGACTCAGGACACTTCGCTACTGCACCGCTCTATACGCGATAACATCCTATACAGCAGACCTGACGCAACCGAAGAAGATCTGCTAAAAGCGACCAAACAGGCACACGCTCACGAGTTTATTACGGACTTAACCGACCCTCATGGCAATACAGGCTATGACGCTCAAGTGGGTGAACGCGGAGTGAAGCTTTCAGGCGGTCAACGTCAACGTATCGCAATATCGAGAGTATTACTTAAAGATGCGCCACTACTGGTGTTGGATGAAGCGACTTCAGCATTGGACTCAGAGGTTGAGGCAGCCATTCAGGAAAGTCTGCTTGAGTTAATGGATGGCAAAACAGTTATTGCGATCGCTCATCGCCTGTCCACCATTGCCGCTATGGATAGATTGATAGTTTTAGATGACGGTAAGATTATTGAGCAAGGCACGCACCATGAGCTTATCGAGCAAGATGGCATTTATGCACATCTCTGGGCGCATCAAACTGGTGGTTTCATTGGCTGTGATGAACTTGAAGAAGAGAACGTTGCCTGAAGCCTCAGTCTCACTGAGCTAAACAAAATAGCGAATAACAACTAAAGTTAAAGAGCCAGCCATAAGGTGAAATCCTTAAAGGCTGGCTCTTCTCTTTTCACGTCGATGAAATTCTCTTAAAATTCTGCCAATTTCTGTTTTAGCTAAATGAATCTCATCGATCATGAATAAAAGTCTTATCACTAACATTATCTCACTCGTGCTACTGGCAGTGGGCTACGCCACACAAAACCAGTTTGCTTTGTATGCAGGATTGTTCGCTTTTTCAGGCGCAATTACTAACTGGCTTGCCATTCACATGCTGTTTGAAAAGGTTCCCGGATTATACGGTTCGGGTGTTATTCCGGCTCGATTTGAAGCATTTAAAAATGCGATTAAAACCCTGATGATGGAGCAGTTCTTTACTGACACCAATATCGATCGTTTCCTTAATCAAGAACTCAGCGGCAAACAGCCACTCGATTTAACGCCAATCATCGCCAAAGTGGATTTCAATCCAAGCTTTGACAAGCTGGTAGATGTGATTGCGAACTCTCAATTTGGTGGCATGCTGGCGATGTTTGGTGGCACTGAAGCACTTCAGCCGATGAAGCAGCCATTTGTTGAGAAGATGCAAGAATCTATGGTGGAAATCAGCCAGAGCGAATCGGTGAAAAACGCACTCAAAGAGCAGCTAGAATCGCCAGCAATGCTTGATGAAATCAAAACCAACATCGAGGGCATTATCGACCAACGCTTGAGCGAGTTAACGCCGCAACTGGTCAAAGAGATGGTGCAAAAGATGATCAAAGAACACTTAGGATGGCTGGTTGTTTGGGGCGGTATTTTCGGTGGTGTGATTGGATTGATTTCTACTTTCATCGCATAAGTGGCCACAGCATCAGAAGTATCAAAAAAAACTCCCAAGCAAGCTGAGCTTCTTGGGAGTTTTTATTTCATTCATTCGCTACGTTTTAAGCGGTGAAGATTTAAGCGCCGATAATGCCGCCATCTTCACGCGTAATCATCATAATGGTTGAACGAGGTTTGGAGTTGCCGCCTGCAGGGAAGTTCGACGCTTGCAATTCTTCGCCCGGATGCTGAACGCCAATAAACATAGTTTTCTGATCGGCAGAGAATGTTAAACCTGTGATTTCACAAGCCACTGGACCGGTTAGGAAACGGTGTACTTCGCCCGTGATTGGGTCACCACACAACATTTGGTTGTTGCCCTGCCCTTCAAACTCACCCTTATTCGAGTAGTTACCGTCTGTTTGAATCCACAGACGACCTGCTTTATCAAAACCAATTCCATCAGGGCTGTTAAACATGTTGTTGGCATTGATGTTTTCACTGCCTGCGTACAAGTTACCCTGATTAACCGTTGGGTTACCTGCAATCAGGTATAAATCCCATGCAAACATCTCAGCTGTGTGATCGCCTTTGACTGGCATCCAACGCACAATCTGTCCGTAATTATTTTTCTCACGTGGGTTTGGACCACCAACAGGCTGACCTTCTTTGCCACGGTTTTTGTTGTTCGTTAGTGTACAGAACACGTATTCATTGTTTGGATGAACGGCAACCCACTCTGGGCGGTCCATGGTTGTTGCACCAACTTGAGTCGCAGCACGACGAGCAAAAATCAATACTTCTGCCTGACTGTTAAAACCGTTTTCTGGTATTAAGCCATTCTTGCCAAACGTCAGTTCTAACCAACGCCCCTGACCTTTCAACGCCTTATCTTCCATATCGAACTGAGCCACATACAAGGTACCTTCTTCAAGCAAATCACGGTTTGCTGCGTCATTACCTTTTTGGTATTTGTTTTTCGATACGAAGCGGTACAGATGTTCACCACGTTCATCATCACCCAGATAGACTACAACGTGGTTGTCTTTGTTAATGGTTAACGCTGCGTTTTCATGTTTGAAGCGACCAAGAGCAGAGCGCTTGAGAGGCGTTGAATTTGGATCATTCGGGTCAATTTCCACAACCCACCCATGACGGTTTGGTTCGTTCGGGTTCTTAGTCACGTCAAAACGTTCATCAAACTTTTGCCATTGGTAGTCACTTGGCTTTGCTGAAATGCCGTAGCGTTTCTGTTCAGCATTGACACTGCCTTCTGTATTCGCGCCAAAGAAGCTGTTGAAGTTCTCTTCACACGTTAGGTAAGTACCCCAAGGTGTTTGACCGTTCGCACAGTTGTTAAACGTACCCTTCGGCACAGTGCCTGAAGGATCTGCCGCTGTTTTTAACAGATCATGACCAGCGGCTGGACCTGTCATTTTCATTTGTGTATTTGCAGTAATACGGCGGTTGCGTTTGCCGTTACGGTCAATCATCCACTGACCATCTTTACGCACGATTTCGACAATCGTGTTACCCACAGCCGCCTGCGCTTTTAGCACATCGTCTGCGGTCATGTTCTTGCCTTGATGATCAAACAAATATTCGTAGTTGGTATATTCATTGTTGATCGCCAATACTGCGCGATCTTCACTGATTGGGAATAGACTCATGCCGTCGGTGTTGTCACCAAACTGAAGTGCTTGAGCCGCTGATTGCTGCTTACCACTTGGGTCAAATTCTGGTGCATTAGCGAAAATTGGATCGCCCCATGAGATAAGTGGAGTGGCTTTATAGCCTTTTGGCACAACTACCGTATCAGCGGTTGATGCTGGTACTGGCTCAAATTTTAACAACGACGATGTCGGTTTTGCTGCTACAGCTTTAGCTACTGGGTTAAGCGCCAAAAATGCACCTGCACTCACTGCTGCTGTTCCAGTTAGGAAACCACGGCGAGACAATCTCGCTTCGATCATTTCACTGAACTGAGAATCTTGCTCATCACGATTCCACATTGGAGACTCCTTGACTTTAATAGTTATTGCTTCGTTGCAACTTAGATTTCTAAGATTCAGGAGCTTAGCTTTCAAATGTGACTAAAAGGTGAACGATATGTTTCTAAGCGATGACAGGAGCAACTAAATTTGAGAACCACGCCCGTTCACATTTCCTTTATTTTCCTTATACTCAATAACAGTAACCACATTTTTATTGCCGTTATTTCCTACCCACGTTAGTGAATTTATTAGTAGGAACTCTTATGTATAAACCAGAGTTAAACGGACAAAACGAAACAATAAAATCAGAACCTAAAACCTAACCTCCCCAAAAGGGTATTAAGAGGTCACTATGAACGTGGTTATTGACGGGGTTTCCTACGCCTATGAGGCAGGGAGCACTGTATTTCAATTCATGAAATCTAAAGGGATAGACATCCCTAGTCTTTGCGCTGCCAGCCATCAACAAAACAAGCAACCTTGTGGATTATGCGTCGTAGAAATCGACGGACTAGGCACCGTACGCTCGTGTGAACAAGAACTCACACCAAATATGCACATTAAAACGCATACAGATTCTCTGAAAACACAGCGCCATCAAGCATTAAAAAGAATTTTGTCTGACCACAACGCCGACTGTGAAGCACCGTGTCAAGTTGCATGCCCAGCTCATGTGGACATTCAAACATATTTGCACCACATCGCTAAAGGCGAACCACAAAAAGCCATCGAAGTCATTAAAAAGCACTTACCGCTTCCTGCATCTATTGGTCGAGTGTGTCCCGCTTTCTGTGAATCCGAATGTCGCCGTAGTGTGGTTGATGAACCTATCGCGATACGCCATTTAAAACGTCACGCTGCAGACATTGATTTAGACGCGACACCTTACCAAGCTGCAATCCAGCCAAGTAATGGTAAGAAGGTGGCGATTGTCGGCGCGGGTCCCGGTGGATTGGCGTGCGGCTACTATCTGAGCTTATTGGGCTTTTCAACTTCAGTGTATGAAGAGATGCCCAAAGCAGGCGGCTGGCTACGTTACGGCATTCCAGAATATCGCTTACCAAAAGACGTTCTTGATAAAGAAATCGAGCTACTCACTCAAACCGGTATGCAAATTCATTGCAATCAGAAAATTGGCGAGAATTACACCCTCGCTCAACTAGAAGACGATTATGACGCCGTTTGTCTCGCGATTGGCGCTAGTCTAGCGGTGAGCAGTGATTACCCTGGCAGTAACTTAGGCGGATGCTATTTGGGGGTCGATTATCTAAAAGATGCTGCAATCGATCGCAAATTAACAACCGGCAAACGTGTCGCTATTATTGGTGGCGGTAACACGGCTATTGACTGTGCTCGTACCGCATTGCGTCTCGGAGCTAAAGTAACGCTGATTTATCGCCGTACCATGGCTGAAATGCCAGCAGAAGAGTATGAAATTGAAGAAGCGAGACACGAAGGCGTTACTTTCCAGTTCCTAGCCAACCCAATTGAAAATCTTGCTGATAAAAACGGGCATGTGCGAGCTGTAAAACTTGAAAAAATGATGCTGGGTCAGCCAGATTCTTCCGGCCGTAGACAACCAATTCCAACTGGTGAAGTGGTTGAGATGAAATTTGATACGGTCATCTCAGCGATTTCACAACGATCAGATACGGTACTTATTGCGGGAGCAGACCTGCCATTAACTCGTCGCGGCACAGCAGACGTCACCGAAGAGACCATGCACCACGCACGAAATGTCTTTTCGATTGGTGATTTCAGACGAGGACCAGCAACGGCCATTGAAGCGATTGCTGACGGCAAACGCGCCGCTGAAGCGATTGCTGAAAAACTTCTGCTTGGTGGCATCGCGCCTAAGCCTCACCAGTTTAGTAGCAGAAAAGAGCCATCTCTTAGTCGGGTAAAACAGATTGAATATCGCCTAGAAGCAGTAAAACGCAGAATCGAATTCCCGCATTTGTCCGAGTCAGAATCAACCACCAGCTTTAACGAAGTGGAACTGGATGCCGGTATTGAAGCATCCATGCAGGAAGCTCAACGCTGCTTAGAATGTGGCTGCCAAGCCAGTACTCAGTGCGATCTGCGTGATTACGCCAGTGAATATAAAGTCACTCACGAAGACGTTGAGTGTTCATCAGGTAAACATCGCTTCCCAGTGGATAAAAGCAGTGAGTTCATTGTCTTTGATGCGAACCGCTGTATCAGTTGTGGCTTGTGTGTACAAACTTGCCAAGAAGATACTCAACACGGAGTACTGCAATTTACAGAAGGCACGTTGCGCCCTCAATTCGCTAACGGTGAATCTATGGGAGGCTCTAACTGCGTGCAGTGTGGCGCTTGTGTCCAAGTCTGCCCAACGGGTGCTCTGGCAGACAAACGAGACAAATCCTATTCACGAGTAGAGATTCTCAAACCGGTGAAAACCGTCTGCACCTATTGTGGTGTCGGTTGTAACGTCGTGTTGTATGTGGATGAGAAAGCGAATAAAGTTCGCTACGTAGAAGGGGATAAAAGCTCGCCAGTCAACCAAGGCATGTTATGTGTGAAAGGTCGTTTCGGATTTGACTTCATTCATAGCCCAGAGCGGCTAACTCAACCTTTGATTCGTCAAAATGGAAAGTTAGTACCCACTTCTTGGGAGAATGCTATTGAGACTATCGCTAAACGCTTTACTGAACTGAAACAACAACATGGTAGCAACGCGTTGGGCGGGTTCTCCTCTGCGAAAACCACCAACCAAGATAACTATCTATTCCAAAAGCTAATCCGTCGTGAATTTGGCACCAATAACGTCGACCACTGTGCGCGCCTTTGTCATGCTTCAACCGTAACAGGTTTAGAGGCATCGATTGGTAGCGGCGCTATGACCAACGATATCGCCAGCATTGAGCATTCAGATGTGATTTTTGTTATCGGCTCGGATACTACTTCGGCTCACCCAATCATCGCATCTCACCTCCAACAAGCCGTGAGCCGTGGTGCGAAACTGATTGTGGCAGACCCGAAACGTATCGGTATGGCAGATGTCGCAACCCTACATGTTCAGCAACGTCCGGGTACAGACGTAATGCTGCTTAACGGTGTGATGCAACAGATCATTCAAAACGCCTGGTATGACAAAGATTACATTCGCGAGCGCGTTGACGGCTTTGATGACTTAGTGATGGAAGTAATGTCCGATGCTTACCTGCCTGAAAAAGTAGAACTGGTCACAGGGGTTAAAGCACAAGACATCAAGCGAATGGCTGAGATGATCGGCACAGCCAAAGTCACTGCGGTTTATTACGCGATGGGTATCACCCAGCACACCACAGGTCACGATAACGTACGCTCTATTGCAAACTTACAAATGCTGTGCGGCAACATCGGCGTTGAAGGCGGTGGTATCAACCCACTGCGCGGTCAATCCAACGTTCAAGGCGCTTGTGACATGGGCGCATTGCCAACGGATTACCCGGGTTATCAGAAAGTACTCAATCCTCTGGTGCAAACCAAATTCGCCAAAGCTTGGCAAGCAGACCATCTCTCTACCGAAAATGGTTTAACTCTGACAGAGATGATTGATGCAGCGTACCGTAAAGAGCTTCGCGGTTTGTACGTTATGGGTGAAAACCCTGTGCTTAGTGATCCAAACCAAGCGCATGTAATAGAAGCACTGAAAGACCTCGATTTTCTGGTGGTTCAGGACATCTTCTTATCAGAAACCGCGGAGCTTGCGGATGTAGTATTGCCTTCTGCCTCTTTTGCAGAAAAACACGGACATTTTACCAATACGGAAAGGCGCGTTCAGGCACTCTCTCCTGCAATTGAATCACCGGGTGAAGCGAAACAGGACTGGTGGATCATCACTCAAATCGCCAACACCATGGGCGGCGACTGGCACTACCAAAGCGTTGAACAAATCAATGCTGAGATGTGCGAAGTAACGCCTCAGTATGCAGGAATTACCTGGGATAAAGTGGGTAGCGAAGGTGTGCAATGGCCGTGTAACGACCAAGCGCCAAACGGCACGCGCATTATGCACCAAAGCACGTTTAAACGCGGGCGTGGTGAAATGGTTGCAGTACCTTTTATCTATGCCGCAGAAATGCCAGATAATGAATTTCCATTGATTCTGACCACTGGTCGCTTACTTGAACAGTTCCACACAGGCACCATGACTCGTAAAACCCAAGGACTCGACAAATTAGCGGGTCCACGAATTATGATCAGCGTTCAAGACGCAGAAAAAATGGCTATCAAAAACAGTGAGACAGTGCGCCTATGCTCTCGCCGAGGCGTTATTGAGGCTCCCGCCTTTGTAACCAAACGAATGCAAGAGGGAGTGGTTTTTGTTCCGTTCCATTTTGCAGAAGCACCAGCTAACAGGCTCACATCCGAAGCGAGAGATCCTTACGCTAAAATACCGGAGTTCAAGGTATCTGCGGTAAGGCTAGAAAAAATTGAGCAAACAAGTAAAAAGATGCCGAAAGTACCATTGAAAGAATAATCTACGTCTATACTTAGTTAGGAAACACCCTCCATTAACTGGCTCTAAAAAGCAAAAACCACTCTATCGCTAGAGTGGTTTTTTCTCATCGGATTCTCGTCGAATATAGATTAAGCAGCGTGAATGATATCTGGAGATAGAGAACAAAGTTCGTCGACGATTTCTTTGGTTTGTTTTGAATAAATCAGTTTATCTTTCGAGCCAACCAACTGTACCAATTTGACTTTTTTAGACAAAATCGCATGTCTTAAAATTCTCAGCACCATTTGATTGTCCAACACATCATCATCAGCCAATCCAGTACTTGGTACCAACGAAGCCAAATCAATATTGAGCACTAGCTGATCGCAGTGATCCATAAAGTGATTTAGCTGATTTTTTAGCTGTGTGCGATGACGGAAACTGCATTCGTCCGAACTCAACCAATCGCATCCTAAGTCTTCGGCATACTCCAATACTTGATGCGAAGTACGTTTGACATCTGCGCCAATGAAAAAAGCTCTGCTGTTTTGAAAACGCGACAACATAAAGTGGAATACAGAACCCAAAGTTGGTTCAAGGGACTGTTTTAACTCAAAACCGTGACCGATATGAATAACGCCAATCTCTTCGTTGTCCAGCGCTAACACGGGCATTGCTTTAAGCAGCAACTCATGGCAGTTCGCCAAAGTTACTGGTACAGAACAGAGCGCAAAATTGCGACTCAGTAGTTCTGAATAACCCGAGTCTTGATGATCTTGCACTACGAAATGACCAGCATCACTGTAGTTAAGATTTGATTGCTGTTTATAAAGCCACTCTGAAGATAACTCTAAACTCTGCTGAGCAAATTCAAACTCTACCTGTGTCATAGGTTTTACACGTTCGCAAACCGTTAGGAAAGTGAACGGAGAGATCGTATGTACCGCGCTGCGGTTTAAACGATAGCGTTTGAATAAACTCAACATGATGATTACCTCTCTGGTGGCAACGCGCGAGCGGCCTGTAACACATGCAAAATGATTCGCTGTTTATTAGCATCTACGCGATGGGCAGGAGCCATAACTGTAATCGCGCCAATCAATTTGCTTCCTTTCATCACCGGAGCACTGATCCCTGAAACACCCGGATCAATCTCAGAAGTACTCACGGCATATCCTCGTTGCCGTATTTTTTCCAACTCAACTTGCCACTTGTCCAATTGCTCTTCTTGCCCGAAGTATCGCAATATTTTTTCACAACGCTGAGTTGGCATAAAAGCCAGCATAGCTTTGGATGAGGCGCCACGAAGCAGGGGTTGACTTTGACCCTGGACGTAGCTGCATCGAAGCGCCTGCATACTTTCTTTCTGGATGACACACAGTGCTCGATAACCTACCGGCACCATGAATGCAGCCATTTCACCTGTCTGTTTCTGTAACCGAGTGAGTACCGCATCCACTTCGTCTAAGTTGTGTTGGCTGGTCTCATAGCTGTGCATTAACAACAACGCCGCCGGACCGATGATCAAGGTTTTGTCATACGGACTCTCCTCAATCAAACTCCACTCTTTCAACAGCTTTAAGTGTCGATAGAGACTACTTAAAGGGACTTGTAATTGTTCACTCAGCGTTTTTGCTGAAACAGGTTCACTGTTTACTGCCACTTGCATCAATAGCTGCAGTGACTTTTCGTTCACCTGATTGGAAGACAGTTTTAATTCATTCATGGGATTGTTTTAGCCTTTAAAAGTAAACGCCTCAAACTCAGATTCTTATATAACGAGAATCTAATTCAAATTAAAGCATTACATTCTCACTTGGTGAGAATGTTGCAAAATAAAAGCAGATTTAACACCAATCGCAATTTCTATGTAACGCTCAGATGACTGCTTGCATTTAGCGCCAACTATCGGCAACCTCATGACTTCCTAGCTTAAAACTAAGTTGGCGCATCAAGGACTCTTTAAATGAAACTAATCAAACCACTCTCGTATTTTCTCGCTATCGCATTCAGTGCTACAGCCGCAGCCAAAGTAACTCTCGAAGTTCCTAGCTCTATCGATGTATTAGTGGTGAATGGCGCAAAACCAAAAACGTCTGGCAGCTTATTTTCTTCAACAAAAAACCTTGAATTAGAAGATGGGCAAAACCAAATCGTCTTTCGTTTTGAGCCATTTTTTAATGAAGGGAATGACCGAGTTATCGTTGAAAGCGACGTGGTAATAGCTAAATTTACCGCGCAAGATAAAGAACTGACTTTCTCATTACCTGATTATCGCGATGCAAAAGCTGCAAAAGACAATATCAAGTCATTCGAATGGTCATTAATCGATAAAAGCGGCGTTGCCGTGAATATCGACCAAGACCGTTTGATTAAGAAGGGCATGCAACTGGGTCGTAACTACCCTCAAGAAACCATTGAGTACAACCGCACAGGCGCAGTAGCTTCAGTGTCCAACGGTACTGATTACTCACCGGCAATGACAGATGGCACTACAGCAGAAGAAATGCTGCATTTCTGGTACAACAAAGCGGACGAAAAAACTAAAGCTCGATTCAAAGACTACGTTAACGCCCAGTAACCCAACCCGGCGAGCTCTCTTGAATAGAGAGCTCGTAATACTCTTTATCGCTCTTCGCTATCACTTCAAACACTTTGCTATCTAGACGCCCACAGCTCACCTCGTGAGACATAATGTGCATCACTTCTTCCAGCGTCATTCGTCCGCGATAAGGTCGAGCCTGAGTCAAAGCCTGAAACACATCCGCGACAGCAATTATGCGTGAAGGTAAATCGATTTCAGCGCCTTGTAAGCCTTTCGGATAGCCTGAACCGTCTAAGCGTTCATGATGGTTTCCAGCCCAATCACACACCGCTGATTGACCAAACATCATTTGTAGCGTGTAACGAGAGTCGGTTGAGTGACGCTGAATACACAGATATTCACTCTCATTCAATTTTCCCGGTTTATGCAGAATATCTTCCGGCGTATGCAGCTTGCCAATATCGTGCACCAGTCCAGTTAAATAGAGAGCCTTTTGCATCTCGGAATCTAAACCCATTTGATGCGCTAAGCTATGGCAGATCTCAGCCACTTTCTGCGAGTGATAAAACGTAAACTGACTCTTCGCATCGACGATGTTTGCCATCAACATCGCAATGGCAACGATATCTTCAACAGCCAAAGTTTGTTCGAAAAATGGAATAGACGGAAGGTTATGGCCAAGAGCTTCAATGTGATGATATTCCATCGAGAACCAGATGAACTCTTTACTTAACAGAGCTTGCATTTGACGGACTAAATCTCGCTCAAACAAGGTGCCACTGAGTCGACCAATTTCAAGACAAACCTCGTTGCGCGCTTCCTGAGTCACGTTGCCAAATTCGTCTCGTGGATATAGTTCTTTAAGATAATCAACACGGTCTGCTAAGAAAATCAAAGCGGCAAACCGTTTATCTCTGTCTGAGATATCAATATTCTTGAGTTCTTCCCAAGGAGTATGGTGATAGAGAATAGCATCCGCGAAAATGGCCAGTGGTGGGCATTGAGACAAAAGCTCATGACCTCTACGGCAATGCTGACGCACATTTTGTGGCTGCATATTTTCCAACAGATTGTAGAAATCACTTTTTTGCGCGACACCACAATCGTGAATCAAGCCAAGTGAGAAAACCAACTGACACTCTTCTTCGCTCCATTCCATAGCTTTTGCGCAGGAATAAGCCATATAGCCTACCCTATGCCCATGATTGACATCATCAATGCCGATGGAGTCTAACGCTCTCGCGATACAAAAGAATGTTTGTCTTAAATTAACATGCCATTCGATTTTTACAGGTTTCATCATATGCAGCTCGTTTCTACTATTCCGATTGAATACTTCAAACCTAAATAAAATGTAGTAGATCAGAGTTCAGTTGTTAAACCAAAGTTCACTTAGTTTTTGCCAACTGTTAGGGCTTCCGCATAATCCAAAGTTTCAGAATTTTCCCCAATGGACAACTGATAACATTCGTGCGAATGGCGTTTTAAACAATCAAAAATTTCGCCGTCGAGCTGATTGTTTTCAACCAGAGTTTGGACAATTTCCAAAGCCTCATCCAAAGGCATACCGGCTCGATAAGGGCGTGATTGAGTCAGGGCTTGGAACACGTCCGACACCGCAATAATTCGACTTGGTCTGTCTAATTCGTGCGCCATTTTGCCAAGGGGATAGCCAGAACCATCCAAACGTTCATGATGATTCGATGCCCACTCTAAAATACGTTGAGAGCGAAAAATACCTTGTAGGATAAAACGCGTATCCGTGGCATGGCTCTTGATACAGGTGTACTCTTCAGACGTTAGTTTACCAGCTTTGTGCAACACTGAATCAGGAGTATAAAGTTTACCGATATCGTGAACTAAGCCTGCCAGGTAAAGCATTTTCTGCACTTTTGGCGAGTATCCAAGCTGCTTTGAAATGAACTGAGCAAGCTGAGCGACTTTGAGTGAGTGCTGAAACGTAAATGAGCTTTTAGCATCGACGATTTTTGCGAAAAACTCTGCAATTGCAATGGTGCCATCAAGGTCGATTCGTGCAGAAAAAAACGGTATAGGCTCCATTCGAAAATACATTTCTTCAATGTATCTCGGTTTCATCGAAAACCAGAAATCGTCTTTATCCACCAGCTCAGTCATATGCTGAACCATATTGGGCTCGAACACAGTATCAGCGTGATTCACCAGCTCATCACAGATGGCTTTCTTTTCTGTCGCAGATAAATTTCCAAATCTATCTTTCTTGTTTTGGCGATGAAGGTGATCTAATCGGTTAGCTAAAAACGTCAGTGATGCCAGTTGTTTATCTGTTTCCGATATCGTCAGATCTTTGAGCTCTTGCCAAGGTGTGTGGTGATACAAAATAGGGGTAGCAAAACAGGACAATGGCTGACACTCTTTGAGCAGCAAATATCCTTTTTCACAATGGCGAGAAAAACTGCCTGTTAAGCAATGTGGAAATAGTGGTAATAGATTGCTGGATTGTGTGCCTCCGCAATCGTGCATTAAACCGATTGAAAACGCCAACTGCGCTTGTTCTTCATCCCAACCCATAAAAGTTGCACATCGGTAAGCGATGTAAGCAACATTGTAACCGTGGTATGGGGATTCAAATTCCACCGCATCTAATGCTTGTGCGATACCTAACAACGCCTGACGCAAGTTTACTCTTGCATCTTCATTTGCCATATCCATATGAACGACTACATGTCTCACCTAAACTATAAGACTAGAAAATATAAATCAATGTGACTATTTTGTCCCTCATATATTTAAGGTTATCGAGCAAACGCTTAAAAATTGTGACACGTAATTTTCACAGGATGTCATATTGTTTTATATGCAACTTCACGTATCTAAAATTCGTGATCTAAATCCAACTTGATGCATATTAGCGAACGCTTAATCTAGAACCTGAAATGAATGAACTAGAGGGAAAGAGCCAGCACTCTTTCCCCTAATCAACTGACCACATATCATGGCACTCTATAAGATTTAAGCGCTTGCAGGCGCAAAGCTCTGACAGTTCTTCGGACACACTTTCGAACAAGCGACACAGCCAATACAATCTCCTGCATTTTTCAGCGTCATGACCATCATCACTTCATCGTCGTCAAAATAATCGTCGTCTTCGTCAATATCTTCGTTTTCAACCAAATCAAACACATCTCTTGAACAAACCTTGTAGCAGCGTCCACAACCGATGCAGTTTTGTTTGTCGATGGCCTGTATGAATTGCGGCACCCATTCATCACCGCCTTGGGTATAACCTACTCTATTACTCACCGTTCTCTTCCTTGTTGATATTTAAACATTCCTGTTCATGTCTTATTACATAAGCCATTATTACGTCAGCCATTGCTTGCAAAGTTCAGTGCCGCTACCACTCTTCATCCATCAGTTGGGATAAACGTTGCTGGCTATTTTCAGCCGTTTGCACATCTTCACGTTGCTTCATTGCCCTAGCCAACCAGCCAGAAGGCCCTTGCTGCAATTCTTGTTGCATTTCCGACAAGAGCTGATGAATGTCGTACCCCTGATGCACTTTGATTGGCTGGATACTCTGCTCAATAAGCTGCCTTATCGCAGCTGCCCCACATGCGTTACAAAACACCGCAGAACAATCCGCAAGATCATTGATTCGGCTTGGTAGTTTGTCGTGAACACGATCCGATACTGAATATTCAATGGCTTCAATCAAATGCCAGTCTTGTTCGCAGATGCCATAGATCAACATACCCAACGAACTGCCAAAGTGCTGATCAACGGTCTGTCTATCATGGGTCGCAAAGGCGACTTTCACTTTGAAGCTACTGGCATCTGGGCTCGGTTCGACGTGTAATCTGCGTTTTCTTATACTCATCGCGCCTCCTTAGAATCAAATCCAGCCATCTCGTTTTGCATGACTTCATGAGCTTCAAAGCGGTAAGCGCTGATATGAACGGGGACTTCATCTTTGTGATTACGTAATAGCAAATTGGCTAATGCAAACAGGCGCTCACGAATTCCCTCATAGCCAAACTGACGTATATCCATATTCCCGTACTGATCGTGGCAAGGATAACCAGCACGCAAAACCGGAACTAGCGGCTCACACATCTGCGCAGCATGAGTGTTACTGATCACCGCTTTCAGATGTGAGTTGTTCAGGTCAATCGCAGAGAGGTCGCCGATAACAATGTCATCCGCATCGATATCCGATAGATGAGGCGCATCAATTGTGGTGATCAGTTGAGAAATTCGGCCACCAACGGAGAGAAGCAATTCGGCGTAACCTTTCGCAAGGTCGGGTTCTAGCGCAATCACATACTCTTCTCGACTGAGCAGAAAATGAGTATCTAACATTGCATCTTGCACCCGTTGTCTGGCTCGAGTCATCCAACTCGGTACATCGTGTCCACTGATGCGGGATAAGGTCATCACGAGGTCATCCACCACATCCATATTCATACCCATCCCAAACGACTGATAAGGAATATCAAAACGCTGCTTGAGCCATTGGGCAAGATCAAGCAGACCATCACCCAGTACCAAAGTCATGATGCTATCAGACATCAATTCCACTTCCATCACTGACGTACCACCAGTGCTGGTTGCGTTGTATTCCGCTTCGTCCAAATGTCCATCAAGTGACAGAGATAAATCGGGTACGACAACCGCATCAAGCCCAAACGCTTCGACATATTGCTTGATGGTTTCAATGTCAGCTGCAGTCATCCCCAATGAACAAAGCACATTGACTTGTTGACGCTGGCGATGACGCAAGGTTGGAGGCTGAACAAGCTGCTTCACTACGCTTCTAACAGCTTCGCAAAAACCTGTTTGCATTGAGCCCACAAAATCAGGCGTTGCCATTGAGACGATACGGGTATTAGCAAACTGCGGATGGTTATGCTTGAAATCCGCGATCACCCGAAACAGATCACAGCCCTGCATCTCTGTCAGACCTGTCGTCATTACTGCAATAAGCTCTGGGCTTTGTTTTTCACACAGCAGTTGTAAAGCTTCGCTGAGGTTATCATCGCCGCCCATCACCGCTGAGACTTGGTCAATTGCTGTGTTTTGCAGAGGGATGGGCTCGCGCAAATGCTGAATCAAATAAACTTTGGCAAATGCACTGCATCCTTGAGCGCCATGCATTAAGGGAATAGACCGATGAAAACCGAGTGACGCCAGAGTTGCCCCTGTTGCAGGGCTGGTTTTCAAAGGCTGAGAAACCAAAGGAGAATTCATTTTTCTTACTTTCGCTTTTCTTTCAGTCACCATTTGAATCTCCTTACTTAGCATTCACAACAGCATTGTTTGAGGACAAGCTAGCCGATGATGCTTGCAGCGACCAAGGCGCATCGCTGCGAACTTTTGCCCAAATCGGCGCTTCTAAAGTGCGACACAGTTCCTGAGCAAGGGTGATCATTCCCTTATACCCCGCGTAGGCATGTTCACGTTCTTGGTTGATGTCGAGAAATGGCAGGCGCGCTTTTAACGCGGTGTACATGTTGCGGCCACCCGCAATCATGATGTCAGCGTTGTAACGATGATAGGTATCGAGAAGCAGTGACGCTCCGCCTTCATCAAGCATTAGAGCCTCTTCGCCCATGATATCCATAATGCGTTTCTTATCTGACTGAGTGGATTTACGCGTGCCTGTTGCAACACATTCCACGCCAAGCTCTTTTAGCGCACTAACGACCGACCAGGATTTCACCCCACCGGTATAAAGCAGTGCTTTTTTACCGTTAAGGCGTTCAACATAAGGCTTTAATGCTTCTCGAGTTTGGGCTTCTTCTCGGGCAATTAAAGCCTCCGTCTCTTCGATTAAACGCTCATCTTTGATTAAACGAGCGAATGAACGTAGCGCTGCAGATGTATCTTCAATGCCGTAAAAGCTGCCTTCAAACCAAGGAATATGCCATTTTTCTTCAAGTTTTCGGGCAACGTTGACTTGTGCTCGGGCGCAAACCACCATCGCCGCATCGGCGCGATGCATGGTTTGAATTTGATGAAACTGAGTGTCACCAGCCAAGCAACACAACACTCTCAAACCCAACTGTTCAAACAAAGGAGAAACATGCCAAAACTCACCGGCGATGTTGTATTCACCAATCAAGACAATGTCGTGCACGTGACGAGTTGCGTCATGCTTCATCAAAGGTTTCGGTGGTGGCTCTGCACTGCCGATGACCCGTTCAAACATCACATTACCCGCAATACGGTTGCCAAGATTTTTATTGCCATAGAAGCCTGCGGCATCAACAGGGATGACCGGTATATTCCAGCGATTTTTCGCCAACTGGCATATCGCTTCAATGTCATTGCCCTCTAGAGCCGGAACGCAGGTCATGTAGACAAACACTGCGGGCGGAGCGTGTTTTTCTATCAACTGTTTAATAGCGTGAAGCAATCGCTTCTCGGCTCGCCCCATAATCACGTCTTGTTCATTAAGATCGGTAGTAAAACCATAACGAAATAGATTTGTACCTGTTGCCCGCGTTCCTCGATTGTTCCAACTGTTTCCGGCACAGCCAATCGGACCGTGGACAATATGTCCAACATCGGCAATCGGTAACAAACTGATTTGCGCACCGTCAAAAGTACAGCCACCAGCCGTAGCACCCGGTTTGGAGCGACTGCAGCCACTCTTGCTGCCTGAGTTATGCTCACAGGCAGGTTCATCTTGTAATAGCTTGATTTCGGACTGCTTCATGGTGCCTCCAACTGTCTACATCTGACGATGTTGTTACATTCAATCCCTGAATGTCGTTTTAGGCAGAAGAGTTGCAATTAGAAAGCCAAAAATAACTTATTGATAAATTGAGCTTATTTAGAAAATGGGACGAATAATTGTCGTAAAACGGACAAAGCCAAACAGAAGGAGCGACAAAAAAGAAATAAACATGAACCTTAGGCTATGTTACCGTGAAATCGATTTTTAATTTGATGGAGATAGAGAATGAGCGGTAGTTGGGCTAACTTCTTTCCGTACTTTGCTGGAGCTTTGAAGATTATCGTATTGGGTATTGGTGGCTACTTAGCCATTAAGTGGCATTTTGATGAAGAAGCAAGGGTAAGAGAACAAGAAGGCGTCGTATTTGATAGATCAGGCTATATGAAAAAGATGGCGATGATACTAGCCTTTCTCGTTACTCTCGTGATTGTAGTCATTTATGCAACTAACTGGCTGCTCTACTAACGGGCTTTGTCGACAGTCTATGTCCAGCAAACTCCAATAATCTACTCAATACGTACCCTGCTCAAATACAAAGCCCTTGAAGAAAATAAAACAAAGAGCAAGGTAAAGCGGACATGGAGGTTATGTTAAAAGTTCTGAATTCCTACATCCAATAACGCGACAACTCTAATTCCTATCACTCTGATTCCTATAATGACCATTGGCAGGTTTTATTCACAATTTTCAACCCTTCACGCTTTGCCAGTCCTTGTATATTTTGTTTTTTAATAAACGAGATGACTGTGGCAGGATCGGTTTTAGATAATTCTCGCAAAGCCCATCCTATTGCTTTTTGAATAAAAAACTCGTTATCACGCTGATTTTCTTTGATTATTTCAAACAGTAGTTGGACATCAGTATTCTGTTTGAACTTGAGTTGATAGAGAATTGCCGTGCGTCTCAACCACATATTGTCAGCTTTACGCCATCGCTCAATGATCAAAGCCGTTTGTTCTGGGTAATTAATAAAAAGAGCTGCGACAATATGTGAAGCAAGCAAATCAACAGTATCCCACCATGATTTGGTTGTAATTAACCACTCAACGTCATCCAAGAATAACTCTGGTAACGCCTTCTTATATTTGATTAACAAATCGACGGCTACCATTTGAAACTCCCTTTCAGGAAGCAACCAGAGCTCCCGACAAACGCTCGGCACATCCTCTATGTGAGGCAACTGATTTTTCGAAAATAGAGGCTTTAGTGCGTCTCTTCTCTGCGGTGAACGAACTCCATAGAACTGAAATTGGTCACGCAGGTAGGCGCGCATTTGTGCTGCGTTTTCTTTATCACTTAATGGTTCAAGAACAGCTTTTACTGACATATTCCATGGGTGCATAGGTCAACCTTTCACGCTTTTACAGCATCTTGCTTTACCGGACGAACAATCAACCATACTGCTATTGCCACTATCAGTGAGCCTAAAATAAACCCTTGGCTAATTTCTTCATCAAGCACCACGAATCCCCATAAGATGGCGAATGGCGGAATTAAAAACGTTACTGTCATTGCTCGGAGCGGCCCGATGTCACTGATTAAGCGGAAAAACACTATGTAGGCACAAGCCGTGCAAATTACGCCAAGAGCGATAATACAGGCCCATACTTCGCCCTGCGCCCAGTTAATCGAGGTATCAGTAGTGCTGGTAAAAAGGAACAATGGCAACAGAAATGTGGTCGCTCCTATCTGGCTACCAAACGCAACGATTTTAGAATCCAAACCGCCTTGATTGTTGATCCATTGGCGGGTAAGAAAACCAGACACCGCATAACAACTCGTTGCAACCAGACAAGCAAGACCGCCAAATATCAACGCTTGTGTCGATTCCGCCTCACCAAAGGTCGTGATAATGGTAATTCCCACTGCGCCAAGAATGACTGCCGCCCACTTACTGATAGTCAGTTTCTCGGCAAAAAAAGAGAATCCAATTAGCGCTCCCATTAAAGGTGTAGTGGCATTGAGTACCGCAGAATAGCCGGCAGGTAGCCATTGCGCCGCGATGCAGTACATCATGAACGGCACACCAGAATTAATGATTCCAAGCGTAAAACACGCGCGGAATTTACCTTCAAATCGAATCGGACATCTAAGCACCAACAAAATCGCAGCCAAACCGGCAAAGCCAAAAAACACGCGCAAAAATGCGCTATTAATGGCGCCAAACTCTGGAACCGTTATACGCATAAACAGAAAACTCGCACCCCAAATTGCCGCGAGAGCCAATAATCGAGTGTAATCAGATAACCGCATTTTTAATCCTATCGAATGCTGAGCAACTAAATTTGAAAGATTTATCTAGCTGCTATTTGATGTTGGAGCTCGGCGAGCGATAAATTCAGCGCAATCAAGCCGAATCGATGACAAGAGCTTAAATTAGAATGAGTCATTAACGAACAGGTATTTCTATCACAATTAACTATTTCTAATCTATGGCATTTTATAAATGAGAAAGCGCACTCTTTGCATGCTCAGAGGCGCTTTAAATAGATAGGGTTAGTACTGATTGTCCGTAAAAAGCAGGAAATATTTTTAAAGGTTTCACTCATCGCGAAGCGCAATCACAAGACCACTGCATGCGGCTAAATCAAATGTCAATGAACTGCAGCCCGACAAGCTGTGCGAGACTAAATGAAGATCAAAGTGATTCGCTTCAAGATACGCTTCACGCGTTCCCATCTCCTGCTCAAAACAAAGAGTAAAACGCAGTTCAGGATAGCTTAGTTTCAAGCTATCCAACGTGTGCTGATTGATGTCGGACTGTGCCTCAAGCTTGGCAACGATGTCCGACAATACCATCGGAGAAAGATGCGCAAGCTGCATGGGTGCAGAAGCCTCTATCGCTACATCACTCATAGCTCTCCTCCAGCTCCAATTGCGCAAACTCAACGGCACTCTTTTCGAAACCAAGGATTCGTTTCACCCATGGTGGTGGATTGGTTGCAATCACTTGCGAGAGTTCCTTCAACACGGCAGAAGCCTCTGCAGGCGCAGTTTTCTTGATGGGATGGATATTAGCGCGCGTAACACGAGCAGCGGCAGGCCCGCCAATCGAAAGCGTAAACAGCATATGGCAATCGCGGATTCTATCCAGCATTGCAATGGCTCGCTCCTCGCCTTTTTTCTCGGTTGGCATTTCACGCACTTCAATCAGTTGATGCTCGGTTGCATTGACTTCATATATTAAAACGCGCAAGCAGGAACCGTAGTGCCCATTGACCATCTCGCCTTGGTTTGATGTCAACGCCACGCGCAGTTTTGGTCCAGAGATAGGCGTTTGCGATGCGACTTCTGGAGCAGAAACATCACTGATTTCTGGATTACAAAGCACATGCAAAGCGTTGGAAACGTCTTTGCGAGTTGGTCCTGAACCTAATGAACCAACCATTAAACGAAAAGCCTTTGGAGACAAACCGACTAACTTCGTTTCAGTCAGAGGCTCACCAAGGTGCTGAATCAACAGCCCCAATAGCGAGCGCAGTTCGATATTGGGCAACGACTTAGACGCTAAAGCAATGCGTATCGCCGCTTGGTCGGAAATGGTATTGTCCATCATCATATCGTCCTCCTAAATCACGCTGCTTGTAGCCGTCTGGCTTTTACCGTGATTGGCAACTTAGGTTTTGTTGCCATTGGGTCAATGTGATAGATCGCCCCGTTGGCTAAACGCACTTCACCACCCCATTTGCTGTCGCTATCAAACTCAAAGTAAGTGATCACTTCTTCTAAGTCTTTCTTTGGTAAGTAAAGTGAAAGCGCACCATTTTCGTTGTACTGAATCATTACATTCGCCATAACTTTTCCCTCTGTTAGGCTGATAAAGAAAGGCCGACAGAACACTCCGTCGGCCATTGTCACTAGCGAACCAAGTCAAAACCAAGGTCAGTTTTGCCTAAGTCGCTTGTTTCACGATCCAGCTTCGCCAGAACCTCGTTCACCAAAGTGGTTAAGATGGTCATTGCACCTTCATAGCCGAGAGTAGACTGGCGATGAAGATGATGGCGGTCGAAAATTGGGAAACCGATACGAACCAAAGGAACTTCAAACTCAGGACCTTTCGCTTTGGTATCACGTTCGATGAACTTGCCGTATGAGTTACCAATCAATAGATCCGGTTTGTCAGTAAACATCAGAGAACGTAAGTGCCATAAGTCTTTACCCATGAACACTTCTGCGTTTTGACCATATGGCGTTTCAGCAAGCTGAGCTTCCATTTGTTTGCGCCAACGCTTCGCACCGTTGTTACAAAGCACATGCTTAATTTCGCAACCAAGCTCGGTTAGGAACTTACACATACCCAATAGGTAATCAGGATCACCGTACAGTGAAACTGTCACGCCGTGCAGCCAAGTGTGAGAGTCAGTCATCATATCCACAAGACGACCACGCTCTTTGGTGATTGACTCAGGAATAGGTTTGCCTGTGACTTCAGATACTTTCATGATGAAATTATCTGTCCACTCCAATCCCATAGGGATGTTGAGTGCTGGCACGTCTTGATTCCAAGTACCTTCAATGAATTTCTTCGTTTTCACAAGTTGATCAGGTTGAAGTAAGAAAGTTGCTTTAGAATTCGGTGCATCTTTAACTTCTTCGACTGGCGTACCGCCTGAATACATACGGTATTCACCGTCTGCTGGGGTATCCAATACTTCTGATGGGTCGCAAAGGAAAGAGTATTCCACCTTCATGTCGTCCAACATACGACGAATGACACGGTAGTTACCAAGATAGGTTTCGAATCCAGGAACAATGTTAATTTTGCCATTGCTTCCAGCCACTTTGCCTTCCATTCCATTGCTAGTGAAATAGCGCAGAATGCCTTCGAACATGTTATCCCATCCAGTAACATGGCTACCCACAAACGAAGGTGTGTGTGCAAATGGAACCGGTAAATCCGCTGGAATATGTTCATTGTGTTTGGCGTTATTGATGAAAGCATTTAAGTCGTCACCGATAACTTCCGCCATACACGTGGTAGAGACTGCTATCACTTCAGGTTTGTACAAGGCGTAGGCGTTTTTAAGTCCGTCAAACATGTTCTCCTGACCACCAAACACCGCTGCGTCTTCTGTCATTGAGTCAGAAACACACGCAATTGGCTCTTTAAAGTGGCGGTTGAAATAAGAACGGAAGTAAGCCACACAACCTTGTGAACCGTGCACGTAAGGAAGTGTTTTTTCGAAACCAAGAGAACACAAAACACTGCCTAATGGCTGACACGCTTTCGCAGGGTCAATCGTAATGTGCTTACGGGCAAAGTTAATCTCTTGGTATTCTTTCGTTGTTGTCCATTCAAAGGTTTCGCGAACCTTCTTAGCATCAACGGCATTTTCAAAAGTTGCGCGCTTGTTAGCCATCAACTCTTGATACTCTGGTTGCTGAAATAGCGCATAACCAGTTTTAATGTCTTCAACTTTTTGAGTCATGAGTATTCTCCTACCGTGCCACTAATCTGTGAACGCCGGCTCGGGTTACATTAATTGGAAATCCTTTCCAACTCACTTTAAGCAGATTTAGCTAGCGCTTCGTCTGATGCTTCTTCCAACCAAGGTGCTTTCATGCTCTTCCAGCATGGGTTGTTCAGCGTTAAATCCATGTCGCGTGCGAAGATAGCGAAACCATCGACACCGTGATAAGGACCGGAATAATCCCAGCTGTGCATTTGGCGGAATGGGTAACCCATTTTCTGGAAGACATATTTCTCTTTCACACCAGAACCAATCAAATCTGGGTTCAAGCGTTTAACGAACTCTTCCAACTCATAGGCACTGGCATCATCGAATAGCAAGGTTGAATCTTTGACATCTGGCGTGGTTTTCACGTAGTCATCGTTATGAGCAAACTCATAACCTGCACCGACGATTTCCATACCCAAATCTTCGTACGCACCAATGATGTGACGAGGACGCAAACCACCGACATAAAGCATCACAGTCTTGCCTTCTAGGCGTGGGCGATATTTATCAATTACCGCTTGCCATTGCTGACGATACTTCGCGATCACTTCTTCAGTCTGCTGCTTAATTTTGTCATCAAAGAATGCGGCAATCTTACGCATAGACTCTTCGATCTTGGTTGGACCGAATAGGTTGTACTCAACCCAAGGAATGCCGTTTTTCTCTTCCATGTAACGCACGATGTAGTTCATTGAGCGGTAACAGTGGACAAGGTTTAACGCCACTTTTGGTGTGTTTTTCATCTCAGGTAATGTGCCATCACCTGACCATTGAGCCACAACGCGCAGACCCATATCTTCGAGGATGATGCGAGAAGACCAAGCATCGCCACCGATGTTGTAGTCACCGATGATTGCCACATCGTAAGGTGTGGATTCAATGGTGCTCTCTTGTTCGGCATCCAACACATAGTCACGAATAGTATCGTTCGCAATGTGGTGACCCAACGATTGAGACACGCCGCGGAAACCTTCACAACGTACAGGCACAATGGTTTTGCCCGTTTCAGCACTCTTTGTTTTCGCTACCGCTTCGATATCGTCACCAATCAGACCCACTGGACACTCTGATTGAATCGAGATGCCTTTCGATAGCGGGAACAATGACTCAAGCTCATCAATAGCAGCAGAGAGTTTTTTGTCGCCACCGAATACGATGTCACGCTCTTGGAAGTCAGTGGTAAAGTTCAACGTACCAAAAGAGTCGATGCCCGTTGTACCTGAGTAGTAGTTACGACGACCAGCACGAGAGTACTGACCACAACCGATAGGACCGTGAGAAATGTGAATCATATCTTTCACAGGTCCCCACACTACCCCTTTTGAACCTGCATACGCACAGCCACGAACCGTCATAACACCTGGCAGTGTTTTACGGTTTGAAGTGATACAAGTGCCTTCAGCAGAGCTATCACTGATCGCAATGTGCTTCTTGCGATCTTCACGCGCTTTCTCAGGATAGACATCTAAAACCTCGTCTATCAGCGCCTGCTTTTGTTCTTTGTTCATAGACATAAGTGAATCCTCATTGTCTTTAAGCAAATAAGAAGAATCAGTGCTTAACTTACGCTGTTAGCTCTGCCGCTGTTTTACCGATGATTGACTCGTCTTCTTCTTCAAGAATACCGAATTCCATCAATAGCTCTTCCAGCTCATCCATTGTTACTGGCGTTGGAATAACAAACATTTGGTTGTTGATGATCTTAGAGGCAAGTGAGCGATACTCGTCCGCTTGTTTGCAAGTTGGGTCGTATTCGATAACGGTCATACGACGAATTTCAGCGCGTTGTACGATGTTGTCACGAGGTACAAAGTGAATCATCTGCGTACCGATTTTCTCAGCCAGTGCCATGATGAGTTCATCTTCACGGTCTGTGTTACGAGAGTTACAAATTAGACCCGCAAGACGCACACTACCGGTCGCTGCATATTTGCAGATACCTTTAGAGATGTTGTTTGCAGCGTACATTGCCATCATCTCACCAGAACATACGATGTAGATTTCTTGCGCTTTGTTTTCACGAATTGGCATCGCGAAACCACCACACACAACGTCACCCAATACGTCGTAGAAAACGAAATCTAGGTCATCTTCATACGCGCCTTCTTCTTCGAGGAAGTTGATTGCTGTGATAACACCGCGACCGGCACAACCTACACCTGGCTCTGGACCGCCTGATTCAACACAGCGAACATCGCCATAACCGACTTTCAATACATCTTCTAATTCGATGTCTTCAACCGTACCGGCTTCCGCTGCCATTTCCATGATGGTGTTTTGTGCTTTTGAGTGCAGGATGAGACGAGTTGAGTCCGCTTTAGGGTCACAACCGATAATCATTACTTTCTTACCTGCTTCAGCCAGAGCTGCCACTAAGTTCTGAGTGGTAGTGGACTTGCCGATGCCGCCTTTTCCGTAAATTGCACATTGACGAATTGCCATGGTCTATCTCCTTGTTAAATTAGACTCACGGTCGTTATTGCGAGATCTGTACCATCAGAAAATCAACGATTTTTCAATCAATTAGCAATTAGTGTTAGAAGCAACAATCAAACATTGTCTGCTTTACAACAAGCCTTTGTCGGCTGATTGTTCTAGGGGGGAATAGTACAAGCGACTAATAGTACGAGGAGCTAAATGCGCGGTGGGATGGTTAGAAAAGTCAGTTTCGAAGGTCTTTAAAAGACAAAAGGCGCATTCAGCGCCTTTATATATTGGTCGGGTTCTAACTATCGAATCAAGAAACGATTGAGAAGATACAAAATCGATTTACGATGACTTAGTATCCAAGAACTGCGCGGCAATTTACTCCACGAACGCACCACCGTTTTAGCATGGGTAAAGGTCTTGAAACCTTCAACTCCGTGATAATGCCCCATACCAGAATCTCCAATACCACCGAATGGTGCTGAATCTGCAGCAACATGCATCAAGGTATCATTGATACACATACCGCCACTGTGCGTGTGCTTGAGAACATATTCAGCAATGTCGTTGTCGTCTGTCATTAGGTATAGAGCTAAAGGACGAGAATGAGAGTTCACTCTTTCAAGTGCTTGTTCAATGGTTTTATAACCAATGACGGGTAAGATTGGACCAAAGATTTCATTTTGCATCAGCCACATATCGTCAGTGACGTTAGTCACTAGACTTGGCACCATCTGTGTGGCTTTCAGTTCAACCGACTGTTTTACAGTGTAAATCTGCGCACCTTTCTGTTTGGCATCGTCAAGATAGCCTTGCAGACGCTCTAACTGAGCTTGATTAATGATACCCGCACAATCCAATACGCCATGTTTGTTGATAAAACGTTTAGCAAAACGCTTCAGATACAATTCAACAAACTGCTCAACCTTCTCTTCTGGTAGCATTACATAGTCTGGAGCAATGCAAATCTGCCCAGAGTTAATCGCTTTGCCTTGCATGATGTTGTCAATGCTACGCACTAAGTCTGCATCCGGAGCGATAATCGCCGGTGATTTACCACCCAGCTCAAGGGTTACCGGAGTTAAGTTTTTCGCCGCAGATTGCGCCACGATTTTACCTACCGGAGTTGACCCTGTGAAAAGCAAATGGTCAAACGGCAAAGAGCTAAAAGCAGTGGCGATGGTTAAATCCCCTTCAATACACACTGCAATATCACCTAACGAACTGATAATTCGTGTCAGTACCTTGTTGGTTGCAGGCGTGTATTCACTAAACTTAATCATCGCTTGGTTGCCCGCCGCGATAGCAGTAACAAGCGGAGACAAACTCAGCATGGCAGGGAAGTTCCAAGGAACCACAATTCCAATTACACCTAAAGGTTGATAATGCACTTGAACTTTCGACGGCAAAACCAACAAACCGGCGTGTCGGCGCGATGGCTTCATCCATTTTTTAAGGTGCTTTAGGGTGTACTTAATCTGATTAATAACTGGCAATAAATCACAAAACGTACTGTCAAAATGAGGTCGGAAGCCAAAGTCTGAACTGAGAGCTTCTACTAAGGCTTTTTTCTCTTTTAACAAGGCAGTTTTTAACGCTGATAGACGTTGCAGCCTCTGATCTAAGCTTGGTGAAGGGTTATTAGCGTATTGAAGGCGAAGACGGCTGTATTGCGCATGCAGTACTTCTAGCTCAGTTACTTGCAGTTTTTTCCATTGAGCTTCTACAGCGGATACTCGGTTCATAATATCTCCTACCAGTCCGTGTTATAACGTGGACAGAAGTTCTGGGTTGATGCCAAAACTTGTCTTGTGTTCTTCAATCACAAACTCACTTCTTGTCTGAATTACGCCCGGCAGTGTGCCGAGTCGTCCGGACATAAACGCTTGGTAAGCTTTCATGTCTTTTACGCGAACTTTAATCATGGTGTCGAAATCACCCGATAGAGAATAACAAGATTCAATCTCGGGAATATCTTCCACTGCACGAGCGAAGCGTTCAAAAATAGAAAAACAGGTTTGGTCTAAACGAATATGAATAAACACTTGCACATCTAAACCTAACTTCTCTGGATTTAATTCCGCGTGATAGCCTTTGATGTACCCTTCTTTTTCAAGTCTCTTAACTCGGTCAGAACAAGGTGATGTGGTGAGGTTCACTAACTTTGCCAGTTCAACCACTGGCAGTCTGCCTTTAGTATGTAAAATGCGTAGGATTTGTTGATCCACACGGTCTAGATTCATAGCCCAATACTTTTTCAGGAGTTATTGCGCCATACAATACTGGCTAATAACAGCGGGATGAACCTCATCATTATGTGTTGTGAGCATAGTCACAATCAAAAACAAAGGGCATCAGATGATGCCCTTTATTCACGAGAAAATTCTTAGTTTCATTTTTAATCAGCAAGAGACATTTAAACCTTAACGGTATTCGCCCCAGAGAACTCATTACTGGAAACGACCAGCTTATGGTTGCATTCACGACAAAACATCTGCTGTTCCATCTGATAGTAATGTTCGCCGTTTAAAAGTTTCGAAAGAAATGCATTAACGGCTTGCCAACTTGATTCTGATTCCGCTGTACAACGTCTCATAACAACTTTGTGCTGTGTAGTTTTACGGCAACAGTTACAAAACGCTTCTGGCATAACGGGATCCTCTCTTATTGACTAAAATGAAAAACTCGGTGCTTATTTAATCACTTTCGAGCAAACACTCAAATATTTCATTTCGAAATGTGACAAATGTCCAATTCATCCTACATACACTCTAAGTTTATTCTGCTACTGAACGTTTCAATCAGTGACAAAAAAGCCCCACAGTGTGGGGCTTTCAGTGCAATATTAATGTTTGAAACCTAGTCTAGGTCAACCAATTGCTTTTTGTAGGTTTGGTACTGTGATTTCACCGCTTGTTCTGGTTCACCAGTCAGTAAGCTTACAACCACGATAGCGATGGTAGACAGGATGATTCCCGGTACGATTTCGTACACGTCATACCAACCACCAGAAAGCTGTTTCCACACTACGATAGTCACACCACCAACAATGATACCCGCTAGAGCACCATTACGGTTCATGCGAGACCAGTACAGACTCAGTACTAGCGCAGGACCAAATGCCGCACCGAAACCAGCCCAAGCGTAAGATACCAGGCCCAGTACTGAACTGTCTGGCGTCATTGCTAAGATAAGCGCAATAACAGATAGGATGATTACCGCTAGGCGACCTACTCGCACAATCTCTTCTGAGCTTGCGTCAGTTTTAAATACCTGTTTGTAGAAGTCTTCAGCCAGTGCAGAAGAAGAAACAAGTAACTGAGAGTCTGCAGTACTCATGATCGCAGCAAGAATCGCAGCCAGAAGAATACCAGCGATAACTGGGTGGAATAGCGCGTTAACAAGTAGCATGAAGATTTTCTCGCCATCTTCAAGCTGAAGCGTGCCATGGTTGGTTACGTATACCAATCCAACAAAACCAACTAATAGAGCGCCAAACATTGAAAGACCAGTCCACGCAACGGCAATACGGCGTGCAGCGGTCAGATCTTTATTCGAACGTGATGCTTTGAAACGAGCCAAGATATGTGGCTGACCAAAGTAACCTAGCCCCCAAGCAACCAGAGAAATGATTGCGATTGCAGACAGTGGCTTACCGTCAATACCATTCCAAAGAGTCAGAAGTTCAGGGTTAATTGTCGTTAGCTCAGAGTTCAGTTTACCGAAGCCACCATCAAGTGCTGCAAACGGCACGATCAAAAGAGCTGCTGCCATCAATAGACCTTGAACCAAGTCAGTCCAAGATACAGCAAGGAAGCCACCAAACAATGTGTATGAAACCACACAAATTGTTCCGATAACTACCGCGATGGTGTAATCAATGCCAAATACGGTTTCAAACAATTTACCACCAGCAACAAGACCAGAGCTGGTGTAGAAAAGGAAAAATAGAAGGATAAAGAAGGCTGAAATCGTTTGAATTAGCTTAGATTTGTCATTGAAACGACGAGATAAGAATTCAGGTAGTGTTAGCGCATCCGTTGTTACACTGTACGTACGCAGACGTTTTGCAACCAATAACCAGTTAGCCCAAGTACCTACTAATAGGCCACCAGCTAACCAGAAAGCTTCAAAACCGGCAGCGTAAGCGTAGCCAGGTAAACCAAGTAGCAACCATCCACTCATATCAGATGCACCCGCTGATAACGCTGCAGGCCAAGGGCCTAAAGAGCGGCCACCTAGGAAATAATCCGATGAGCTTTTCGTTCGCTGATATGCGTAAACACCAATCGCTAACATCAAAATGAGGTAGACGATAAAGGTGGTCGTAATAGCAAAGCTATTTTCCATTATGTTGAGTCCTCTAAATATAAATTATCTTCCATGCCCCCCTCAAAGGGAGGGGGGAGAGATAAAAGATCTAAGGTCTGAAAGATCTTTTACGGCCATCAGACCTAATGAGATTCGCTCCCAAGCTCAAGCAAGGTTGCGTTACCACCCACTGCTGTAATATTGATTGTACGAGTACGTTCGGTAATAAAGCGCAGTGATAGGTGTGGATCGTATGCCACAGGTAGGGCATCCAAATCCGTTTCTGATACCAAGCTAACGATAGCGCCTGTGCGTTTTGCCAGTTCACGGTTAAGACGACGCTCAACCGATGTTTTACCGACATAACCTACAGCGCGAACATCCGACTCTATCAACTGGTGATGAGCATCAAATGTCGCGAATTGCAAAACGTTTGCTGGCATTGTTGACTGCTCGAAAGCAGCCTTTAATGCTGTAAATAATTCAGCATCATCGCTACAAAATACTGCGCTGTTACCCGCAACTAATGCAGCCGTTAACTGAGCAATTACAGCTTGTTTCGCAGTATAGCTACTGTCATCTTGAATGATCAGAGCGACACCACGACCCGCTGTATACAGCTCGTTAGTTTCTCCTGTCGGGCCAATAAGTTGGTGCGTATGCGCCAACAATGTTGAAGCCTGTTGAAGATGGTAAGAAATCACTTTCGCTAATTGAGGCGAAATGTTTTCTAAATTTGATTTCAATGAAAGTAAACACTCACATTTAGAATCAAAACTTGTCAGATTCCAGTTTTCCCAAGCCGAAAAAGCGTCAGAAAAACGAGTTACTTGATGAACCATGTTTGGTCTCCTTCGCCTAATCGATTAACAGTACTGAACTTTAGAAAAACGGTATAAGTAGTGTGGGCCACCCGCTTTCGGACCTGTGCCCGACAAGCCTTGTCCACCGAATGGTTGAACGCCAACCACAGCACCTACTTGGTCACGGTTGATGTAGCAGTTACCTACTCGAGCGTGTTTTTCAATCCAGCGATAAGTTGTTTCGTTACGGCTATGGATACCCATAGTAAGACCAAATCCAGTTTGGTTAATTTGATTAACCACATCCGCCAGTTCATTCGCTTTGAAGCGAACAATGTGCAGAACCGGACCAAATTTTTCTTCGGTCAGACATGAAATGTCTGCAATCTCAAACGCGGTAGGAGCGACAAAGTCACCGTGTTGACACGCTTCGCTTAGGTTTAGCTGTGCCACCTTCTTCTGTGTTTTGGTCATGTGTTCGATATGATCAAGCAAAGTTTGCTTTGCTTTAGCATCAATAACAGGACCAACATCTGTGGTGTGCAGATAAGGCAGACCAATCGACAGCTCTTGCATCGCACCTTGAATCAAGGTGGTAATACGATCTGCGATGTCTTGCTGAACGAAAAGCACACGAAGTGCTGAACAACGTTGACCCGCTGAAGCAAATGCAGAGCGCAGAGCATCACGAACCACTTGCTCTGGAAGAGCAGTACTGTCAACGATCATTGCGTTCTGACCACCGGTTTCTGCGATAAATGGAACAGGATCTGCATCGCGCTCAGCCAGTGTTTGGTTGATACGTTGTGCCGTTGCGGTTGAACCTGTAAACGCAACGCCAGCAATGCTTGGATGCGACGTTAACGCACTACCAATTTCTGCACCTTTACCAGGAAGAAGTTGAATAACGCCCGCAGGGAAACCCGCTTCAAGCATCAATTCAACCGCACGAACAGCGATTAAACTGGTTTGTTCTGCAGGTTTTGCTACAACCGTGTTCCCTGCCACCAACGCCGCAGAGATTTGGCCTAGGAAAATAGCCAGAGGGAAGTTCCAAGGGCTGATGCAAACAAACACACCACGACCTTCACGGCGTACTTTACGCTCTTCACCATCAAAACCATCAACCGTGAACTCACCTAAACAATCCACTTGTTTGGCGTAGTAACGGCAGAAATCAACTGCTTCGCGAACTTCATCAATGCTATCGTGAATGGTTTTACCCGCTTCGTGATGACAGATTGCTACTAGCTCAGCCAGATTTGCTTCTAATAGATCCGCAAGCTTGTCTAATTTTTCGCTACGAACAGATGCTGGTTCTTGATTCCAGCTAGCAAATGCTGCTTGCGCAGATTCGATCGCTTCGGAAACATGATCATGGGAAGCAAAGTACGCTTGACCCACTTCGATACGACGATCATATGGCGCTGTGACCACTACAGGTTTAACACCATCCTTGATCATGCTTTCGATCTTTGAACTGCCATTGATGATTGGCGCAGCCTTCCACTGATGACCAATGAATGACTCCACCTGTTTTTCAAATGGTGCCGCTTCACTTTCGATATCAATGTTCACACCGTATGAGTTACGACGCTCAGCAAAGATCGCTGGTGGCAATGGAATTTGAGTATTATTAAACGTTTCAAACTCTAGCAGCATGTCCACTGGGTGCTGAGTCAACGAAGAAATCGGACAACGAGCATCCACCAAACGGTGAACGAATGAGCTGTTTGCACCGTTTTCTAGTAAACGACGAACAAGGTAAGGCAACAGATCTTTGTGGCTACCAACCGGAGCATAAATACGAACCGATTGCTTATACGCTGCCATTGCATGGTTGTACAACGCATCGCCCATGCCGTGAAGACGTTGGAATTCGAAATCTTTGTGCTTCGCCATCACCGCAATAGAAGTCACGGTTTGCGCGTTATGGCTAGCAAATTGTGGGAACAAATTGCCGCGTACTGACTCACTCAAAAGGAAACGAGCACAAGCTAAGTACGCAACATCGGTCGACTCTTTACGAGTGTAAACAGGGTAACCAGTGTAACCTGCTTGTTGAGACCATTTGATCTCACTATCCCAATACGCACCTTTAACTAGACGAACAGGTATTAAGTCACCCTGATCTTTTGCAAGCGCAGTTAACCAAACTAGAACAGGAAGAGCACGTTTTGAGTAAGCTTGGATTACTAGGCCAAACTTGCCCCAACCTTTTACAAGTTCACTACGGTAAACTTTTTCAAACAGTTCAAGAGAAAGTTCTAAACGGTCTGCTTCTTCCGCATCAATCGTGATAGCAACATCAAGCTCAATCGCTTTCTCAAGCAATTGTATTAACGTTTGGTACAACTCACTCATTACTCGATCGCGGTTTGCTACTTCGTAACGAGGGTGTAGAGCAGAAAGCTTGATAGAAATAGACGGTGCAGGACTGGTATCTAAACCATATTTGTCACGACCAACAGCTTCAATTGCCGTTAAGTAGTCTTGGCAATACTTTTTCGCATCTGCTGTCGTTAGCGCGGCTTCACCCAACATATCAAATGAGTAGGTAAAACCTTTGTCGCGCATCTTGCGACCATTTTTTTGCGCTTCAGCAATGTTACGACCAAGAACAAACTGGTGTCCCATGATCTTCATCGCTTGATGCATTGCTTTACGAATAACAGGCTCAGTCAACTTGTTAACTAAACGGTTAACCGCTTGGATTGGACTGGTGCTTTCTACATCAGAAAGGCCAATCACTTTACCTGTAAACATTAAGCCCCATGTTGAAGCATTAACGAATACAGAATCTGAATTCTTTAGGTGTGACTTCCAATCTGCAACACCCAGACGGTCTTTAATAAACGCATCCGCAGTTTGTGCATCTGGAATACGCATCAAAGCTTCAGCAAGGCACATCAATAAGATGCCTTCTTGCGTATCTAAGCTGTACTCAAGCAGAAGTGCATCAATCATTTGGATCGATTGCTTATCTTTACGAATGGTCTCGATAAGCTCGGTTGTCTTAACCGCTATCGCTGACTTTTCATCTTCCGTTGGGGTTGCTAGGGGTAAAAGTTCCTTTAGCCATTGGGATTCGTCCACCATATAAAGTGGCGAGATCTGCGACCATAATTTGCTAAGCGGTTGCTCTACAAATTCGGCTTTCAACACATCAGTTGCTGTAAACACGCGTTTTCCTCAATCTCATACCCGTATATCCAATCCGGGCTTCCTACAATGGCTGCAGTGTATTTTGAGCGCGCGAGGATTACTTGTCAAAAACTCCGAGCTTTTTGCCAAAAACTTGGTTTATTAACAAAGCAAAAACAGAATCACATCATTTACAACAAAATAAAATGCTAATTTTTTACCAGTTAACGCAAATAAATAACTTTAAATAGCTATCTCAGCATTCTAAAGAAGAATAATTATCATTAAATTTGAAGATGAATAGCGAACAACACTGCTGAAGAGCATCAGTGACCAGAGGAAAAAACAAAATTATTTCGAGATTTGTTAATTTTTAGTCGCAACGACAGCAATTAATAGATAACGCTAAGAAGTAAAAAACTAGTTACGACAGCTTTTTTTGAATTGCGAAGGTGAAATTCCCTGCAATCGCGAGAAGGTATGAGTGAAGGTACTTTGGTTAGAAAACCCTGTTAGCTCTGCAATTTGACCTAAATTGAGTCGCCCTTGTTCAATCAAAGATTTCGCCATATCAACACGTTTACCCAACACATATTGGTGCGGTGTGATGCCCAACTGTTCTTTAAACAAGCAGTGAAACTGACTCTCACCTAAAAAGACGCTGCCCGCCAATTGAGCAACAGAAATACGATGACTTAAATGCTGTTCGATATAACGATCCACCGCTTCTAAATCAAAGCGTGAATCTTTTCTATGTGTTGAAAAACTGGATATATGTCTTTGCAGTAAGGCTGTCACTGTATCGCTGCATGCGCGACTTAACAGAAGATCATCGGGATGGGTTTGCATTTCCAAAACCAAAAGTTGAATTAACTTTTGAATTTGTCCATCGAGTTGGAAATAGACATCGTTACGAGAAAGATCATTGATTTTCTGTAGTGCGAGAGGATCATCATCCGAAGGTAAAGGTAAGTTCAGCACTAAAATATCAGACTGCCCAACGATGCCGCCAAAGGCATGATCTGTACCCGATGTAACAACGCACCCCTGACCCGGACCGACAATATTTCCGCTTCCGCAGACTTCAAACTCCGCCTGCCCCTTTAAACCAATAACGATTTGGGTGTAGCTGTGATCATGGCACTCCATATACGCAGGCAACGTAATCAGCTGCGCCGGACGAGGCGACAAAACTTTGGCTCTTTGTTCTGTAGAGGCAGAAGTTGTCATATGTTGCTCACTCAAGACCATGTGATTTTTTAAAATAGGTTCGCATTTTATACCAAAATTTCTCGCAGTGATATTGCTGAACAAAACGCCCTCAATTTTAATCAACCACACACATATGTGATAATTTGAGGTTATGAAATGGGGGTTATTAATCTAGTCGGAACAATGATCAAGTGCACATAAATTACGGTCAATGTGTATTCAATCGAAAAACAACGCTGCGAATCGGAAATCGGTGCTTGCATATTTTATGAATCTGCTCAAAATGGGAAATGCACATTTATAAGATTTACAAAATCAGAGACCTAGTAGCAGGTTTCGGTAAGTTTTAGTGCTTTGAAGCTATAAAAGCTACAGAGTTTGCATTATGAGTCGGCTTATTTAAAAGCTGTCAAAAGATTGTCTTTCCCACTATATTCGGTGGTTAAATGTTAAATTGTTGCAGGGACCTATGATCAAATATCGCATCCCAGCGCTATTGCTTGCGCTAAGCCCTCTTTGGGTAACTGCATCGGTGAACGCAGAACAAGTAACACAGGCTGATCCTGTGGCGAGCATCGATGAGAAGATAAGTATCAAACAAACTGAAATTGACACGATTTCTTCAGAATATGAAGCGGAAGGTGCCAAACTTCAACAATTAAAAAATGAAGAAGAACGCCTCCAACGTGAAGCAGATGAACTAGATGCGAAGCGTAACAGAGCGAAATCCGCTCTAGATAAACAATACTCACGTCTACTGGATGATCCAGAAACTGATCTGGTGACTTTCCAAAAGAAATACCAAGAAACTTGGGCTGCAGTTAAGCAGAACCAATCTGATAAATTAGCCAATGAACAGTCAGTGACAGAAAGTGAAATGCGTCTGTCTCAAATTAAGCAAAAACAAGCTCGCTTAAATACTGAATTCGCTAATTTGGAAGAGAGCCGAATTGAAGCTCGTGTTAAGCGTCTTGAAGCTGAACTTCGTGAAAGTAGTGTTTTGGAAACAAGTTACAAAACGGCTTGTTCTACAACAATGACACTGGGTGAGTGTGCTAGCCAAGGTAAATACCTAACTAAGCAAAAAGCGGTAAAAACGTTTCGTGCTAAGTTGCTTGATGGTGTAACAGAGTCAGCGCTTGTTAAGCAAAATACGAACGGTGTAGAACTAAACATTCACGTTCAAGAGAGCCAAATCATCAAAAGTGGCTTTGAAGGTAATAGTGATTACACCACTCAAATGCAAGCTCAGCTCCAAGCGAAACCTGAAGCAGTCGCAGCTTGTAAACTACTGAACGTTGCAACTCGCTACTGTCTGCAAGGTGCAGCAGATGAAAACGCAACTAAAAAGAACGATAAACAGTGGGCAAATGTGACTGTTCGTTCAGATCAGTACAACGATTCTGTTACTATCAACGGCATTAACTACGGTAGCACCCCTGTAGAGATCGTTCTGCCGGCTGGCCGCCATCAAGTCACAGTGTCTAAAGACGGTTTTGAAACATATAACCGCGTTATCACTGTGAATGGTAACGATTCGGTTTGGGTAAAACTGAGACCAAATAAAAACGGCTAACCAACGAATAACACTGATTTTTCTGTGATGATTCACAAAGCTGAAAAATAAGGCTATGTTAAAACGCCATTTTGTTACCAAGTTATTGAAAGATAACTTCTGACAAAATGGCGTTTTCGTTTAGAATAGCCAAAACATTTTTTAAAACTTAACTGAAGTAGACAACAATGCGACAAGGTTTATCCGCTCTTTTAATAGCACTCTCACCTTGCTTAATGGCGACATCGACGTTGGCAGAAGGAACGCCTTCCTCTGTAATGGCCATTGATGACGCGCTGTTCAGTAAACATTCAGAGTTGCAGGATGCAAAAAAAGCGACCCAGTCTGATCAGACTGCTGTCGACAATCAACAACAAGAATTGGATCGTCTTAATCAACTGACAGCCAAACTCGATGCCAAGCTAAAAACAGCGAAAGCAAATTTGGAGCGTGACTATCTTAAAATGATTGATGAGCCAGATCTTGACATAATGCCTTCGCAACAGGCGTATCAAGATGCATGGTCTGAAGTAAAGCAGAACCAGAAGTCTCGCCTAGAAGCTGAACAAAAGCTGCAAGAATTGCAAGTAGTCTTGTCTCAGAAAAAATCTGCGCAGGGCATTATTGAACAAAACATTGCAAGTTTAGAACAAGACAAACTTCGAGCTCGTGTAGAACGTTTACGTGAAGAACTCAAACGTACAGGCGAACAGAAAGTCAGCTTTACTAATACTTGTAACGCCGATATGACTTTGGCTCAGTGTAGCAACCAAACAAACGAGCTTGGCCTTCAGAAAGCCGTTAAGCAGTTCCAAAGCTGGCTTGTCGATGAAACCAGTGAATCTGCGGTTGTGAAACAGTATCTGTCTGATGTCTCTCTCAACATCCATGTCCTAAAACATTCAGTTGTTGAGTCTGGATTCTCTGACGGTAACAAGTTCCGAACAGTGATTGCAGCGCAGCTTGATGCACGTCCAGCTGAAAATGCGCCGTGTAAACTGCTCAATCTAGAGTCACAGTATTGTTTTGCTCCAGGTGAAAGCTCTCAAGCGGGTGAGAAACAGAAAGAAGTGGCTTGGGTAAGTCTATCTGTTCGTTCTAACCAATACGCAGACAGAGTGATCGTTGATGGAGTTCAATATGGCAGCACTCCTGTTGAAGTACTCATGCCTGTCGGTAAACATCACATCATCATCGAAAAAGAAGGCTACCGCGCTTTCAACAGCGAAATTGAAGTGACGGCCGACCAAACTCTGCGAGCAGTTCTGCATGAGTATGAAAACGTTCTTCAACCGGGTCATAAATTTGCGGATTCGCTGAAAGGCAGTGCGAAAGCTCCTGAGATGATCACCATGGTTAAAGGTGAATATCTGCTAGGTGAACAAGCTTCTCGCCAAATTCGCCTTGATCATGCTTTCGCTTTGAGTGCAACTCCGATTACCGTTGGTCAATTTGAAACTTTCGTAAACCAAACCAGCTATCAAACTGATGCCGAGCTGAAGAATATCTGTATTACAGTAGACAACTCGGAAATAACTCCTGTAGCAGAAAGCTATTGGCGTAATCCAGGATTTAAGCAGTCAGCTCAATCTCCAGCTGTATGTATCAGTAAGAATGATGCCGTTGCCTACACACGTTGGATATCACAACAAACTGGCTTCAAATATCGTTTACCGAGTGAAGATGAGTGGGAAATTGCCGCTCGCTCAGGAAGTCAAAGCGGTTACTGGTGGGGTGATAACTTCGGCTCTGGTAAAGCAAATACAGGCTGGGGTGGAACTCAGTGGTCGAATAAGAGCACATCTCCAGTGCGCGCTTTCGAACCTAACCGTTTAGGTTTCTACGATATGGTTGGAAACGTTTGGGAATGGACCAATGATGAAAGAGGCATGGCGAAAGGCGGTGCTTGGATCTTTTCACCTGAAATGGCAAAAGCTGACAAACAGCTATTTGTAGGTCCATCAACTGCCGCAAACTATGTTGGTTTCCGAATTCTTCGCGAAATTCAATAATGAAATTTGAGATGTAAAAAGGGGGAATTCAATTCCCCCTTTCTTTTGTCTATTGCATCTCGCCAAGAGAGCAAACTGAATTACGGCGCTAAACGATCTACAGACCACTCGTCATTAGTTTTGCTAAATAAGAAACGGTCATGTAAGCGGTGTTCCCCACCCTGCCAGAATTCGATGCTTTCAGGCTTGATACGGTAACCACCCCAGAAGCTAGGAACAGGTATTTCGCCATTAGCAAATTTCTGTTTCAACTCCAAGTATTTACCTTCCAAAATACCGCGAGCTGAAATGCGGCTACTTTGATGGCTAGCAATTGCAGCTATTTGGCTATCTTTAGGGCGAGAAGTGAAATATTTCATGTTTTCCAGAGCAGTGAGCTTTTCAGCCGTACCTGTAATGTGTACTTGTCTTTCAAGAGGATGCCATGGGAAATGGATACTAACTTTATTATTGTGTTCAATGTGCTGTGCTTTTCTACTGCCTAAATTGGTGTAGAAAACAAAACCATTTTTATCTAGGTTTTTAAGTAACACAATACGTTGAAAAGGTTGACCATTTTGATCCACTGTCGCAATCGTCATCGCTGTCGGGTCAGTCAATTTTGCATCGATCGCCTGTTGTAACCATAAGTTGAACTGGTCAATAGGATCAGCAAGCAAATCCTTACGTCTCAAACCACCTTGAATGTACTCACGGCGAATATCTGAAAGATCCATTTCTACTCCTCGTAATTTTTTGCCGATTGTCCTCTGAACTGTTACAGAACTCAAGTCATTCACCAGCAAATGAACAATAACCCAGACAATTTATGATCTTAACTAAAGTTAAGAAAAGTGACGATTCGACAATGTCAGTACCAAACAGATACAGGAAACCAATCGAAAAAACGAATGAATTCAAAAATTAAATGGAAATAGCTATACGCATTCCATAATTAACATTTATTCTTATAGGTAAATCAATAAACGATCAGTTACGAACACCATAGCAAGGAACACCATGAGCAAGAGTAGTTATAACAAGCTCTCCGCGACAGAATTAGATTATGTCGACGACCAAACAGCTGCACTTCTTCTAAACACACCGAGTAGTGCACGCGTCATGCTTTGGGTGATGATTGTTTTTTTTGTAGTTGCTTCTGTATGGGCTTCTTGGGCTGAGATCGACCAAGTTACTCGTGGTCAAGGTAAGGTCGTGCCCTCTTCTCAAGTCCAAGTGATTCAAAACTTGGAAGGTGGCCTTGTAAAACAAATCCTTGTGCGTGAAGGTGAACAAGTCACTAAAGGGCAACAACTGATACTGATTGACGATACACGTTTTCGTTCAGACTTCCGCGAGCGCGAGCAACAGGTTGCAAACTTAACCGCAAACGTACTTCAGCTTTCAGCGTCTCTTTCCAGCGTGATGATTGATGAAGATTTCACGGAAAACAACTGGGAAAACAGCGTTCGCATCGATTACAACAAGCTCGCATTCCCACCGATTTTAAAAGATACACAGCCAGAACTGGTAGCTCGTCAACGTGCTGAATACCAACAAGATTTGGATAACCTTAGAAACCAAATCTCCGTTGTTTCACAACAAGTAAAGCAGAAACAACAAGAGTTAATTGAGATTCAAGCGCGTATCAAAAACCTTCGTCAAAGTTATGATTTCGCCAACAAAGAGCTGGAAATCACTAAACCTTTAGCTGATGAAGGCGTTGTACCTCGCATTGAGCTTCTAAAACTGCAACGCCAAGTGAACGATACGCGTCGCGAACTAACATCAAGCGAATTAAAAGTACCAGTGTTGAAATCAAACATTCGCGAGGCGATGTTAAGCCGTATTGATACAGCGCAGAAATTCCGTTCCCAACAGCAACAAGAACTCAACCAAGTACAAGATAAGCTCTCTTCTATGACCGAGTCTGCCGTGGGGCTAGAGGACAGAGTAAACCGTACGGTAGTGATTTCGCCAGTGACAGGTACGGTAAAAACACTGAATGTGAACACTGTGGGTGGTGTTATTCAACCGGGTATGGATATTGTTGAAATTGTCCCAACGGAAGACACTCTGTTAGTAGAAGCGCAAATCGCACCTCAGGATATTGCTTTCCTACGCCCAGACTTGCATGCAATTGTGAAGTTCAGTGCTTACGACTTTACCAAGTATGGTGGTCTGGAAGGTACTCTGGAGCACATCAGTGCCGATACGACTCAAGATGATGAAGGTAACAGTTTCTATTTGGTTCGTGTTCGCACCAGCGAGACTTCATTGGGGCACGACGAAAATCTACCGATTATTCCAGGTATGACAGCCTCCATCGACATTATTACGGGTAAACGTACTGTGATGGAGTACTTACTTGAACCGATTCTTAGAGCAAAGAAAAACGCCTTGCGGGAATAATAGACAATGCTCAAGCACAAATTAATCAATTACAACATCAGTAACTGGAATCGGTAATGAAGCGCTGGCTAGCTGCGACGCTGATCCTCATTACCTCATCCTTCTCTCTGGCGCTCAGTACACAAGAGCAACAGTGGATAGATGCTGTCTCTTCGACTTATGGTCAAAGGGCTGGCAAGCGCGTGGCTACCTGGCGTTCAGAGATGACTCGATATAAAGGGTTGTCTGAAAAAGAACAACTAACCCAAGTTAACCGCTTCTTTAACCAACTGTATTTCGTCAACGACATACAACTCTGGGGTAAGAACGATTACTGGGCAACACCTTTGGAATTTTTAGGCAGTAATGCAGGCGACTGTGAAGACTTCACGATTGCGAAGTATTTCTCGTTACTGGAACTGGGCGTGTCGGATATCAAACTGCGCCTCGTGTACGTTAAAGCGATTGAACTAAACCAGTTCCACATGGTTCTAGCCTACTACTCAACACCGAATGCAGAGCCGTTGATTTTGGACAATATCAACGGCGAAATAAAACCCGCTTCAACCCGTAGAGACTTATTACCGATATACAGTTTCAACGGTAAAAACTTGTGGCTAATGAAATCTAAGAACGGCCAGCTTGCTGGTGACTCTTCACGCCTTAGCCTTTGGAATGATTTACGCGCTCGTGAGCGCTCTCTTAAACTGAATAAACCACTAATCAGTTACGATGAGTAGGTACTATGACACTATATAAACAACTGGTCGCAGGGATGATAACTGTATTTGTTCTGCTGTTAGCTTCGGTATTCGTTATCGAATTTAACACCACTCGGGACAACTTAGAGCAGCAGCAACGCTCTGAGGTGAGTAATACGATCAATACCGTTGGTTTAGCTCTTGCACCTTACCTTGAGAAAAAAGATACCGTCGCAGTTGAGTCGGTTATCAATGCATTGTTCGACGGCAGTACCTACTCGTTAGTTAGACTGAAATTTCTCGATGATGACCAACAAATTGAACGCGCTTACCCTATCAAGCCAAGCTCCGTTCCCGCTTGGTTTACTGAATTGAATTTGTTCCAACCGATCCACGACCAACGAGTAGTTACGAGTGGTTGGATGCAGCTTGCGGAAGTTGAAATTATTAGCCATCCGGGTGAGGCATATGCTCAATTTTGGAACGCTCTAATCCGTTTATCTATCGCGTTCTGCGCAATTCTCTTTGCTGGCTTAGTCGCGATTTCAGTTATTGTTAAGCGCGCACTGCGTCCGCTACATATGATCGTCAATAAGATGGAACAGGTTGCTCGCAATTACTTTGGCGATCCGCTGCCATTGCCAAAAACCAAAGACCTTATTTCCGTAGTTGAAGGCATCAACAGCATGTCTGCACAAGTTGAGAAATCTTTCAAAGCACAAGCACAGGAAGCTCAACAACTGCGTGAACGCGCCTATATTGACCCTGTGTCGCATCTAGGCAACCGTGCTTACTACATGAACCAATTGAACAGCTGGCTGGCTGAGAGTGCGATAGGTGGAGTAGCGATTCTTCAGGCTCAATTTATTAAAGAACTCTATGAAGAGAAAGGCTATGAAGCTGGCGACGGTATGATTGGTAATTTGGCTGAGCACTTGAAAGTCACGCTTTCTGCGCCAAATACTACGATCGCTCGTATCTCGACTGACGAATTTGGTTTTATTCTGCCGAATATGGATGAAACAGAGCTGAAGATGGTTGCTGAAAGTATCTTCGGCTGTGTGCAGGATATCAGCTCAGATCCTACGGGTATGACTCAAGAAAAAGTCTATCTGGGCTTTGTGCATAACCAAAGTAAGAAGACCTCAACACAAATTCTTTCACTGCTCGACAACGCGGTAGCCGCATCCAAAGCAAACGCAGAAGTGAAGTACGGCTTTATCAAAGCGGAAGCAGACCAAGTCATCATGGGTAAACAGCAATGGAAAGCATTGGTTGAAGAAGCTATGCACCACGACTGGTTCCAATACCGCTTCCAAGCAGCAAATGATGGTTGGGGAGAAACCTTCCACCGCGAAGTGTTCTCAGCTATCGATAACGGTGAACAGCGCTACACAGCGAACCAATACCTATTTGCACTAGAGCAGCTCAATGCGAGCCATCAGTTTGATGAGTACGTCATCGAAAAAATGATTGAGAAGCTGGAAGCAAATGAGTTTAACGCGCCACTAGCGATCAACATCGCTCAAAGCAGTATTGAACAGCCGAGCTTTATTCGCTGGATCACTCAAACTCTGGCCAAACACAAAGAGGTGTGTGCCCTACTCCACTTTGAGATTCCTGAAAGCTGTTTTATCAACGCGCCTCACCATACCGCACTATTCTGTAACGCAGTGCGCTCTGCTGGCGCTGAGTTCGGTGTTGATAACTACGGTCGTAACTTCCAGTCGTTAGATTACATCAACGAATTTAGACCAAAATACGTGAAACTTGATTACCTGTTTACTCACCACTTAGACGATGAGAAACAAAAATTCACGCTAACATCGATCTCTAGAACTGCGCATAACTTAGGTATTAAGACCATCGCTTCTCGCGTTGAAACTCAAGCTCAGTTGGATTTCTTATCGGAGCACTTCATTGAAGTATTCCAAGGTTTCATCGTCGATAAATAAGGAAAAAGGTCAGTTTAATGCACGATACGCTACTCAATTCACTGGTCTATGTGAGCCGTTATTATGGATTGGCGAATTCACCTGATGCGTTAATCAATGGATTACCGCTGACAGATGGCAAGCTGACACCGTTTCTTTTCCCTCGTGCTGCAGAGCGCGCGGGACTCATAGCTAAAGAAAACCGCTCTAATCTGAAAGACATTCCTCACTTAGTTTTTCCTGTCATTCTGCTTCTACGAGGGAATGAAGCTTGTGTTCTAAACAGTATTAATGAAGAGAAACAGGAAGCGGAAATTGTTACCGCTGAATCAGGTATGGTGCCAATTGCTTACCCACTTGAAGAATTAAACGCTCGCTTTATCGGGCGTTACTTCATGGTAAAAAAACAATTTCGCTATGATGAGCGTTCGCCAGAGATATTAAAAACACGCGAAGGACATTGGTTCTGGGGCACAATTTGGCAATCAAAACGCATCTATCGTGACGTCGTGTTTGCATCGCTTCTGATTAACCTATTCGCCATTGCCGCACCTATGTTTACACGTTTGGTTTACGACAAGGTACTTCCCAATCTTGCATTTGAAACCTTGTGGGTTTTGGCCAGCGGCGTGTTTGTCATCTTCTTATTCGACTTCACCTTGAAGATGCTGCGGAACTACTTTATCGATATTGCTGGGAAAAAATCAGACATCCTCATTTCCTCAAAGCTGTTTAGCAAAGTGATGGGGATTCGGATGGAATCCCGCCCGCCTTCGGTCGGAGCTTTTGCTCGTCATTTGCAAGAGTTCGAATCCATTCGTGAATTTTTTACTTCGGCAACGATTTCATCACTGATTGACTTACCGTTTTCGATTTTGTTCTTAATCATTATATGGCTTATGGCTGGTGATCTGGTTTACGTACCGATTGCTGGTGTTTTGATTTTGGTCGTTTATTCGTTGCTGATCCAAGCGCCGTTACGCCGTGCAATTGAGGAAGGTTCTCGCCTTGCTTCACAAAAATACGCCAACCTGATTGAGAGCTTAGCCGGACTTGAAACGGTGAAACTTTTTGGTGCCCAAAGCCAGTTCCAATATCGTTGGGAAGAAGCCATTTCTCACATGGCTAACTGGAATATAAAAAGCCGCCGCATAACAGATGGTATTCAAAGTACCGCTGGATTGGTGCAGCAAGCGTCTAACGTCGGAATGATTATTCTAGGTGTGTATCTGATTGCTCAGGGCGATCTCACCATGGGTGGACTCATCGCCGCAACGATGCTCAGTGGACGCGCGATTGGTCCAATGGTTCAGCTGTCACTGCTTTCAACCCGCTATAACCAAGCAAAAGCTTCTTTGAAGATAATCGAACAAGTCATGGCTATGCCTGACGAGCAAGAACAAGGGAAACGTTACATTCACCGCCCTATGATCCAAGGCAAGATAGAGCTCGATAAAGTAACGTTCCACTACCCTGATTCGCCAATTGCCTCAATTCGTGATTTGAGCTTAACTATTAACCCGGGTGAAAAAGTCGCGATCATTGGGCGTATAGGTTCAGGCAAAACGACGTTAGAGCGTCTGATCATGGGCTTATACAAGCCAACCGAAGGACACGTACGTATCGACGATACCGATATTGAACAGCTCCATCATATTGATGTTCGACGTAACATAGGTTGCGTCCCACAGGAGAGCATCCTTTTCTATGGCACTATTCGAGACAATATCACCCTTGGTCGCCCACTAGTGGACGACAGAGAAGTAATGGACGCAGCAAACCGAGCAGGTGTAACGGTATTTACTCAGCAAGACCCAGCAGGTTTAGAGCGTCAGGTGGGCGAAGGTGGTATGTTGCTATCTGGAGGCCAACGTCAGGCAGTATCTATCGCTCGTGCTTTATTAGGGCGTCCACCAGTGCTGCTGATGGATGAGCCAACCAGCGCGATGGATAACCGTTCTGAAATGCATATTAAGAATCAGATGAAACAATTAACACCGAGTGAAACACTGATTCTTATTACTCACAAAACGTCAATGTTGGATGTGGTAGACCGCGTTATCGTTATGGAAAAAGGGACAATTATCGCTGATGGTCCAAAATCTATGGTGCTTAGCGATCTCAAGCACGGCAAGATACGGGCAGTGCACTAGCCTCGACACCATTTATACCAATGAACAAAGGGGAGCATATGCTCCCCTTTTTAGTCTTCAGACGTCCATAATAAACAATAGTTTTAGACGCCGACGTCTTCATCTTCTAACTTGGATGAAACTTGAATTTCGTATTGATTGAAGGCGAATATTGAAGGGCCACGTACACGTTTAGTCACGACTTTTTCATCACCAAATTGAACAGTGACGTGGGTAAAGACTTTGCTTTTCGCATCTACCGTATTGGCAGCCAAAGCAAGTTCGAACTCCTCATTAAGCAAATCGAGCGAGTTTTTCACTTTCTCTAAGCGATCATTGGCTTTTTCTTTTTTGTCACTAATCTCGAGTTCTTCTTCTTCAGAACGTTCAGCTTTAGGACGTTTCTTAAATTCCAATTCTTTGCGAATAACATCCATTGTGCCTTCTTGAGCTTGCTTATACTGCTCTTTATGACTCGCGATGCGTTCTTTGTAGCGCGCAAAACTTGCAAATGCTTCAACCAACGTAATGGTGTCACCCTCAACGCCTAAGTTAAAACACACTACTTTGCCACCAACCTTCGCGGTGCCACCGCTTAAAGTACCTTGCGTTTCTTTCTCATCAAGAACGATCAAATCTTTACCGCAGCGAATAACGTTACCCATGCTATGCACCGTTAGATGAATGTCTTCGCCAGCTTGAAGTTCAGCATACTGCGCATAATTGGCTTTAATTGTGCTGCCTGATTTAACCGTACAGCTTTTTTCTTCGCCTTCTGTGGCAGTGTGCCCAATAATGCCTTTGCCTACCTCTATATTACCTTGAGCTTGCACATCCGCGGATTCAATGAAGCCACCCACAGTCACAGAACCCGTAGCACGCACTATCATTCCCGGCTCAACATCTCCGGTAATCACCACATTACCTTTGAACTTAACATGTCCTGTCGCAACGCTAACGTTGTTTAAACATATCGCGTTTTCAACATCGATGGTTTTATTTCTAAATACAGGCATACCATTGATGGACGCTAGCAATAGATTGGGATTGGTAGGACTGAGATGTGTTCCGTTGCCAGCAACAAGCGCGGCATCGGTTCCTGGTTTTGGGAGAATGATTTTGCCTTGAACCGTATATCCAGGTTCACCTTTGGTTGCCGGTTGGCGACGCATTACAGGGTCGTTCTCACTGACAGTAATCGTTTCACCCAAATCACGCATGTCGATTTTATCTTGGCCTCTAGCTGACTGAGGGGCAAGAATGCGTTTATTGACATCCTCGACTAACGGCAAAAATTTCGCATCTTTACCATTAATTGCTTCTTTACCTTGGGCTATTGGCTGAGTAAACGTTTCACCGCCAGCCAATCTATTGCTGACTACGAATACTTTTTTCAGTGCCGCTTTATTGATTCCTTTAACAACGTTAGCGTCCGCCAAAGCTTGGATGATTTCACCACTTTGCAATCCACGTCCGCCATAAGCGCCGGTAACCACCATACTGGCAATCATGTCGTGTTCACTTAACACAACCTCAACCGTTGCATTGCGTACTTCAGCAATGACGATACCTTCATAGGCTTCGCCCTTACCTTCACTCGCACAGTTAATAAAACGCGTTACAGCATCATCCATTAGAATAAATTTAGACGCGCCAAGACTTTGTAGTTCATTCACAAGACTTTCTTGTGAGAACTCTTTCTTGACGAATTGCTCATCCGTTAATTTAGCGACTACACGAGTTTTATCATCCGTGAGCGTAATGACATCCTTCCACATACGACTAAACCTTTACGGTACACATAACGTTAGTCTCCAGTGTATCGAAACTGAGACGCATACCAAACATCCATTTATTCAAATTAAGGCATGTATCACCCTAAAGTCATACAATACACGCCCCATGAAGCAACTTTACACTGTAAATTGTAGCTGCTCGTTTACTCACTCTCATTCAACAAAGTTACATTATTCTTAAAGGCATCAATCAACAACAGGGTAAACATCAGTACCCATGAATAATATTAAGAATATTAATGATATAAATATAATTGATACAGATAATGTAACACATGTATTATGATGTTCATCGTACTGTAAAGTTAGCCAACTAGTGAGAGAAAGGAAACTTCCTGATATGGATGAGTTAATCCAAAGACGTTTTAACAACATGTTTAATTCAGCTGTTGAAGGACTCTGGATGATGATGCCAGATGGGAAAATCTCCTTTTACAATCAAAGTTTTTACGAACAGTTCGACCTCCAACGTCAAACAACTCTCGATCAGTGGGTTGAGTTAATACACCCAGATGACAGAAAACCATTCAGTCATAATGTGAGTACACATGTTAAAGCTGTCGGTGACGATACCCGTGTGATAACTCAATATCGCGTGAAAAAGAAAGACGGTACTTATATCTGGATTGAAGCGACAGGTATCAACCAAGTTGATGATTCAGGTGAATATATGGTGGGTAACCATAGAGATATTACTGACCAAAGAAAACTTGAAGAATCTGTTTTTCAGCTCGCTTACTACGACAAGTTAACTGGACTACCCAATAGAGATAAACTCTCACTAGATTTATCAAAACGCACTTCAAATATCACAGTAATGACTTTTCATGTGTCGGGGATCAAGTCTTACGTCAGCCAGTACAGTGAATTTATTCTCACCGATTTCATCTCTAGTCTGTTGGAGTGTTTTCATATATTCAACCGCTATGAAAGTCAGTGTTATCGAAGTAGCCTAGACACCTTTACAGTTTTGATAGCGAACGATTTAACTGACGATGTCGTTGGAGAACTGGCTAAAGAATTTATCCAGCAATTTAAGTCCATTACACGCAGTAACATCTCATACTTTGGTGATGTTTATATCGGCATTTACATCTGTTGTAACGGCAGTCTTTCATCCGATGAAATCATCAACTCAACGTACCAAACCTGTGAATACGCTATTCTCAAATCCGAACGCAATTGGGTTATTTATAACGAGCAGATTAAGCCGGAAGTAGACAAATATTTCTATGTTGAAAACCACATTAAGCAAGCCATCGAAAATGACGAAATAACCATTCACTTGCAACCGATAGTGGATGCAACTTCTGGCCAGTTAAAGTCTTTTGAAGCATTAGCGCGCTGGGAAACAGCGCAGTTCGGATTTATTAGACCTGATGAATTTATCCCTGTAGCAGAGACGCTAGGCCTAATATCTCAGCTAGGCAAAAAGGTCTTTGCAAAATCGGCAGAATTCATCGTGCGATACAACCAAACATGGAACAGCGAGTTAAAAGTACATATCAACATTTCAGCGCTTCAACTGCTGAAAGATACTTTCCCTCAAAAGCTGTTGGAAATTGCGCACAGCAAACAAGCGCAACCACAAAGCTTAGTTTTGGAACTTACTGAATCCGTGCTTATTGATAACAACCAACAAGTGTTGGATGGACTAAAAGCGCTCACTCAAATGGGATTCCCACTCGCAATGGACGACTTTGGTTCGGGCTATAGCTCCATTACCTCTCTCTTTAAAACACCATTTACGATGCTAAAAGTAGATAGGGAACTCGCTAATCAATCTATCATTGAGCAAGAAGCCTTCGAGTACCTTCAATTTCTCTCAATATTATGTGAGAACAAGCAGATGGAAATGACCATTGAAGGTATCGAAACTCATGAGATGGCACAAGCATTTGCTCCGTTAAAAGCTAGCTCATATCAAGGTTATTTGATTGCTAAACCTATGCCAGTGGAGCAAGCAATGCTGATTGATGGTTGTAGCCCTCAATATTTCAAACAAAAAACAACAAACCTCGATATATCAAATATATAAGTTCAATTTACAGTGTAAACGATGTTTGAAATCAGCTTAGTTCTTCACTTTACACTGTAAATTGTTTAATAAAGTTAGTAGCTCTTTTCTAATGTGCTCTTCAACTTGCTTTCTACCTGTAAGTTGATTTCTCCGAGCGCATTCAGACCAAGATAAACGTTGTACCAATTTGGCAATAAGCACATCAGATAAATATCTCAGTTTTTCATCATCGATAGAAAGAACAAACAACCTCAACCAAACCGCAACACTCTCAAAATTTGCGCCCCCATAAGCATACTGTGTGACTAACGCTAAAGGCAGGTCGACTTCTCTCGATGGACGATCTCTCAACAGTACTTTTACCATCACAGGCTCCATTTCCTGCAGAGTATCCATCAGTTCAAAATCAAACATCTGATAGCTTCGCAACCTTGCAATGTCTAGCCATGACAAATTGATACCTTTAGCCATAAGCACAGAATAACAGCCACTTGCCTGGTCTCGCTGAGAACCAACTTTGATGACTTGAAAACCACATTTGCTCCAGAAATTAACCAAAGCAGCGGTTGCACCGAAGCTGGTGGATAGATAAGAGCTTTCAATTTCAGAAGAAAAATGATTAACCAACTCACTACCAATCTTATGGTTTTGTACATCAGGATGAACAGCAATCCGCATAATACGGTGGCAGGTCTGTAGTGCAGCTTCAGATATACCCAACTGATTAGCGATAGTGACAGGCGTTAAGTGTCCTTTAGGTCTGCGTTTACCCATCTGAATATCATGTACGAGTGATGGCTCTAAGCCACCTTCTTCAACGGAAAGTATGCATCCAACAAGGACATCTTGATGAGTGGCAATATATACCCCCATTTTATCGTCACCCAACAAATGAAAAAGGTCATTGGGTGTAGTCTGATAATGAGCATTAACCAATAGGCTAAAGACACTGTGTAGCAAATCAGGGTTTTCTAGCAGCTCATTCTTAGCTACAGCTCTGAATATCAGAGCATCCACCTCGATGGTTAGGTTGTTGAGTGGTTGAAATTCAAAATCAAGTAAAAAGCACTCCCGATGCCATGCTTCCAGCGGATCTCCTTCGCTCCAGCGAATGGGTTGAGAGATACTCTGTACTTTCATATTGGGACGTACGCTTTTCAACCACGATTGGAACTTAAGAGAAAAGCCACGACCACACCCCTCATAACCGTGAACTGTCGAAGAGAATACTGCGCGATGATAATGATTCACCATTGACTGCAAAAGAGGCAAAGGTAAAGCTGCAGCTTCGTCTACCAATAACAAATCACATTCAGGTAAGCTTCTTAATAGCTCATCAGGAGCAATAAAACGTAAACTAGACTGAGCTACTTCTACAGATCCCTTTGAAGTAGATGCACCTTCTATTAGATGATTTGCAAACTGAAACACGGGGTAAACGGAAGCAAGACTAGGGGCGGTAACGATGATACGAATATTACGTTCCGTCATTAGCTTCGCAGCAGCCATACCCAAAGCACTGCTTTTCCCACGTCCTCTGTCAGCGGTGAGAATCAGAGGACGTTTTCTATGCCCTGTCACCACTTTCACAATGTTATCTACCGATAATTGTTGCTGAGAATAATCAATTTGATGCTTTACTTCCGATATAGATGGGAGCGTAAGATGGGCATCTGGTGATAAAGATATAAGTTTATCCAAAGAAGACTTGAGCCATTTTTCTGCCGGATTAACAGAAAGAGAACTAGCACCCAAAACGAAAAGAATACCTCCGCCAGTAAGTGTACCGAGCGCAGCGCTAAAACTATTGGCATCCCATCCTGATGAGAGGTCGCAAATCAGCACTTCAGATTCTTGTCCCAACAATTGTTGTCCTTTGTTAAAAGGGACGTGTCTTACATTTGAAAATGGATCGTCGCCAATTTGGAACACAGTGCGATTGTTCGAAGCAACTAACCATTCTTCAAGCAGAAAACGGTTCCACTCTTCTTCGCCTTGCATAGCAATACCAAAACGAATTTGATGCTTGGAAGCAAGCTGACTAAGCGACGATAAATAAGACAATATTTGTGTGGTTTCAGAAGACATAAATTGACGTAATCGGTGAAAGTATTCGTATGGTAACACACCCCAATAATAGACAATAAGATGCGATGCGTCTTATCTATAAGGTCTTGTTGGCTTTAGCAATTTAAGGTTAAAAAATTTTTCCCTTACGATAAATTATATTTGCTTTATTGAGCACACAATTTGCCTAATTATTCATTAGAACCCCAGTATGGTACTGGCTGTTAGGACTAGATTATTAATGAAGACTTTCATCAAAGGATTGGTATTAGCTGCAACAATTGGATCTGCTCAAGTAAATGCAGAAATGCAGACTTTAAACGTTTATGCGTGGGGCGGCTACTTGCCAGAAACTTCACTTAAACAATTTGAAGAAAAAGAAGGCGTAACCATTAACTACTCTACATTTGAGAACAACGAGTCTATGTATACCAAACTCAAGCTTCTTAAAGGTACTGGGTATGACGTTGTTTTCGCTTCAGCTTACTTTATTGAAAAGATGGGCCGTGAAGGCTTACTTGCTGAACTAGATCATAACCAAATTCCAAACATGAAAGATGCGCTACCAGCACTGCTTGGACAAGCACACGATCCTGAGAACAAATACTCTCTACCATACATTTTCGGCGTAACAGGTATGAGCTACAACTCAGCAGCTCTTCCTGAAGGCGTAACACGCTGGGCTGATCTATGGGATAAAAAATACGCTCAACAAGTTATGTTGATTGATGACATACGTGACGTATTCGGTATGGCGCTGAAACTGAACGGTTACAGCATCAATACTAAGAATGAAAAAGAGATCGAAAAAGCATACCAATCTCTAGTTGCGCTTAAAGACAACGTTCTACTTTACAACTCAGATGCGCCACACGTACCTTACGTTTCAGGTGAAGCATCAGTTGGTATGCAATGGAACGGCAACGCATATCAAGGTCAGGCTGACATGCCTGAGCTGAAATTTGTGTTCCCTAAAGAGGGCTCTGTATTGTGGATGGACAACTTTACCATTCCATCAGGCAGTGAACACAAAGAGCTGGCACACAAATTTGTTAACTTCATGTACCAAGCAGATAACCAAGCAGAAATTGTTAACAGCTTAGGTTACGCATCTGCTACAACAACAGGCCGTGCTTTGCTACCTGAAGAGTTAAGAAACAACACTACTATCTTCCCAACTGATGAAGACATCGCAAATGGCGAGTTCATTAACGATGTTGGTCCAGAAGCGTTGGCGATTTACGAAAAATACTGGCAGCGTCTAAGAAACTAATGTTGCTATAGCTGTTGTGAACATACAGCGTTAAATAAAAGAAACCCGCGATATTCGCGGGTTTTTTATTGTTCAGTTTTTTATTAGTCGATTTTATTCGCTAAAAACTCGAGGATATCTTTCATCAAACTATCATCGATTTTCTTCAGATTCAGGGTAAGGTTATTTCCTTTACGAGCATAGCTCACACGACCTTTAATTAAATCCACATTACTGCTTACAGCACGTTTTGGCGGAACTAAATCGTGAATCCACTCTTCAAGCGTTTCGGTGACTTCTTTAGTAATTCGCGCCACACCTTGAGACTGACAGCGTTGCCATACAAAACCATCTTCCTCGTGGCATTTGTTTAATAATGCTGAACGTTGGCTATCACTTAGTTCATTGAATTGTTTATGTAACTTAACAATGGTAGGACGGCCAAGTTCAACCACGTTAGGGTAAGCTTGTAGCAACTCTAATGGCAACGCAGCAGCTTTAAGTGCACCACTTACAAGCGCTTCACTACACTGGAACATTTTCGCAAGTGCTTTCTGATCTTCAGCTTCGCCAGAATCAAGCTTTGCTTGCATCTCTTTTCCTTTCTCATATAGAGAAAGAGGCTTGTGAGCATTCGCTACATCAGAAAGAAACTTCGCATGTTCTGCGTTGATATCATCGGCAACATAAACCAGAAATTCTTTTTCTGCCAAGATACATGACATACGACGTCGACTACCATCAAGTACCTCAATGGTGCCATCAGCCATACGACGACCAACAGCCGGATATTGCTGCCCACGTTCGCGAAGAGTACTTAGAATGTCAGAAAGCGCATGTTCGTTCAGGAAACTCTGCTCACGAGCATTGGCTGCGAAGACCTTTGTTTTTGCTTCTACTTCAGCAGCAGGGATTCGCATCAATTCGAATGTGACAAGTTGCTCACCTGCTACTGCTAGCTCTATAACTTGCGCCTGGGCTTTAGCGGCTGACTGTGCTTCTTTAGGTGTAGTCGCACGGCGCTTATCAACTTTACCAAACAATTTTGCATTCAGATCAGATGTCTTAATTGCCATAACTTACTTACCCCTGATTTAGTGAAGTCCAATGACTGTGAAGCACACGCTCTAGTTCTAAGGCGCTTTTCTGGACAGAATCCTGAGCGGTAGCTAATGTCTTTTTACCGCCTTCAAAATCGCTTACAGTCAAATCAAATACAGTGCTATAGGTATCTGCACACGTTTCAAATGCACGGCTACGTGGAATCGTCGCCATCATCACTTGGTCACCCAATAGATAGTTCATCTCGGTTAATACCGAAACTTGCTTCTTGTTGTCGTCTTCAAACATGGTAGGCATTAAGCGTACAAACTCCAAACCTTTCCAATCGTCTGGGAACATCTCGTAAACAGTAGGCAAGTGTTGGAAGAAGTTTACTGTTGAAGCCCAGTCCAAACGCTTAGCTGCACATGGGATAAGCAGTGCATTAGACGCATACATCGCATTCCATACTAGGGGATCAACGTGAGGGCCAGTATCAATCATAATGACATCGAAATCGTCACCAATTTTGTCAATCAGCTTGTCTTTCAATAAACGGACAATGTCTAACGACTGATTTTGAGACAGGTACTGCCATGCTTCTGCGTTGAACATAGCATCTTCTGGAAACGCGGAAATGGTCTTTAAGTTCGGGTATTGAGTAGGAAGCAGCACATTTTTATGCAGGAACGCTTTATCCACTTCAACATCTTCAGGAACGTTATCTAGCATGACATCAACAGCTGAGTAGATGTTGCTATGTTCGGTAACACTGATTTGTGGATTTAAGAACAAACGCAATGAACCTTGTGGATCCAAGTCTATGAGACAAATACGGTAACGCTTATCCAAATTTAGAGCTAAGCAAGCAGCCAAATGAACAGCGGTCATCGATTTACCGGTACCACCCTTTTGGTTCTGTACGTTAATGATCCAAGGCTTATTCTCTGAGTTCTTCTTACGCTCATGAAACTTAGGAACACCTGCGGCATCCATCAGCATATGTGCTTCAGATAGAGAAATAGAGTAGTGGTTAGCGTTGTTTTTAGTGAACTGATGACCTGCTTCTTCCATTTTTGCAATCGCTTCGTCCAACTTACGTCGAGTCAAACCTGAGCGGGTTTCCATCAGGGCTTTCGACATCGGAGGAAAATGTTCATCGCGACGTTCTTCTAAAACAATCTCAATACGGTCAGACTGCACCTGTTGTGTTTGTTCGGCGAGCTTGTAGAGATTATCGATTGTTTGTTCTCTTTTCATAGCCAATTTCCGTTATTAGTTTCTTGCAAAAGATTGTACAGCATTGAGTGGTATTTACAATAAAAAGGTGAACAATCACTTTAAGATAAAAATCACATTAAATTGACAAAATAATATCGTTTAAATGAATGAACGAAGAAATGGTCAAAATATGTGTTAAAAACTTCGTTTACTAAACTGAAGAACAGTGAGTAAAAAGTAAAAGATTAAAAATATTACGGTGTCACTTATTTACAATGTAAACTGATATTGCTCAGAGAAAAAGTGCAGATGATTCGGAACGATTAAAGAAGAGCGGTAAATTACGGTAGGTGTAATTTCAATTAGAAGAAAAATTTCAATATAGGAAAAATAGAATTGCCTCTCGCTGTAGTCAAAACTATTAATAATACATTTATCAAAACATTAATTAGGGAAACATGATCAAGGAATCAATGATGATCATAGTTCCAAGAGATTTTCATGGTTAAGGAACGATGATCAAGGTAATTCCGATATGCAAACTTGTTGCCTGACTTACTTGATCTAAAGATCGAATTTCGGATCAATGATCAAGAGAAAAACCGCATACGGAAGCATGGAAAAATATCGATAAACTACGGGCAATGTCAGTTGTAATAGGGGATATAGTCAATTTGGACAGAAAACACTGATATTTTGATTAGCATTAGAACGGCAAGAGAAATATTCATTTATTTCCCTGATCATGCTTTCAACAATTGTCTGTTGTCTCAATGGATACATGAAAAATACCATAGACATGCATTTCAACTTACTATGGATAAAATTTAGACTATAAATGGGCAATTACGAACTAACCGTGATCATGCGTCCGTATGATTTAGATTGAGAAATCATAGTTATGCTTAACAAACAGAAAGCAATTGATTCTGATTTGTGGATAAGTTGTGTATCCCCCATGATCATGCTTTGAGATTTGTTTTGATCATTCATTCGTTATCATCATGATCATTGTTCTAAGTAATATTGATCATGCTTTCAAAGAGTTAATGATCATGGTTTCGATAAGTTTATGATCATGCTTCTGATGAGGAAAAATAAATCTTTTTATATTACATAAAGTTACAATCATAATTTCGTTCAGATCATATGATCACTCTAATCACTATTAATCATTATCATCAAAAAGATCAGTTATTTAAGAGCAATAACTTTTTCTTTATTTATGATCTTTTTTTCTTTATTCTTTTGGAACTATAGCGATATTACGGTTAGTGTGGGATAGATCTAATAATGGCATCAGAAGAAAAAATACTGATCAAAGCACCAAGAAGCCATAAAGATGGACATCTTTTTGCTGTTTCTGAATCTGCGATCGACTGGATAGAGCAGTATCAACATTTTAAGGGTGTAACGAAAAGTATTATAGAGTTGCTTAATCTTATCTCACTACGTGGTTTTAGTAGTAAAGATGGATTGGTTTCAACAACAGAGCTAATCGACGCTACTGATGGTCAACTTACACGGGCAGCAATTCAACAAAGACTTCGTGCTGCTGTAAGTATAGGTTTATTTCACCAAATCCCAGTGCGCTTTGAAGAAGGTCTAGCGGGTAAAACCATGCTTCACCGTTTTATCAATCCTAACCAACTTATCTCGGTTCTAGGTTCAACAAGTCTCGTTACTGAATCCGTTAAACAGTCAGAGAAGCAAAAGCGCTCCAAAGCGCTAGCTCAAACGCAAGTCAATAAGCGTTTACTGAATGAGCACGGACTTAATACTCCACCAGCTATGAAAGATGAAACAGAGCAATTCGTCGTTTCTCCGACTAACTGGGCAGGGATCATTGATCAAGCGTTAGCGCCACCAAGAACAAGAAAAAGTTACCAAAAATCAATGGTATCTATTTCAGGAACACGAGCTGTAATTGAAACACGTTCATCGAAGAACATTATGACGGTTGATGATCTTATGACGTTGTTTGCACTGTTTACGTTAACAGTGCAATACCACGATCATCACCACGAAGATTACCAACTTAATGCAAGCCACGTACCAAACAAGACGCCACTGTATATCACAGACATCCTTTCATTAAGAGGTAAGAAAGACAGCGGCCCAGCTCGAGATTCTATCCGTGACAGTATTGATCGTATTGAATTTACCGATTTCCAACTGCACGAATTAACAGGTCGTTGGTTGAGTGAAAACATGCCTGAAGGGTTCAAGAGTGACCGTTTCCGTTTCTTGGCCAGAACGATCACAGCATCGGAAGAAGCACCAACAGAAGGCAGTGACGGTGAAATTAAGATCAAACCAAACCTCTACATATTGGTTTGGGAGCCGTCATTTTTTGAAGAATTAATGACTCGTGATTATTTCTTCCTATTCCCGCCAGAGATTCTGAAACAGCACACGCTAGTGTTCCAACTGTATTCCTATTTCAGGAGCCGAATGTCACGCAGACACACAGATGTGATGATGTTAAGCGAATTAAATCAAAAGCTTGCACGTAATATCGAATGGCGTAGATTCTCTATGGATCTGATCAGAGAGCTGAAACGACTGTCTGATGGCAAAGGTACTGAGGATCTATTTGTGGTTAATCTGTGGGGCTACCATCTGACGATTACAACTTCGATCGACAAAGGTAAAGTCATAGATTATCAAGTTGATATTAAGTGTGACGTCGAAGAAGTGTTGCGTTATTCGCGTGCGAAAATGACAAACGCTGGCAAACGAAATATGGCGCCAACGCTTCCTAACCCGCTCCGTCATGAAATGGTGTCAAAGCAAAAATTAGCTGAACTATCAGAGATTATTGATGGTGAGTTCGAGCCTATTCAACGTAAATCGCCATCTCCACGCGGCAAATTGGGACGTCGAGTGAAGCAGCGTAAACACTTAGTTGAGATCAATGCTGACGAGATCACTATTACTTTATCTAAATATACGTCTCCAGAAGCCCTAGAACGCAGTATAAGCGCTTTAGCCGCTATGACTGGACATGCCCCTTCATCAATTAGAGAAGAGTGCGTAGAGCTGATTGACAAGCTTGATTGGCTCAGAGTGGATGATCAAGTCATTCCATATGAAACGCTAAGCAAGATGATCGAGCTTTATAATTCTCAGAACGAGAATAAGCATTTGTCGATCGAACGTTTGATCTCAGGTTTAGCAGTGAGAAGAAAGGTGTGTAAGCAGGTCTATGATGGTCATCTGGATGAATCAGTGTTCAGAGCACTTGATGAAGTGGCTATTGGCATTTAACTCAGCAAATGAACAGACATTGAACACAACGTTGACATATGCCTGACAATGCGGAGCCTCTTGTTGGCTAAAGTTACAAGCGAATAGACAACCTTTTGCCCTATCTGATGAATTTAAAGATTGGCTCATATTGTTACATTCATTCTGAATTTTTTATCGAGTTCTCCCCAAGGACTCGATTTTTTTTGTCCAAAATTTGTGTTTGCACTGGTTTCCTATGATCATGCTTTCGTAATTTTGGCAGCATCCATGATCATTCTTCCGAATTCATCGCTATAGGTTCGAACAACCACATAAATGCAGGTCTGATTTTCGTCGAAAATTGCATGACTTATCTTTGGACATTTTTCGTCAAAAATGGAGAAAGGTTAGTCGGCGTTGTGCTAGAAAAGACGTGGCTTAGAAGAGAGAAAAGTTGAGCTGGATCAGGTTTGATTTTTGACAGTGAATTCTCTAAATGTACTGCCAGTTTTCAGCTTGCACAAAATATAATTGAGCGATTTGTAAATTAGATTTCTGAACTATCGCCTAAATCACAATATTGCTCAAATGTGCTTAACAGCGATTTGGACCTTTGCTACAGATTACATGTCCTTGCATGGTTTGTTCGGAGGTTACAATGTCCATTAATTCTATTAACCATGATGAAATCACTGGCATCACAGAAAAGTGGGACTTCAAAGAAGAAGTTGATACTCACATTCCAGTAAATAAACAAAAATCAGCGGAAGCTCGTCGTCGCATTGAAGCATTAAGAGAGATCCGTGAAAGTGGCTTGTCTATTGAAGAGGCAAAGGAACTAGGACTCCTTCATTAAGATACTCACTTATTAGGTTTACAAGGGTGGCTTTAGCCACCCTTTCTATTTAGACCTGACAGCAATTTTTCCAAGAAATCGATTTTTTGTACGCTTAGTAACGAAAGTCATAGAATCCGACATTTTTGACTCTTAATTTTTGCTATTCCTATGCTATATTTCGCCCCATGTTTTTATCGACTGTGGGTTTACTAATGTCTTTCAACCTTGCTCTGCTTGATGCTAATGAGAAAAACAAAATAGAACTGGATAAACAGGCTTCTTTTTTGATTTGGAAAATGAAGCAGGCAAAAGGCGGACCGGAAGAGATTACTAAGCATTTAACCACTCTTACTTCTGTGCAAGATAAAGAATGGTTTCAACAGTCGGTGGACAAATACAAAAGGGTTATGGGCGTCATGTAATGCTCACCCAAGCAGAAACCTTGCTTTCTGCATGAATCCGTCGCATTAAATTGAACTAGAGAGAACATCCCGATGGGAAGAAGTTTCGAAGTGCGCAAAGCCTCTATGGCGAAAACTCAAGGCGCAAAAATTAAGGTTTACTCAAAATACGGTAAAGAAATTTACGTTTGTGCAAAGAATGGTGGTATCGACCCAGACATGAACTTGTCTCTACGCCACCTAATCAGCAAAGCGAAAAAAGACCAAGTACCAGGCCACGTTATTGATAAGGCTTTAGACAAAGCTAGTGGTGGTGGCGGTGAAGATTACCAACCAGCTCGTTACGAAGGTTTTGGTCCTGGTGGCGTTAGCGTGATTGTTGACTGTCTAACAGACAACGGCAACCGTACCTTCCAAGACGTACGTCAATGCTTCGTAAAGACTGGCGCTAAAATTGGTACTCCAGGTGTTGTTGCACACATGTTCGACCACCAAGCAGTATTCCAATTTAAAGGCGAAGATGAAGAAGCCGTGTTAGAAGCGCTGATGATGGAAGATGCAGACGTAACTGATATTGAACTTGAAGATGGTGTAATCACTGTATTTGCACCAAACACTGAGTTCTTTAAAGTGAAAACAGCACTGAATGCAGCTTACCCTGATCTAATTCTAGACGTTGAAGAGATCACTTTCGTTCCTCAGAACCAAAGCCCAATCTCTGGTGAAGACGCTGAGAAGTTCCAGAAGTTCCTAGATCTACTAGACGACTGTGACGACGTTCAGCAGGTTTACCACAACGCTGAAATCCAATAATGAAAAACCGAGCTTAGGCTCGGTTTTTTGCTTTTATGTCACAGGAAATTTTAGGTTCTGCTAACCAAAATGCCAGTTTCCTGATCTGAGGGAGGGCGGTTAGGTTTAGTAACAATGCTAACGGCCAAGCAATAAGGAAGCTGTTGAGCCAGTTTGCCGGCCATTCACTGCTAAATCCGATTTTATATCCTGACAAGACACCCGACATGATGATTGCCATCGTGAATGATGAAAGCAATGCGGTGTACCAATACTGTTTTTTATTCATGAAATGTTATCGAGCTGTTTAATAAATCTAACAATCAGGATATAACTGTCTAGAACTGAAAAACAGAACCAAGAAAAGAACTATGAATTCCATATTTGGAAACGTTGATGATCTCTACCTGTTTTTTTGCGTGGTAGAAGAAGGTTCTCTTCTGGCCGCTTCCAAAAAACTGCATCTTCCACCTTCAACGATGTCTCGCAGATTATCGGCCTTAGAAAGCCGACTGAATTTACGGCTGCTTGAGAAGCAGGGGAGGGAGCTTGTTGCTACGCAGACTGGAAAGGAAACTTTTCAAGCAATACGCAGCGGTATGGAAAACCTTGAGAGCACGTTTACTCAGATCATGACTCACAGTCAGGAAGTCGCTGGCAGCATCCGATTAGCTATCCCTCATAACTTCTACCGAGCATTTGTTGGTGACGTTGTAGAAGACTTTGTAAGAAAGCATCCGAGAGTGAATATAGAACTGGCTTTGAGTCAGGAATACTCTATGCCGGAAACAAATCGAGATCTGTTAATGACGTTTGATTTGTCCGGATTGGATGGCATGGTCGCTAGACCGCTGTTTCGTGCTCAGCACGGATTTTTTGCCAGCCCAGAATATTTAGAAAGAGTTGGGCCAATACAAACACTAGATCAGTTACAACAATTGGATTGGCTATCTGTTGATAGGCAGCGTGAAGTGCCCGTTTATCAAGATGACGAGTTCATTCAAGTTTTACAAATTAAGCCTAAATTAGTCATTAATGACATTAACGCTATTGCTGGAGCTGTGGTGAGAGGTTTAGGTGTAGCTTCACTACCATATCGACATATTTCAAAGGATATGAGGGTGGTACAGGTTCTACCACACTATCATCGCAGTGATAAACAAGCTTATTTAGTTTATAAAGAACGAAAATATCAGCCTAAGGCTCTTACTTTGTTAGTTGAAGCTCTATTGGAGGCTTCCGCTATGTTGAAGTATGGCAAGCCCGTTGTTCAAGGAGATTAAAATGAAAGTCAGTTTTATTGGTTTAGGTGTTATGGGCTATCCCATGGCTGGTCATTTGGTTAAAGCGGGATTCGATGTAACGGTATTCAACCGTACAGAAGCAAAAGCAAAAGTTTGGGCTGAACAACACGGTGGCGCCTATCAATCAACCGTTGCAGAATGTGTGAAAGATGCAGATGTGGTTTTGCTATGTGTGGGTAACGATGACGACGTTCGTAGTATGACCACCAGCGAAACCGGTGCTCTAGCTTACATGAAATCAGGAGCTTTACTTGTAGACCACACCACAACCTCTGCTCATCTTGCAGAAGAGCTCTCAGAAGCTGCGCAGGTGGTTGGTATCCGTTTTATGGATGCACCTGTGTCTGGTGGTCAAGCTGGCGCTGAAAACGGCGTACTGACGATTATGTGTGGTGGTGAGCAAGCAGATTTCGACGCGCTTCAGCCAGTATTTGATGCTTATGGTCGCTCTTCGGTGTTGATGGGGCGAGTAGGTCAAGGGCAACGTGCAAAAATGGTTAACCAGATTTGTATTGCTGGAGCACTAACAGGTATTTCTGAAGGTTTGATTCTGGCTGAAAAAGCAGGCTTAGATGTTGAAACTTTAGTTGCTTGCCTAAAGAATGGAGCTGCGGGTTCATGGCAAATGGAAAATCGCGCAGTGACTATGGCACAAAGTAAATTCGATTTTGGTTTTGCTATCGATTGGATGATCAAAGATCTTGGATTTTGCCTTGATGAAGCGAAACGTCAGGGCGTGACTTTACCTATGACGCAAAAAACAATGGAGTCCTATAAAGCGTTATCTGATCAAGGTGACGGCCGAATGGATACTTCAATACTGATCAAAGCGATTAGAAGCGAAGCAGAGTAATAATTAAACACACTCCACCTCTATCAAGACACCATATTTTAACTGCATGAATATGGTGTTTTTTTGTTTATAAGAAGGTGTTGTTATTTGTTTTCAGGAGGCACTACGTCTTCAAGGTTTTGTAATTGGTAATTTTTATGAATCCAAATTTGATTCACCTTATCCCAAGGAATCGGTTTGTTTTTTGCGAGTGTTGGGTTCTCTGGTGGTATTGATTTCGTTGGCTGATATTCGCCGATGTAGGTGTAATAGTCGCAACCTTCTAACCACAACTTTGCTCTGCCATCGGGTAATAAACCAAAGATAAAGTCCGTTTGATAGCAATTTTGCCCTTCAAACGTCCCCCACTGACGGATATATTTTTTTGTCATGGCGCTTTTGATTTGTGGGCTGACGTTAACTTCAGTGAAGTATCTGAAATGGTTATTCGATGAACGCCAGATGATATAGATGGTATCCGGTAAGGTCTTAATTCCTAACCCCAGCTGATTGGGAGTAAAGTTAATTGCGTCAGTAAGCGGTAGTTCCTGACCACTGTATTCTGGGTAAGTATATTTACGATAATTTTCTAGTGTAAAACGAGACCCAAGAACTAGATTTCCGTATGGCAACATCATGCTTGTCCAATCTTCTTTTTCATTAATCCCATAGGCTTCTAGAACACCCGCAGGAAACTCATAAGAGATTGCTGCCCCAATACGCCATGGACGAAAACGTTTATCATCCGGATAATCCTGATCGGTACATGCGGTGATAGTGGTAAATGCCGTCATTATCCAAATAATTTTCTTGTTCACATTCGTATTCCTCTCGGCAATAGTAACCGTGGTTCTGAAAAGGGGCGTTTGCTTTAATCATTCCCGCCGTTGTATTTTCGTCTGATGAGTGATGAATTAGGCTTAGATCCATAAAGTTTGCCCTTTGTGTTTCTGACCCTAGTGTTTGCTGTATTTTGTTTATTTGCCCTTGCTTGGCTGCGACTAGTGTCTGCGCACATAGCTCTCCAAATGGAAAAAGTGATTTAGTTCTGGTTGTTGAGTAAATTAATTGATTTGAAACTGCATAATTGGGTTTGTAATCGGGATGATCTGTGTTCCAAACTATTACACCTTGTTTTACTTCTTGAATGGGAACCCCTGCAAACTCCGCTAGCCCGTACATCACCCGTAAGTACAAGCGAGATAAGTCTCCTTGCGTGGTTTTGCGATAGAGTAGGTGTGCTTGGGCTGTGCAGAATTCAGAATGTTTCTCAATCTCTTCCGGCGCTGTAATGATGTAATCTTCTTTTCTCCACCCCTGATTGGCCTCAACTTCCAATGCTTGCTCAAGCTGGGTGGTTAATGCTGCCAGTCGTTTGGCTTTTGCTTTTCCCCATGTAGGCAAGTTTGTATCTTTTACTGTCTTGATCAGTTTGTTTTCTAGCAATGGTAATAAATAATCGTTTTGAGCGAAGGCGAGGCTTGAGTGATAACCGCCGCCTAAGTCAGAGTGTGCGCCGGGAAGCGTAAGCTCGTGAAAGTTAGGAGCAGTATTGAGTTTGTTTAAACTGAAGTTTTTACGGTACTCGGTATGTTTGTGGGCAGTTAAATGTATGGCTTTTCGAACTCGTTTTGGGTCTAACCACAGTTGTATTGGGTCATTATCTTCGTTATGTGCAGAAACGTCACCCCAGTCTAGAACCGCTGCAACGGTATCAAATAGTCCTGCAAACATCACTTCACAACATTCATTGCTGCTCCAGTCAAAGCCGCTGGTTAGTTTGCTGCCTGCTTTTAACTCTCTGCACGCTTTGTTGAATTCGATGGCAAACAAGCTCTGTTTACCATGAAGAACGGTATTGATGAAATGCCTAGCTGCTGCCGCTCCTCGACTAAAACCAAACACATCAAATTCTAGCTTGCGAAAGCCATCAATTTTTATCCCTAACACTGTTTCTATGTGTGAAAAAATATCCCCTAGCTGTTCACACACCTGCTCAATTCCGGTTTCAACTTTGCCTATAATTCCGTAGTCGCCTCTTCCTGTTCCAAGCCCAATGCTGGATTCATCGGCTTTTTCATGCGCAGTACTGTTACCTGTGCCAATTCCTGTAATGTACTGAGCGTGGGAAAATACTGTTTCGGTATCGTTGAATTCGTCGTTTCGATATAAATCAAATAGCTTTTGGATGTTGGTTAGTTCATTGGCTGCACTGCTTTCTACTTTTTTCGGTTTAGTTGGATAGTTAAAACACTCCTCAGTTAACCTTGTTGGAGATGTTTCTAGGTGCTCAGGTTGCGGGTATAGAGACGCAGCATAGATACCTTTCCACTCTTGATAGTAGTTTTCAAGGCGTTGTTTTCCCCATTTCGCACTGTAGGTATTGTTCGCTGTACCATCGAAAAACATGCCTAATCGAAGGGTTATGTAGCGGCATCCTTGAATGGTAACTAGGTAGCTTTTGTTGGTTGATAGCTCAACTACACCAAGCGCTTTCTTTTTATGGCGTGGCGGTAAATCTCGGTTTCTAAGGTTGTTAACAAAGTGCCCTAAAGGTAGATGATGGTAAATTCGAGGTGCTTCTTTGTAACCCGTAGGATGTTCGTTTAACCAATCATCAATAGCCGACTGGCGTGTCGCATTGGGTTCACGGCGTTCTGCTTCGCTTTGCCATGAGGTTGAATCTAACTGTATCTGAACAAATCCGGGGGCTAACGCCTTTAGTAATATAGGAGCTTCGCCAACAGTAATTGAATATACAGCACCGCTAGCGTCAATGAGTTTACCTTTGATGTTTGGGAATGGTTGATTGTGTTCATCTCGAATAAGAATTTCTATCCAGTTGGTATAGTTTTCACAAGCTATACAGTAAGGATTGGCTCCCGTTGGCCCGGTTAATCTCATACAATCTCCTTGTTAGGAGTTTGCTGTTGCAAAGTGCTATTGGCCAACTTAGTTATCTGAACAATCGACATTTATTAACCTGTGTGAATGATGGTTACTAGTTGACGATCAAGAAATGAGCCAGAGCCTAACTAGTCTACATTCAATAAGTTAAAGATATAACATCAGTTTTACGGGCGAGAGTTTACTTAAAAGGAGCAAAAAGCTGCCTGCAATTTATATTCAGCGAAGAAGTTGTCTCGAGCGGTGGCGGCATATAAAAACCGCTATGCGGTAGGCTATAGCGGTTCAATAAAAGAAACTTCGTTCTAATTGATCAAAGCTTTACACTGTAAATCACTAAACTTTGAATCTTGCTACTAAATCGTACAGTTCATGTGCTCGACCGTTTAGACTTTGACTGCCTTGGCGGTTTTCGTTTGCTAAACTCGCAGATTGACTGCTTTGATCTGATATCACGACAATACGTTCAGAGATTTCTTGTCCTACAATGCTCTGCTCTTCGGTCGCCGTCGCGATTAACGAGTTCATATCCATAATCATGTTGATTGATTGCTGGATTTTCTCTAGAGCTTTGGCTGCGGCGTTGGCCTCATTTACAGCAGCTTCACTTCTGCCTTGGCTTGCATCCATCGCGTTCACTGCGGCATCTGAAGCGGTTTTTAGCTGATTGATCACTGCATGTATTTCACCTGTGCTTTGCTGTGTTCTACTTGCTAACTTGCGCACTTCATCTGCAACAACAGCAAATCCACGACCTTGGTCTCCCGCTCGAGCCGCTTCAATTGCAGCGTTCAGTGCTAACAAGTTAGTTTGTTCAGCAATGTCTTGAATCACTTCCAATGACATGGAAATGTTTTTCACATCGCCTTCGAGTTTGGAAATCACATTGCTCGCTTGTGATACCTCTTGAGCCAGTGCTTGAACAGATTGCGCCGCTGAATCTACGATTTTGTGCGCTGCTACTGCGTTATCATCAGCATCTTTGGCAGATTGCGCTGCCTGATGAGCGTTATTGGAAATCTCATTGGCTGTGGTGGTCATTTCGGTCATTGCTGTGGCGACTTGTTCGGTTTCTCCACGTTGATTTGCTGCTAAGTCATCGACTTGAGCCGCTCGCTGAGTCATTGAGTTGGTTTCATCGACAACTTGAAGGCCGACGTCGTTCACACGTTTTATGATGTCTTGCAAGCTGCCCACGAAGGTATTGAAGTTGGTGCTGAGAGAGGCAAATTCAGGAACTGTAAATTTTTCCATTCTCGCAGTGAGGTCTGCATCGCCACTTGCGAAAGAGCGAATTGATGCATCGAACATTTCTATCGGGCGCATGATGGTACGATTGAAAAACAGGGTGAAAACTCCCACCACGAGAATGATCACCACTGTCACTGTGGCTGATGTCCAGACGCTTTGCATCAATTGTTCGTGCGCATTTTTATCCATAATGGCAATTTCAGCGTCTATATCGTCGGTGTAAAACCCCGTACCTATCATCAAATCCCATTGAGGTATGTAAACTGAGTAGCTCAATTTAGGGAGAGGTGTTGATTCACCCGGCTTAGGAAAGTAATAAGTTGTAAAGTCTCCTGTTTTGGCGTTGCGGAGTAGATCTTGAACCAAATAGTTTCCTTGGGTGTCTTGCAGCGTCCAAAAGTTATCACCAATTCCGGCAGTGTTTTTTCCAAGTAGAAGTCGTGTGCCTTTGGCATCGTAGCCAAACAAGTAGCCGCTCTGACCGAATTGAATTTCTTTCAGGATCTCTAACGCTTGCTCCAGCGAAGCGTTACTGTTTTTCAGGGGCGTTAAAGCGGACTCAGCCACTTGCAAGTAAGCTTTCAACTCAGATTTTTTCATCGCCATCATAGATTTATGAGTCGATGCCATTTGATGCTGATTTAGGCTGGTGGATTGAGTAAAGCTAACAAACATCATGCTAGCTGCGATCAGTAGCAGTGGAACAATGGACAGAATATAAAGTCGGGTGCGAATAGTTAAGTTCATGGTCACTTCCTTTTAGTCAAAGACCATAACAACTGGCTTTATAGTTGTTAATGTTGTTATCAATAAGACTAGACCAGAAGTTGTAGAAACTCTGTAGATTAGGGTTAGAGCTAAGAGGTATTCGCGGGTATTTCTGCTTGAGATCTTGAAGTTTTTGCAACTATGACGAGAGGTTACATTCTGACCGTTATTCAGATAACGGAAGTCCGGAAAAATTTAGTCATGTCAATAAGCTGATAAAAATTAAAAATAATTGAGTATGATTTTTATGAAATACATGCTGGTTTATTGATTTAGATCAATAAAGCTTTTGTCTCATTATTACAACAGGTTAAGGTAAGTAACCACTATTTATAAGTGGTTAATTTTGAAGGTAAATTTCATTTTTGAAAGGTTAGATTCCATTTTGCTGCACTTTGAAAGCCCTTTCAATGTAAGCATAATGCGCCGGATGTAACCAAACGTTTCTAATTGTAACCTTTACGTTGATGTGGTTATTGGTGAGTGTGAATGACTTATCAATGACTTGTCATAAGTAAAATAGCATCAGAATCATTCGTTACAAGCTCAACACAAGAAAAAACTCATATAAATTCATACGGATTCTTAAAGTGCCAACTTTTGTTATGGAACTCCGTAAACATAATCGAGAAAGTCAATGGAAGCCTCAAGATATAAAAGCATCTTGTCGCGAGTGGGATTGTTTTGTGCAATTTTGCTCCTGTCTGGATGTCAGTCTGCTTTGCTGGATCCCAAGGGCCTAGTAGGAGTGCGTGAGAAAGAGTTGATCATTACCTCTCTTCTCTTGATGTTGATTGTTGTTATCCCTGTGATTTTAATGACAATTTACTTCGCCTATAAATACCGTGCTAGCAATACCGAAGTTGAATACGCTCCTGAGTGGTCTCACTCAACTAAGATCGAGTTGGTTGTTTGGACAATTCCAATCATCATCATTGCGATTTTGGCTGTGATTACTTGGCGTTCAACTCACGAACTAGAACCGTCTGTGCCTCTGAAAAGTGACATCGAACCAATCACAATTGAAGTGGTTTCACTGGATTGGAAATGGTTGTTCATCTACCCAGAACAAAAAATCGCTACGGTTAACTACGTTGCTTTCCCTAAAGATGTTCCTGTTACGTTCAAAATTACGTCTGACAACATCATGAACTCTTTCTTTATTCCTCGTTTAGGTAGTCAAATTTACGCTATGCCTGGCATGGTTACTCGTCTGCACCTAATTGCTAACCATGAGGGAGAGTACAAGGGAATATCGTCGAGCTATAGCGGCGAAGGTTTCTCACACATGAAATTTGTCGCTAATGCGCTACCAGACGAGCAAAGCTTCGATGAGTGGGTTAGTGAAGTGAAGAAACAACCATCCATGCTACACGCTTTCAGTGATTACCAAGCACTTGCAGAGCCAAGTGAAAACGTTCCGGTGACTTACTACTCTCATATCCCACAAGACTTATTTGAGTCGGTTGTAATGCAACATATGGGTTCACTCAATATGGGTGAAGAAGAGTCTCAACACAGTCACATGGACATGGCAGAACATAAAGGGTAACAGACGATGTTTGGAAGACTTACATTAGACTCCATTCCATATCATGAGCCAATTATCATGATCACTATGGCAGTGATCGCGGTAGTTGGCCTTGCTGTTGTTGCTACCATCACTCGTATGGGCAAATGGCAATACCTTTGGAATGAGTGGTTTACATCTGTAGACCATAAAAAGCTTGGCTTTATGTACATTGCCGTAGCGATGATCATGTTACTTCGTGGTTTCGCTGATGCGGTGATGATGCGTAGCCAACAGCTACTCTCATCAGCGGGTGAAGCAGGTTATCTGCCTCAGCACCACTATGACCAAATCTTTACTGCGCATGGCGTGATCATGATTTTCTTTGTGGCAATGCCGCTCATCATTGGTTTGATGAACATCATTGTTCCATTGCAAATTGGTGCTCGTGACGTTGCGTATCCATTTTTGAACAACTTAAGTTTCTGGTTGTTTATTGTGGGTGTGATTTTGACCAACCTTTCTCTTGCTGTAGGTGAGTTTGGCCGCACAGGCTGGCTAGCTTATCCACCTCTGTCTGGTATTGATGCCAGTCCGGGAGTAGGGGTTGATTATTGGATATGGGCACTGCAAATTTCTGGTGTCGGTACTACGTTATCAGGCGTGAACTTCTTCGCGACCATTCTACGTATGCGTACACCAAGCATGCCATTGATGAAGATGCCAGTCTTCACATGGGCATCGCTATGTTCGAATATCCTTATCATTATTTCGTTCCCAATTTTAACGGTTACCATCGCGCTTCTAACGCTGGATCGTTACCTAGGAATGCACTTCTTTACCAATGACATGGGCGGCAACATGATGATGTATGTCAACCTGATTTGGGCATGGGGTCACCCTGAGGTTTACATCCTAGTGTTACCTGTATTCGGTGTGTTCTCAGAAGTGACTGCGACATTTTCTCGTAAGAAATTGTTCGGTTATACGTCACTGGTATGGGCAACGATCGTCATTACTATCCTTGCATTCGTTGTTTGGTTACACCACTTCTTTACTATGGGTGGCGGTGCGAACGTAAACGCCTTCTTTGGTATCGCAACCATGATCATCTCAATCCCAACAGGGGTTAAGATTTTCAACTGGTTGTTCACCATGTACAAAGGCCGTATTAAGTTCACGACGCCAATGATGTGGACTGTTGGCTTCCTGATCTCATTTACGATTGGTGGCATGACAGGCGTACTGATGGCAGTACCGGGTGCAGACTTCGTACTGCATAACTCAGTATTCCTAATCGCGCACTTCCACAACGTAATTATCGGTGGTGTAGTATTCGGCTGTTTCGCTGCAATTACTTACTGGTTCCCGAAAGCGACAGGTTTCATGCTTGATGAGACTTGGGGTAAACGTGCTTACTGGTGTTGGATCACAGGTTTCATCCTAGCATTCCTACCACTATACGCACTGGGCTTTATGGGTATGACTCGTCGTATCAGCCAAAACCTAGATCCAGAATTCTTCCCACTCCTTGCAGTGGCAGCATTCGGTACTGCAATTATTGCTGTTGGCGTACTGTGTCAGTTCATCCAGTTCTACGTAAGTATCCGTGACCGTCACCTTAACCCAGATGTGACTGGCGACCCGTGGGATGGCCGTACGTTTGAGTGGGCGACATCTTCTCCACCTCCGTTCTATAACTTCGCTGTGATTCCAAAAGGCGATGAGCTGGATGCATTCTGGTACCAAAAAGAACGTGGTGAACACGACATCAACAAAGAAGTGGACTATCAACCAATCCATATGCCAAAGAACACACCGACAGGTATGTACATTTCAGCATTTGCATTGATTTTCGGTTTCGCGATGATTTGGTACATCTGGTGGCTGGCGGCAGTAAGCTTCTTCGGTATTGTTGTGACTGCAATTAAGCACAGCTTTAACGAAGACATTGACTACTACGTACAACCAGAAGAGATCCGAGCGATTGAAGAGGCTCACCGTCAGCGTGTAGCACAAGCGAAAGGTCAAGTTACTGGTCAACAGCAAGACGACAACGATAACGATATGGAGGTGACTTATGCACGCTAATACTCATGATGCACATGATCACCACGATACCGGTGGTCTGAAACTGTTTGGTTTCTGGATTTACCTGATGAGCGACTGTGTACTGTTTGCGAGCTTATTCGCAACGTACGCAGTACTAGCAAACGCTACAGCCGGTGGACCAGACGCAAAAGAGCTGTTTGAACTGCCATTCGTATTCGTTGAAACCATGATGCTGCTGTTCAGTAGTATTACTTTTGGTTTCGGCATGATTGCGATGAAGCGCAAAGACATCGCAGCTCTTAAACGTTGGTTAGCGATTACTTTCGTTCTCGGTGCTGGTTTCATTGCGATGGAATTGTACGAGTTCCACCACTTGATCGCTGAAGGCGCAAGCCCTCAACGCAGTGCGTTCCTATCAGCGTTCTTCACGCTAGTTGGTACGCACGGTCTACACGTTAGCTTTGGTTTGATCTGGTTGGCAGTATGTTACTGGCAGCTATCTACTAAAGGCTTGAACGAAATGATGGAAACACGCTTTAACTGCTTGAGCTTGTTCTGGCACTTCCTCGACATCGTTTGGATCTGCGTATTCACCATCGTTTACCTAGTGGGGGTTATGTAATGAGCAACCAACATTTAGATAGCGCGAAGAGCGACTACGTAAAAGGCTTTATTGCGTCACTCATCCTGACCATTATTCCGTTCTACTTTGTTGCGACTCAAAGTCTGCCAAAAGACATCACATACGCAATCCTATTCGGTTGTGCTGTGATTCAAGTGATTGTGCACTTCATCTACTTCCTCCACATGGAAATTAAGACGGATGAAGGCAAGTGGAACTTTGTTTCCTTGATGTTCACGGCCATCGTTGTACTGATCTTGATTGCTGGTTCAATCTGGATCATGTGGAACCTTAACGTCAACATGATGATGTAGGTTGAAATGATCAGAGGTTACCTATCAATCACTAAGCCGGGCATTATCATCGGCAATTTGATCTCTGTGGCTGCGGGGTATTTCCTCGCGGCTAAATCAGAAGCTGCGGATGGACTCTTACTATTGTGTACCTTAGCGGGTGTAGCGATGGTGATTGCGTCTGGCTGCGTGGTAAACAATATTTTCGATCGCGATATTGATTTGAAAATGGATAGAACTCGTGGCCGTTTGTTGGCTCAGGGTGACATCAATATCGATCATGCGTTCGTGTTTGCCATCGTACTACTGCTAGCGGGAACAGCCTTGCTCTATGGTATGGCGAATCCGTTATCGGCAGTGGTGGTGTTATTGGGTTATGTGTTCTACGTATTCTTTTACACCATGTGGTACAAACGCAACTCAGTGTATGGAACTCTGATCGGTAGCGTATCTGGTGCCGTACCACCACTGGTCGGTTACCTTGCGGTGACAAACTACATCAGCTTGGAAGCAGTTTTGCTGTTTGCATTGTTCTGTCTTTGGCAGATGCCGCATTCCTATGCGATTGCAATGTTTCGCATGCAAGACTACAAAAATGCAGGCATCCCTGTGTTGCCTGTAGTGTCTGGCATCGAAAAGGCTCGTAAACACATGATCGCTTATGTTGTTGCGTTCAACCTTGTGGCGTTAGCCCTATTCCTGCTAGGAAATGGCGGTTATGAATACTTGGTTGTGGCTGCAGGCGTATGTTTCATGTGGACACAAGTGACCTTTAAAAAGGTTACTGAAGAAAACTATGTTGAATGGTCAAAAGCGGTATTCAAAGTGTCGCTACTGGTTGTTATGGGAATCAGCACGGTTTTGGGCGTGGAGCTTATTCCATTTTCAATTTAGTCTTCCTATAAAGAAAACCCGTCACAAGCTCAAAGGCACCTTTTAAGGTGCCTTTTCTTTAAAATAAGTGGATTTTCTTGGATAAGTACAACAGGGTGGTTCGAGAACTGTCTACGTCAAAAAGCACTAATAGAAGAAAAAGAACGACTATAAAAGAGGTTATTACATAGTACCAACTTTCCTGTTGAGGCAACTTTTTTGGGGTACTCTGTAATTGCTGATTACTTGGCGTGTTTTGATCTTCTAATTCATTGTCAATATGAGTAGTTTCAATGTGTTTTACGGATTCTACTTTCCCAATGAATTTATAACCTACTCGGGGTTCAGTAACGATGAATCTAGGTCTTTTAATTGAATCACCTAAACTTTTACGTAGAGACGAGATAGCTTGTGTTAGGCTGGAGTCATCAACTTTCAATCCACGTTGCTTCCAAACGAATTGATAAATACTGTCTCTGCTAATAACTCTATTGGGATTTTTTATCATTAACCTTAGAATGCGAAACTCATTTTCTCCAAGGACATAAGTTTCATTTTCTTTATTAGTTAAAGAACGTTCTGAATAATCTAATGTTAATTCAGAATTAATGCAGATTTTATCCTGTACTATTTCCATATAAAAGACATCTATAAAAAATCAGAAAGTAAAATAATAAAATTAATATCACTTTTGATATTTTAAAAACGAAATTTATAAAATATCAAAAGTAAAATTTATCTATTTTACTAAATAAAATATGAATGCACAGCTTCAATTTAGCTAGATAAGATCTGTGCATTCAATACCTGAGAGTATATGGATTAACCAAAACACTTAGTTTCTGCTTTCGCGGGCATTAAAGTGATAATCTAGATTCACTATTGCACGGTACTCAATAACGCCACGATCTGTTGCAATCTCTTGAATCGCTACTTGGCTATCGTCAATGACAATATCGTTTACTGAGTTATAAGTCCATAGAGACAATTCATTGCGGAGTTGTGAATTATTCATATCTTTTAATGCATCTGATAGATCAAATCCAGCGCCATAAGCTTCGGATTTTGTTTGGTAGTTGTCAGTTTTAAAAGAACTTGTTTGATTCACTGTAAAAGTGGAAGCAAAAACAGAAGAAGTTAATAGAATGCCAGTTGTTAGTACAATTAATTTTTTCATGATACTTTCCTTTTGAATGTAACTTATATTAGTAATTTGATTTTGGTTGAGCTATAGGTAAGAAAATAAAATAGTAAGTTGTTTTTCCAATTATTTAGGGAACATTTATTCCCTTTTAATAGGCTTATTTTATTTCCATCTCTCTTGCTGTGGTTTAAGTATCACCTGTGTTTAATTTCAACACAATGGAGACTATGTTGAATCATAATCTTCAAAATGTTCATAATAGGATTACGTAAAAATCTGAAGCTTTAAGTTGGTGCAAGCGGAACAATAAGAAAAGGCACCATGAAGGTGCCTTTTCTGTTATTCAGTTAAACAGCAAGCTGATAACTTACTGTTATCAAAGTCTTTTACTGAAAAGTCAATTAATGCACGAACTTTTTTTGGTATTACTTTGCCGTTTAAATACACAGCACATATAGGCAGTGTGTTCATCTTGAAATCTGAAAGCAGTCTAACGAGCTGTTCACTATCATCACCTCTGTTTTTCTGCAAAATGAAGCTAGGGCATAAAGATATTCCCAATCCATTTAGAGCCCAACTTTTTGCTATACGGGCATTGTTAACCGTAAAGTTGCGTGGTGGATGGATAACATGTTCTTCATCGTCTTTAAGGAAGACCCATCTGTTAGCTTCGCGCATATTCGTATCTAGGATACAAATATGATTTTCCAATTCTTTCGGTGTCTTTGGTTCCCCGTAACGATCTAAGTATTTTCGCCCTGCCACCAGCACACTTGTTATGGTTCCAAGTTTACGAACTCTAAGCGTATTGAGATCTGGGGAACCGATACGAAAGGCGATATCAAACCCTTCAGCAGCCAAATCCACATGTGAATCGCTTAACCTTAAGTCTATAGATAAGTTGGGATGCAACTGTGCAAAACGACTGATCATGTCGTTAATGTACATTTCGCCAAAGGTTACAGGGGCAGAGATACGAAGCAGTCCGGTTAGTCCTTTCGCATCCTCTGAAGCCCTACCTAACAAATCATCCAATTCCGATATTAAAGCGGGTGCTCGGGCTAATAGTTCTTCGCCTTGTGGGGTGAGTCCTACTTGACGGGTGGTTCTCTGTAATAAGCGTGCGCCAATTTTATCTTCCAGTTGTGCAACATATTTAGATGTTAAGCGATTAGATATACCTAATCGATTTGCTGCCTCAGTAAATGACCCTGTTTGCGCTGTAATCACAAATGCCTTTAAACCATCGATAACATCCATATTCAACCCCAATTAAGAACATAACGTTGTAATTAATTCCTTATAATCTCCATTGTGAAGAAAAGCAACCAGAGTGATACTGATTCCACAGCGAAACAACTTCGAAATAAACATCAGATAGGAATTGGAGAAATAATTATGAACATCGCAATCATCGGTTCTGGCAACATTGGCTCTGGTCTAGCGCTCACTTTTAGCCAAACGTCATACAGCGTATCAATCGCTTCAAGAAATGAAGAATCAGCTCAGGCGGTAGCAAAAAAGATAGAGAAAGAAAATGTTAAAGCTTTAAGCATTACAGAAGCAATCAATGCGGCTGATGTGGTAATTTTAGCGACACCTTATGATGCTGTTAGCTCACTCGCTCATTCTGCTGATTTTTCAGGAAAGATTGTTATCGATGTAACCAACCCAGTAAAAGCGGATTTTTCTGGTTTAAGTGTTGGTTTCGATACCTCTGCTGCAGAAGAGATTCAAAAACTGTTGCCTCAAGCGAGCGTAGTTAAGGCATTTAATACAGTTTTTGCTCAAGTTTATGAGCAGGGTTTGGATTTTGGTGGTCGTAAAGCGCAGGCTTTTGTTGCCGCTAATGATGACGTAGCGAAACAAACAGTTCTTACACTTGCAAAAGAGGCAGGGTTTGATGCTGTTGACTCTGGCGCACTGACAAACGCTCGTTATCTTGAACCATTGGCTTATATGAATATCCATTTTGGCTACATGCTAGGTAAAGGTACTCAGATCATCCCTGCTTGGTTGTCTCGCTAAAAATAATCTTTTTTAAAAATGCCAAGAGTAATCCTCTTGGCATTTTTTATTAATAAAATTATACGATTACGAACGTTTATTGGAGTGGGGCTGACTTGCTAGCTATAGTTGGTATTAGCGAATCAGAGATATAAACGACAATAAAGGTGGGCTTATGTTACGACATTTAATCACTCTGCTGGCGGTGGGCTTGATGAGTTTTGGCGTTACTGCCAGAGATATCAAGTACGGTGGTATTTCAGGTTTGAGTGAGGATTCTCTAGGATTCGCTGTTCTTAAATTGGCTTTAGAAAAAACCAATTCTGACTATCAAGTAATCGTAGATAAGAATGTTGTTACACCCGGTAGAGTACTTTTCATGCTTGAAAATGGTCAGATTGATATCACTGATGGAGGCTTCTCTCCTGGCGCTGCTGAGTTATTTGAACCCGTTTATTTGCCGATTGATATGGGATTGAGCGGGTGGAGAATATTTCTCACCCATAAAGATACTTACGGTTCTTTAAGCTCAGTCGGAACGATTGACGATTTAAAAACTTTTACGCTAGGGCAGGGGCAAGGATGGTATGACACCGATATTCTTCAACATGCGGGTTTTCATGTTGTTTCTGCACCTAAGCTCAGTAATCTGTTTGGAATGGTTGAAGTTAAAAGATTCGATTTGTTGCCTTTAGGCGCTAGCGAAGCCTATGAGTTACAAAGAACATTTGGAGAGCAATACAGCGACTTGGTGGTCGACGATAGAATCGTATTGGTATACCCATTTGGCCGATTCTTCTATCTAAGAAAATCAGATACCGAGCTCAAACAGATCATTGAAACGGGGATGAACAAAGCATTAGACGATGGAAGCTTGATGGCCGTGATAAAGTCGCATCCTTTTTCTCGAGATGCTTTTGAAAAAGCAGATTTGAAAAACAGAGTACGTCTACAAATAGAGACACCAAACCTTACTGAAGGGTTTAAGTCGATAGACCCTAAGTGGTGGTATGCCCCTTAACTCGAATTAGCCAAGTAACTCTGTTTATCGACAATTCATGGGTGTTCAGATATTTAATTAGAGTGTGAACAACCCGATATGCTATACTCCGCCTCCAAATTTTATGTAAGGACTAAATCCATGAGTCTGAAGAACGACATTCAACAACTGAACAATCGCATCGATACTTGCCGTCACAAGTTGGATGCAGCGAAGACTCGCGGCGATAGTGCGATGATTACTAAATTTACCGATGACATCGATAGACTGACTAAGCAGCTAAAAAGCTTGAAACACAAGGTCGAGTACGATCTCAATAAAGAACGCAAAGAGTTATCGGATATGGCTTTCTCTCGTGAAATTACTAAAGAAGAGCAAGCAGATTTAGGTAAGCTTAAAAAACGCGTGAAAGGGCTAGTGCTTGTTCACCCAATGACGAAAATTGGCAAAGCCATGCGCATTGAAGTGATGACAGGTTTCGCGCCAAAACCTTTCTAATTGCGGAAAGACAAAAGAAAAGATACAAAAAGAGCCAGCATTTGCTGGCTCTTTGCATTTTTATCGGATCAATAACCCATCAGCTGTAACAGATTTTCCGCGGTGTGAACCGCTTCTTTACGGTTAGCGATGTTGAGTTTCTGATACAAATTGCGGATGTGCGTCTTGATGGTGGTTCCTGCCACATCCAGTTCCTGTGCAATTTGCTCATTGCTAAAACCGGAATAGATTAAACCAAGTACCTGCCATTCACGTTGGGTTAGCGGGCTAGTACGTACTAACTCCGGAATGTTCGGGTGATTGATGAGTTTTTCTACAAACTCTTCATCAAAATGGACAGATCGGCTGCGTTGAGTAGTCGAAATCTCTTTCATCAATTGCTGAGCACGATGACGTTCCAAATCACCAAGTTCACCACGCTGAATCAGTTTTTCTAGTACGTGCCCAACTTTAGCTCCATCGATAAGGAAGTTGCCAACCATGCCGGTTTGGTTAGTGAGTGCTAACGCTTGCTTTAGCTTTTCACGCGCCAGCTCTTCTTTGCCAAGTGTTGTCGAAAGAATCGATTCAACAATCAGGTTGCGGTTGATATCAGTGATCAACTGGTATTTCTTCGCTTCTTCCTGCATGAAGTCTAACGTCTGTTGTGCTTCATCCATCATGCCCATATTGATCTGTGCTCGGGCAATATTTCGCCATTGAAGCTGCGAGAAGTGGTTACACGCTTTTTCTGGTCGAGTTGACGTATTTAACCACCCTTGAATTGAATCCAAATCACCGCGTGCTTGCCAGTAAAGTAACAGAGAGAGCGATGCATTTGCTGTCCAGTCGACGTGGTAGCTAGACTGTTTCATCAAGTGCAGTATTTGCTCGATGAAGCGGCTTGCTTTGTCCAGTTCGCCTCGGCCAACAGAGATCCGTGCCAACATTGAATAGCTGTGCAGGTGCTTACTTGGTGAGTGGTTGCCGAGTACATCTAAACCTTTGTACGCACACTCTTCTGCTTCATCTAAACGGTTCCAGCACCAAAGAATCTGTGCGCGGACACGTAGCAGGAATTCATGCAGAGGAAGCTGATGAAGTTGGTGTTCTTCAATCAACTTGAATGCATTGTCCTGTACTTCGTAAGCAGCTTGAACATAACCTTGGGCAATCAGAATCTCGCTCTGTTGTAACAACGCCCACAATGCTTGATGGTAAACCTGATATTGGCGTGCCAGTTTTTCAGTCTGCTGCATCATTGGCAGTGCACGGCTTAATTGACCTAATACGTGGTTTACTTCACCTACAACCGACGTTGCCACGATTCGACTGCGATAGATGGTGTTGTCTAACTGGCTTAAAGCCAATTCAGCTAATTCCAACGCCTTTTCAGGTTCATTTTGGTTGATAGCGACCTGAGCGCGCAATGCATTGAACTCGCCTTGTTCTTTACTGGAAAGTTCAACATTGAGCTTACTCATCTCTTCGTCAGCTTTAGAGAGCAGCGCACCTACATCGTTGTATCTGTGTTGGCTTTGAGCAAGCCATGCTTGAAGCATGCAAAGTTTTGGGTCGCTATAAAGCTGAGTTGGCGAAAGCGTGTTGATGGAAGATTCCAACATCTCCAACTCGCCTTGGTTGAACATACTCCAGCCGTGTTTACTTAAAATGGTTGCTAGCAAATCGGTATCTTGAGCGATTTTCGCATGCCGTAGTGCTTGGTGAGGGTTAGACATTTCTAACCAAGCGTGCGCCGCTTCGCGATGGAGATCGTGTTCTTGCTGTGGAATACGCGCCAAACGCTGGTGGGCAAGGAATTCGCCAAACAAATTGTGAAAGCGATACCAGTTGTGTTCACCTTCAAGAGGGTAGATAAACAAGCCAAAGCGGTTTAGCGATTCAATCATACTGAGTGCATCATCACGTTTGGTGAGTGCCGTGACGAGATTGTCGTTAAAGTGCTCCAACACGGAACATTGCATCAAGAACTGGCGAGTTTCGTTATCCAGAAGGTCAAACACCTCTTCAACCAAGTAATCCCATAAGTGCGCGTGATTGAACTGGGAAACAGACTCTGCACTTTGCTCCAGCGTACGTTTTTGATACTGCGCTTGAAGAGCAATCAACTGCAACGCTGAAGGCCAGCCTTCTACGTAATCACGTAAGCTGTTTGCAGTGGTATCGTCTACGCCGTCAGTGACGCGTTGATTAAAGAAACGCGTCGTCTCTTCTGTATCGAAAGCCAGTAGTTCGTTACCGATTTCAATCATCAAATCGCGCACACGCAAGTTTGCTGTACCCAGTGGTGGCGCTGCGCGGCTAGTAACCACCAGAGTCATGTTATCTGGCATGTGTTTGATGAAAAAACGCATCGCTTCATGAATATCGTCATCAGAGAGCAGATGGTAGTCATCCAGAACGACATAACACTCTTGGTGGTAGTGCGCCATTTCGGTAAACACTTCACTAAATAGAGAGTGAATCGAGGAGAACTGACGTTTTTCAGCCAGTTTTTGTGCATTCGGGCAGCTTTGATCGGTCGCTTTATTGATCGCTTGCAGGAAATAGTTCAAGAAGCGAAAAGGATCGTTGTCACTGTCATCAATGCTGTACCAACCAACATTCGGTTTGTCTGCCAGCCATTGTGCGGCCATGGTGGTTTTTCCATAACCTGCTGGAGAGCGGAAAAGCACGAGCTTATAACAAGTCGCGTTGTGCAAAATGTCCAGCACTCTTGGACGAACAATCGCGTTGTGCAGACGGCCGGGGCGCGTCAGTTTAGAAGGTATCCACATGCTTGATTTCCCTTCGATCAAATATTAGGTGGTTGAAACAGAGATCTCTGTCACTTTTATGGCGATGATGTTACTTGATGTTTTTCACTACGTTTATTGATCCCTTTCGCGAATTTCGCACGATTCACATTCTGGAGCTGACTACGCCCTAAATTTGTGATCTTGGTCAATAAAAATAGTTGTCACTTAGTTCGTTTAAAGGGTGGGGTATACGAGATTTAATGAAAATTGCGTAAAAAAAGAAGTTTTAATGTGACGGAGTATACATTATGAGCAAAAGGATCAGCGCTTAAATCTACTAGCTACATAAACCACGTCTAAGGTTATTGAGGCAGTCGTTGTGATCTCAATCACTCAGAGCCTCGCGTATTAGACAATCAATGAGAGATTGATCACTACGACTTAAGTGCTACACCCTCTACGCCCTTACTCCTCCTCCTAACTTCATGACAACTTGGGAGGATGTTTACATTTTATTGTCGGGGCAGGATATGGCACAGATGGATTAGAACTGATAAGTGAGATTTCTCGATGAAACCTACGCAACAGAAAACGTTTGATAAAGCTGCGTTCCAAGCGAACGTTAAGCGCAACCTAACCGCGACATACGCGACTACGGTTGAACATGCTTCTAGCCGCTCTTGGTATTTGGCTATGGGTCATGCACTAGCAGAATTAACAACGTTCGACATGCTTGAAACAGAGCAAGACGAGCGCATCGTAAACGCAAAAAGTTTGAACTACCTGTCTCTAGAGTTCCTAATTGGCCGCTTGACGGGTAACAACCTCATCAGCATGGGGCTTTATGAGCAGATTTCTGAAGCGATGGCGGAGTTAGGTCAGAACCTATCGGATCTCCTTGAAGAAGAGCGCGACCCTTCATTGGGTAACGGCGGTTTGGGTCGTCTTGCGGCATGTTTTATGGATTCATGTGCAGCTCAAGAATACCCAACAGTGGGTTACGGTCTGCACTATGAGTACGGTTTGTTCAAACAGTCATTTGAGCAAGGCCATCAAAAAGAAGCACCAGACGCTTGGTGTGGTATCGAAGGTTACCCTTGGGAAATTGCACGCCCAGAACTGAAACAAGAAATCGGTTTCTATGGTCACGTTGAAGTGATTCATGAAAACGGTAAAGAAGTGCGTAAATGGGTTCCGGGTATGATGGTACAGGCTATGCCTTGGGATCTACCAATCGTTGGTTACCAAAGTGATACGGTTTACCCACTACGCCTTTGGGAATGCCGCGCTATCGCACCTTTCTCATTAGAAAGCTTTAACAACGGTAACTACTTTGAAGCTCAGCACGCACTGATTGATGCGGGCAACATTACTAAAGTGCTTTACCCGAACGATAACCACGAGAAAGGTAAAACACTACGTTTGATGCAACAGTATTTCCATAGTGCTGCGTCTGTACGCGATATTTTGCGCCGCCACGAAGGTGCAGGTTTTGCGCTGGAAGATCTACCGAAGAAAGAGACCATTCAGCTTAACGATACTCACCCAACCATCGCTATTCCTGAATTGATGCGTATTTTGGTGGATGAACGTGGTCTATCTTGGGAAGCGGCTTGGAGCATCTGTGCTAAGACATTTGCTTATACCAACCATACTTTGTTACCAGAAGCGCTAGAAACATGGAGCGAGTCGTTGATTCAACGTCTGTTACCTCGCCACATGGAAATCATTTACGAAATCAACCACCGCTTTATGCAGGAAGTGCGTGCGAAATGGCCTGGTGATGTAGCTAAACAGCAAAAGCTGTCCATCATCGAAGAAGGCTTCCACCGTATGGTGCGCATGGCAAACCTTTGTGTGGTAGGTTCATACGCGGTGAACGGTGTAGCCGCTTTACACTCAGAGCTGGTTAAACGTGACCTATTCCCTGAGTTCAACGAACTTTACCCAGGTCGTCTACAAAACGTGACCAACGGTATTACTCCACGCCGTTGGCTGAAATTCTGTAACCCAGCGCTGTCAGCACTGATCTCCGAAAAAATCGGTGACGATTGGCCAGCTGATCTCGACAAACTCGAAGCGATTTCTCAATACGCTGATGATGCTAAGTTCCAAAAGCAATTCATGGCGGTGAAGAAAGAGAACAAAGAGCGTTTAGCGAACTGGGTAAAAGAGAACATGGGTATCGATCTTGATACAAATGCGATCTTCGACGTACAGATCAAACGTTTGCACGAGTACAAACGTCAGCACCTAAACATGCTGCACATTCTTTCTCTTTACCACCGCATCATCAACGATCCGTCGTTCGATATGCACCCTCGCGTGGTGTTCTTTGCTGCGAAAGCGGCGCCGGGCTACCACCTAGCGAAAGAGATCATCTTTGCGTTGAACAAGATTGCAGAGAAAGTGAACAATGATCCACGTATCGGCAACAAACTGAAAGTGGTGTTCATTCCTGATTACCGCGTAAGTATGGCTGAGATCATCATCCCAGCGGCAGATGTTTCTGAGCAAATCTCTACCGCGGGTAAAGAAGCATCAGGTACAGGTAACATGAAGATGGCACTTAACGGTGCTCTGACTATCGGTACGATGGATGGTGCAAACGTTGAAATTCGTGAAGAAGTTGGCGATGACAACATCTACATCTTCGGCCTAGAAGTAGACGGTGTAGAGTCACTCAAAGCAAGCGGTTACAACCCTTACGACTACTACAATGCTGACCCATTACTTAAAGCATCGATGGAACTGCTGATGTCTGATGAATTCACTCCGGGTGAACCAGCAAGACTTCGTACCACTTACGATAGCTTACTGAATGGCGGTGACCCATATCTTGTACTGGCTGACTTTGCATCCTATGTGAAGGCGCATGAAGACATGGATAAGCAATACCGAGATCAAGCGGGATGGGCGAAGAAGGCAATATTGAACACCGCGCTGGTGGGCAAATTCAGCTCCGACCGTAGTATTCGCGATTACGTGAATAACATTTGGAAGCTTGAAGCCGTTAAACGTTAATAGCAACTCCCAAACAGCCAAGGTGAAAGCCTTGGCTGACTGGCTTCAGTCATGAGCGAATAAAGTTAACCGCAAACTTTAGCTATAAGCCAAAACTAACCGTTAACTTTATTTGTTCAGAATGAATAAAAGCTAAATCGATAAAGATTAAAAATTACACCCTACACATTTGAAGGATTATGCAGTCCCTTCGGAGAGAGCGATGAAAGAACAAAATGCATTAAAACAAGTCGCTGAAATGGCAAAAATTGCCGACAGCTATGTGAGCGCTTGGGGCGATGAAGCGAAAGTTGAAGATGAGACCATTCGCCGTCTTTTGGCTTCTTTAGGTTATGACATCACCAATGATGAAACCTTATTAAAATCGGCTGAGAAAAAACACAAAGCTGATGTATTGGAACCCGTATTAGTGATTCGCCAAGGTGAGCCACTAGAGGTCTCCCTAAACCTAGGTTCAAGTGCACGTGAAAGTGAATTTGATTGGCGTTTAGAAACCGAACAAGGCGACATTTTTGAAGGCTACCTGCAGTCTCAGATCATTAGAGATGAGCGTGCACAAGGTGGTCCGTTAGTGTTTTCTCTGCCTAGCGATTTAGCGCTGGGTTACCACAAGTTATTTGTTTCTCGTAAGCGTCGTAAGGCACCGTATGAGATGACTGTTATTGTCACACCAACTGCGTGTTACAAACAGCCAGCGATGGAAAAAGGCAAAAAGCTTTGGGGACCAAGTATTCAGCTTTATACACTGCGCACTCAACACAACTGGGGTATCGGTGATTTTGGCGATCTAAAACAGTTGGTTGCTGACATCGCTTCTCGCGGCGGTGACTTTGTTGGTTTGAACCCAATTCACTCTCTGTTCCCAGCTAACCCAGAAGGTGCGAGTCCGTACAGCCCATCTTCTCGTCGTTGGTTGAACATTCTTTACATTGATGTGAGCTCAGTTCCTGAGTTCGCGTTAAGTGGTGAAGCGCAACAACAAGTAGGCAGTGCCGAGTTCCAGCAGCGCCTGCAAAAAGCGCGTGAATCACATTGGGTGAATTACACCGAAGTGGCTCAAATGAAAATGAGCGTACTACCGTTGCTGTTCAGCGAGTTCAAAGCTCGTCATCTCGACAAAAATACCGACCGAGCTCGTGCATTTTTGGACTTTGTGGAAGAAGGTGGAGACAGCTTGTTGCATCAAGCAACCTTTGATGCGCTACACGCACAGCTTCATGCCGAAGACAGCAATGTTTGGGGTTGGCCAGTATTCCCTGAGAAATACCGCCGTTTTGATAATCCAGCGGTACAAAGCTTCATCGAAGAAAACCAAGATGCCGTTCATTTATACATGTATTTGCAGTGGGTTGCTGACACGCAAATCAACGAAGCTCAGGCTCTTGCTGAAGAGAAAGGTATGGCGGTTGGCTTGTACCGTGACTTAGCGGTTGGTGTGGCAGATTCGGGTTCTGAGACTTGGGCTGACGAAGGCAACCTGATTCTGGATGCGAGCATTGGTGCTCCACCAGATGTGCTTGGTCCACTAGGTCAGAACTGGGGTCTTCCGCCGCTGAATCCTCAAGTACTGCAAGCGACAGCTTACGATGCTTACATCAAACTTCTGCGCGCTAACATGAAGCATTGCGGGTCTCTTCGTATTGACCACGTACTTGGTTTATTGCGTCTGTGGTGGATTCCAAAAGGTGAAAACGCAACGAAAGGTGCGTACATCTACTATCCAGTGAAAGACATGCTAGCAATTCTTGCGCTGGAATCTCACCGTCACCAATGCAGTGTTATCGGTGAAGATTTGGGTACTGTGCCTGATGAAATTGTTGATCTATTGCGTGATGCGGGTGTTCACTCATACAAGGTGTTCTTCTTCGAGACTTCTAAAGAAGATGGTGGCTTTATTTCACCAGCACACTATGCGCCTCAGTCAATGGCTGCACTGTGTACGCACGATATGCCGACACTACGTGGTTTCTGGCACTGTGCTGACCTGAAAATGGGTAGCGAAATAGGCTTGTATCCAGATAAAGAACAGTTGGCAGGTTTGTTCGATGACCGCTTGAAATGCAAACAAGGCATTTTGGATTCAGTTGCTTGGCACGGCTATCTACCTCAAGGTGTTGGTCGCGATGCGAGTATGGTTCCTATGGATTCATACCTCAGCGAAGCGCTACAACTTCATGTTGCTGCGGGCGCCTCTTCTCTATTGAGTATTCAGCTTGAAGACTGGCTAGAAATGGATAATCCGGTAAACATTCCGGGTACAGTAGACGAATATCCAAACTGGCGTCGTAAATTGTCTATGAATTTGGATGAAATTTTTGCTCGCGAAGATGTTAATCGAATCTCAACTCGATTAACGGAAGCTCGCGCGAAAGCAAGCCAGTAATAGAGTTTGTACTTAAAAAACTCAGGGGGAAATTTAGTGATTTCTTATATTTACACTAAGAAATTTAAGTTAGGTCACTCTCTCGTTCTCCTGAGTTCTGTAAGATGAATTAACGCTAGTATGCCCGCCAATGTAGCGGGCATTTTTATTTCTCTGTTGCGCTAGGAGAAGAGTATTGAAAAAAACAAAGAAGCCTTCGAAATTACAAGTCGCCTATAACCAGCTTTCTCATGCTGGTTTTGCTGATCCATTCGCATTTTTAGGTCCGTTTAATTCTTCTAAGCAAGAGGCATTGCGAGTTTGGATGCCGGGTGCAGATAGTGTGGAGTTACTGGTGGATGGAGAGCCGAGAGTGACTCTTGAAAGAGAGGAAGACTCAGGCTTTATTCTGAAATCAGACCAAGATCTCCGCTTTACTCACTATCAACTTGCCGTTAACTGGTCAGGCACTGAACAAATCGTTGATGACCCATACCAATACCACGGAATTTATGCCGAGTATGATGATCTGCACACTCCAAAAGAGATGTATCGTCATATGGGTTCTCAGTTCATTACCTTAGAACGCGATGGCAAACAAATCTCCGGAATTCGTTTTCTTGTCTACGCTCCGCATGCTTCGGCTTGCAGTCTGGTGGGGTCGTTTAACCAGTGGGATGGTCGTCGCCATCCAATGCAACGTTTGGATTATGGAATTTGGGGACTTTTTATTCCCGGGCTGGAAGAGGGCGTTCAATATAAGTTTGAATTGAAAGGACCTCACGGTGAAGGTTTACCTCACAAAGCTGACCCATGGGGATTCTATGCTGAGCAACATCCTTCTTTCGCCTCTGTCACTTATGATCATAATCGTTACCAGTGGCAAGATGGTGAGTGGCAAAATCGTCCTGTAACTCAAAAGCGTAAAGAAGCGCTGTCGTTTTATGAGTTACACGCCGGCTCTTGGAGGCGTGGTGAAAATGGTCGTTTTCTTAACTATCGTGAATTAGCCGATCAGCTTGTTCCATATCTGGTGGATATGGGCTACACCCACGTTGAGCTTATGCCTGTTTCCGAGCACCCGTTTTATGGTTCTTGGGGCTACCAACCTGTGGGTTTGTTTGCGCCAACCAGTCGCTACGGCTCGCCTGATGATTTCAAATATTTTGTCGACATGTGTCACCAAGCTGGACTTGGGGTGGTGCTTGATTGGGTTCCGGCACATTTCCCATCCGATGACCACGGTTTAGCTAATTTTGATGGTACACCGCTGTTCCATGATCCAGACCCACGACGTGGTTGGCATCAGGACTGGAACTCCTACATCTATGATGTTGGACGTGAGCATGTGCGCCGTTTCTTAGTATCCAATGCTTTGTATTGGTTCGACATGTTCCATATTGACGGCATTCGTGTTGATGCAGTGGCTTCTATGCTCTATTTGGACTACTCACGTAGCCACGATCAGTGGATTCCGAACGTTGACGGTGGGCGTGAGAATTACGATGCCATTGCAACCTTCAAGTGGATGAACGAAGAAGTTTATAAATACTTCCCTAATGCGATGACGATTGCCGAAGAATCAACGGCTTTCCCTGGTGTTTCTGCACCAACCTTTATGGGCGGTTTAGGATTCGGCTTCAAGTGGAACATGGGTTGGATGCACGATAGTCTTTCTTATATCAAGGAAGATCCGGTGCACCGTAAATACCACCACAACACATTAACTTTCCCGCTGATTTACGCATTCAGTGAAAACTATGTGTTGTCTCTGTCTCACGACGAAGTTGTCTACGGTAAGCAATCTTTGATCTACAAAATGCCGGGTGATGAGTGGCAGCAAACTGCAAACATGCGCGCTTATTTTGGTTATATGTATGCTCAACCGGGTAAGAAGCTTAACTTCATGGGATCTGAGTTTGGTCAGACTGCGGAATGGAATCACGATGATCAATTGCAGTGGTTCTTAACAGATTTTGACCGCCACCGTGGCATTCAAAGTCTTATTCGTGACCTTAACCATTTGTATCAAGGGGAAGCGGCACTGCATGAGCGTGACTGTGAACCATCTGGTTTTGAATGGCGTTTACAGGACTCAGCCGATGCCAGTGTGATTGCGCATGAGCGCATTAGTGATAAAGGTGAGCGAATCCTTGCGATCACTAACTTCACTCCTGTGCCACATGAACAGTTCCGTTTAGGTGTGCCGAACAAAGGTCGCTATGAGCTGATTCTGAACACAGACAGTTCGCAATATGCTGGTAGCAACTTTGATGTTGTTACAGTGGCTGAAACAGAAAAAGTGAAAAGTGAAGGTTTAGCGCAGTCTCTTATGGTTCGCTTACCGCCACTTTCTACACTGTTCTACAAGTTAAAAGCATAGCGGACAGCTACTAAAAAAGGCCCCGATTTATAGTGTAAATCGGGGCTTTTTTATGTCTTGAAACATCACTCATTAAGATTAGGATGCTGGCGATTTTGATAGTTCGTAAGCTGATTTTTTAATGCTTCGAAGGTGTTAAACGCACTTGATACAGAAAGTTGATTCGCCAACCAGTCAGGCAAGTATCCACCAGGGTCTGCATAGGCTGTGTAGTCGATATGGGTTAATCCATTGGTGAGTTTTTCCAATGTCCAATCCGCTTCTACCGCTTTGATACGCACATAGCCAGATTGTTCCGGATACTGATCTGCCGCGTCTTTGATTTCCAACTTGAACGCACCATTGTCGATCTCGTATTTCGAATACGTCACCATGTCTCGATCACGAGCTGGCCACGACGCTGAGAACTGCGTATAAACGATGTTTTCATTGGTGGAAAGTTGCTTTAGCACTTTGCTGCTGCTGACTTTATCAAGCCAATTCGGCAGGTTGTCACTGTCTTCCAGTAGCACTAAGAATGCTTGATATGTGGTAGGCGTGAACATCTGGGCGCGGATTTCAACCAATCCTCCTTGATGTTCACGAGTATGAATTCGAATGCCGTTCTCGCTTTTTGCGAGTTTCCATGGCAGTTCACTGTTTTCACTTTTCGCCCAAACAAGACTTTGAGCGAAAAGTAACGATATGGCGACAATGCGTGTAACCATAGAACTCCTATCTGAACAGTATCCTTCTAAGCGGTGTTCGCTCAATTCCTTTTACTAAGAGTAGAGTGAGGATCGTTGTTCCTGCAAATAAAGTGATGTCTCTATCCCAGCTACTTTGTTGCAACATGCCAGAAATGTTCATCACAACCACCGCGACTAGCAGGTGGCTAACGTAGATGCCTAATACACTGTTGGCGAAAGATTGTATCCATGCAGCACTTCCCCAATTAGGTTTTGCTAGTAGTAGCAAGAAAGTGCCAACACCCCATATCGCAGTGCCGAAAAGGTAATCGTTATAGCTAAAAATTTGGCCATTTTGATGTAAACCATAGGCTTCGAAGAAATGCACAACCATCCCAAACAACGCCATTAATGATGCTATTTTTGCACTACAGGCAATATTTCGCTCGCGAATTACATAGCCAGCCGCCACCATCAAGGTACTGAAGAACGGACCATTGCGTGTGAAGAATGGGGCTTCTAACTCGGTGACCACACTGTAACTTCCAGCCAGCACACCATAAATGTATAAGACAAGCGCAGTGGGAATAAGCCATTTAGAAAGATTCCAGCGAACGAGCGCAGCGATGATTACCACAGCCATAATCAGAGATGGAATAAACCAAAGGTGAACCAATCCGCCTTCAAGCACAGAGTTCAATGGGTTCATCAGCAGATAGTCCCAATAACCGACGCGTTCAGCGAGGTAGCTTCTATCTGCAACATCGGCGAAGTTAAAGGGCATCGACAGGCTTAAAATACTCCATACCAACCAAATACGAATCAGTGGTAGAGAGTAGCGTTTTGCTGTTTCAAAAGGTGCAGTGCTGAGCTTTGGCTGAATCAGATAGCCAGAGATCAAAAAGAACAACGGAACTGCAAAGCGAGTGGCTTGGTTGAAAAGGTACGCAAGCCAAGGTTCATCATTGTAAAAGGTGTGAGTGGTGAACAATTGGCAATGAAGACCAATAATTGCGAGCATAGCCACCGTTCTTCCGAACTCTAGGCTCTTAATTTTATTTAACGACGTCATAAGTACTTACAAAGAAAAAATAGAAAGTGGAACAATACTGGTTATGCAACTTGATCCTTTCGAGTCATATCAACAAATAAGCACTTGCTCTCAACAATTGCTCTGATTTGTGAACTCGATAGGCGTTAGTTACATCGAAACAAAATGCGTTACATTAAATCAAATGCGGACAGCAGGAATATACCAAACGTGCATGAGAAGAGTGAAAAGATAGTTGTTAGTGCAATGATATTGGCTGCCAGTGTTGCATTGCCTCCCATCGCTCTCGCCATTACATAACTTGCTGCGGCTGTTGGAGCTGAACTCATTAGGAACACAAGTCCAAGTTCCATTCCTCTGAAACCAAATATGAGAGCGCCTAATGTGGTTAATAGTGGCGCGAGAATGAGCTTAAAGCCAGTAGCATACCAAGCGGGTGCGTTGTCTTCTCTGAGCGCTTTCAAATCCAAAGAACCACCAGTGCAAAGCAGAGCCAAAGGGAGAGTCATATTCCCCAAATAGCGCCCCGCATCGGTCACCATTTTAGGAATTGGAATAGAGAATCCATAACAGAAGATGCCGAACAATATGGCGATAATCAGCGGGTTCTTAGTCAAGGTTCGAAAGATGATTTTGGAAGTAGGAGTTCCTTTGGCGTCACTTTTGATGGTTAAAGCGATGACGGCTTGGATGTTGTAGAGCAAAGTCATACTGGCAACATAGATAGCCGCCAGTGCAACCCCTGTATTTCCATAAGCATTGGCTACGTAGGCGATAGCAATAATCGCCGTATTGGCACGGAACGCGCCTTGAATAATGACACCTTGGTCTTGGGGGCGGTTAAAGGTTTTTTTAGTGATAAACGTAGTCAGCAGGAAGAACAGAAAGTTTGCGACTACGCCATAGAGAATTAAAGATGTGCTGGAAGAAAAATCGTGGTTTGAGCTAACTATGCTCAAAAACAGCATGGTCGGCAGTGTCACTTCAAAGACGATTTTCGACGCAACTTCGATAAAGTTATCGTTAATCAGATTGATACGTTTAAGAAAAACTCCGAGTACCAGCATCAAACAAATAGGGCCTGTAATGGAGGCCGAAAACATCAGTAATTGAAAGATACTGTCCACGTTCATTCCTTGAACTTCAATATTAAAAACAATAAGCACTGACGTTGTGTTTAACGACTGTGCTTACTGAAAGATTTTTATACTCTACAGCGTGTTGCAGTTGATTGGAATACGCTTTCTCGGTCAACCTTATGAACAGCAGTTTGCCTTATGTTGTTTAGGGCTAAAACGTTTCCAAAGGTCTGCTGCGATGATCGCGGCTAACGCGATACCACTTGCCCATGAGATCGCAGCAGGCAGTAGTTCGTTGCTGGCAGCAAGCTGAGCATTGATATTGATATCGTAGGTATCGACCAAGAAGTTGGTGAGATAACCAAACAATATAGCGACACCCACCACACCAACTAAGTAGCTCACAAGTGCTTTGGAACCCAGCTCTTTTCTAACAATTCCAAGTGTAGCCATGTTGGTCGCTGGACCCGCAAGTAAGAACACCAGTACAGCACCCGGCGAGACGCCAGCCAGCATCAAACCTGCCGCAATTGGCGTTGAAGCTGAAGCACAGATGTACATAGGCACACCAATCAAAGCCATCAGTACCATCGCCCAAGGGCTACGGCTGATCTCCACTAAAGCTTCTGAAGGAACAAATGTAACGACTAACGCTGAGACAACCAAACCAACGATCAGCCATAGCGATAAATCTTCAATCAAATCCGTGAAGGCGTATTTCTGACCCTCCCACATTTTTTGCAGCCAAGGTTGTGGTTTTTTCTCAATAGCGTGTTCTGTCGATTCATGACTACTGCAACTATGCGAGCCTGAACAACATGAACTTTTTACTGGCTCGACGGGTGGCGGTGGCGTGTGGTTATCTTTATCCGTCACCAATACCAAAAACGCTGCACTGATTGCTGAAGCAGTGGCCGCTATCGGGCGAATAACAGCCATGAATGGCCCCAATAGCGCGTATGAAATGGCAATCGAATCAACGCCAGTTTCCGGTGTCGAAATTAAAAATGCCGTTGTTGCACTTTTCGAAGCGCCTCCACGACGGAGTCCTACCGCAGCGGGTATCACTCCACAAGAACATAGCGGCAGCGGCATCCCCAATATCGCTGCTTTGATGCTTGGCCACATTCCGTGTCCGGTTAGGTGTTTGCTGAGTTTCTCGTTGCTTAACGTGACTTTAAGTACACCAGCAACAAACAAACCTATGATTAGCCAGAAAGAAGCGTCAAGCCACAAATCGAGCAGGGTATTTAAAAACGTCGTAATAGCTTGCATGTTAAGCCTCCTCTGGTTGAGTTTGAGTTAAAGCTGTCAGGATAGTGCAGTGCTCGGCGGAATGTGCTCCTCCACAACAGCGCTCGTTAATCACTTTCAATGCATTGTGCATGTGTTGCAGTTGAGCAATGCGCAGTTCAATGTCTTTCAGCTTAGCTTGAGTGATGTCTTTTACTTCTTGGCAAGTGTGCTGGTCAGGCTCAATTTGAATCGAAAGCAGTTCCTGAATATCACTTAGAGATAAGCCAACTTCCTTTGCGTGAAGGATGAATTTCAACTTATCAATACAGTGTTGGTCATATTGACGATAGCCGTTATCGGCACGCAGCGGTTCTATTAAGTTTTGCTGCTCATAAAATCGAATAGCCTCTGTGGTGATGTTGAGTTGTTTCGCCAGTTGACCGCGGGTTAAAGACACCATGTACAAACCTCACTTACCTTGTCATTTTTTAAGAGTATAAACTTTGTAGTTAAGTACAAGGTCAAGGCTTTAATTGTGTGTAGGAGAATTTATTTTGTGTTCCTTGCGAGCGAAAAGACTGTTTGTAAAAAAAGAACGATCGTACTAAACTTTTTCGCGTGTTAACTGAAGTTGATGAGCAATGAGTAAAGGAAAAATTACCCGCGAAAACATTTTGGCTAAGGCGTTTGATTTAGCCAGTGAAAATGGATTGGAGAGCTTAACCATTGGAGAGCTTGCCAAGCAGTGTGGTATGTCAAAAAGCGGTTTGTTTGCTCATTTCAATTCAAAAGAGAACTTACAATTAGCCGTGGTTGATTTTGCGAATGAAGTGTTTGTCTCACGTGTCATTGCTCCTGCTCGTGAGCTGGGTGATAAGAACATCGAGAGCAAATTGCGTTCTATCCTAGATAGTTGGATGGGTTGGAACCACTCTTTCCAAGGTAGTTGTATGTTTTTAGATGCTTGGAAAGAATCGGCAAAAAGTGAATGTGCCATTCAGCAGGAACTCAAAAAAATCATCTCTCATTGGATTCAGTACTTACAAATTCAGATTGAAAAGGGCGTTGAGAACCATCAGTTCCGAGAGGATTTGGACGCCAAGCAAGCGAGTTATGAGCTTTACGGTTTGTATCTTAGCGCGCATTTGTTCTATTCCATTTATGGACAAGAGCAAAGCCACCAGAGATTTTGGCAAGGAGTCAGCGACTTATTTGATCGCTGGAAACGTTAACCAGTAAAAAATTTACCAATAAAAAGCACGACCGTACGTTTTTGGTTTAAGGATAGTTATGAGTGAGAAAATTTACTTCAACACAGCGCAACGTTTTAACTGGCGCCGCAGCTTAGTCAATGTCACTACACGTTTGCACCATACATTGGCTCCAAGGCATGCAAAGAAAACGGCAAGAAAACTTCTTCTTACTCCAGACCGTATGAAAGCAAAGAACCAAGCGCCAACGGGTTTAATCAAATCTCATGTTCAATCACCGGAAGGGCAGCTAACTACATTCCGATTGGGCACTGGCCCTGTTTGGGTATTAACTCATGGCTGGTCTGGGTCTTCGAATCAGTTTTATCCATTAATGGAACACATCGCCTCACTAGGTTTTACCGCTCTTGCTTACGATCATCCTGGGCATGGTGAAAGTGAAGGAGCTTTAGGGCATATCCCAGCCTTTGTTCGTGGGCTAGAAGCGATTCTAGACAGTGAAGATGATGTTGCAGGCTTGATAGGGCACAGCATGGGTAACGCAACAGCGTTGGAATGTCGACATGCTAAAGTCGCAAACTGCCCGATGCTATTGATCGCACCGGTTTTGGATTACTTAGATAACCTGTTTAGTACCGTAGCTCGTTCTGGTTATTCAATGCGTTTATTTGAAGAAGTGGTAAACGAAGTTCAGGATGAATATCGCTACCCAATTCACTCCATTGATCCATACAAAAAGCTAAAGCAGCGTGAGTCGCAGACTATAATTGTTCATGACGAAGGCGATAAATTCGCCAAGTATTCGGTATCGCAAAGAGCGTCTCAAGAAATGGAAAAAGTTACGCTTATAACAACTCAAAACCAAGGTCATGGCAGAGTGATGACAAGTCCTGAGGTAATGGATGCATTCGATCGAATCGCTAGGCTGGTTTAATAAAAACAAGATTCTTGTCTTGGTTAATGTTTAAAACTTGTGTTTTATTTAAGCTCAGTCTAACGGAAAGGGATATTTATATTTCTATTTATTTCAAAATGTTAAGTTGTTGGATTTTATGTTGATTAGTTTAACAACTTGACAAAAATTTATTATCTCCTTGTTTGGTTACGTGTGATCATGATGTTGCCGTAAGGCCTTTACAAGGAAAATAATAATGAATAGAAATGATAGTGTCCCTTTACCCAGTAACACCCGAGAATGGTTTTTTAACCGAAACAGTCTGATAGTGATTGCAGATATCGCATTGTTTCTAACCTTACTCTATACCCTACCTTTTGAGCCTAACGTAGTGTTGGGTATCAGTATGCTCACGTTTATCGCCATCCTTTGGCTGACGGAAGCATTACATGTCACCGTGACAGCAATACTTGTCCCCGTAATGGCGGTGTTTCTTGGAGTGTTTGATACCCAAGCTGCTCTGAACAACTTCGCTAACTCGATTATCTTCCTATTTTTGGGCGGCTTTGCCCTCGCGGCGGCTATGCATCGCCAAGGTTTAGATAAAGTTATTGCCGATAAAGTACTAGTGTTAGCCCAAGGACGTATGAGTGTGGCTGTCTTTATGTTGTTTGGTGTCTCTGCTGCGCTTTCAATGTGGATCAGTAACACAGCAACCACGGCAATGATGCTGCCATTAGTGCTTGGCGTATTAAGTAAAGTTGACGATAAGCGAGGTCACTCAACTTACGTCTTCGTACTGTTAGGTATTGCTTACAGTGCAAGTATTGGTGGTATTGCGACCGTGGTTGGTAGTCCACCTAACGCCATTGCAGCAGCTGAAGTTGGTTTAACCTTCGTTGGTTGGATGAAATTCGGTTTGCCAACAACCTTGGTGATGCTCCCTATCTGTTTAGCGATTCTTTACTTCATGTTAAAACCGGATCTTAGTGGTCAATTTGATACTCATTCTGAGCCAGTAAACTGGGACAAAGGTAAAGTCGTTACTCTTGGAATCTTTTCGCTGGTGGTATTTCTATGGATATTCAGTAAACCAGTGAATGCCATGCTCGGTGGTTTTAAAAGCTTTGATTCCTTAATCGCACTTTCTGCCATCATTATGGTGAGTTTTGCCCGAGTAGTGCACTGGAAAGACATTGAGAAAACCGCAGACTGGGGAGTTTTGCTTCTGTTTGGTGGCGGTATCTGTTTAAGCAACGTTCTAAAGCAAACAGGTACTAGCGTATTCCTAGCCAATGAATTGAGTCAGCTTATTTCGCACTTTGGTATGTTCTTCATCGTTTTCGTTATTGCTGTGTTCGTAGTGTTTCTAACCGAGTTCGCAAGTAATACTGCAAGTGCAGCATTGCTTGTGCCTGTGTTTGCGAGCGTTGCAGAAGTGTTTGGTGTATCGCCAGTGCTATTGTCGGTACTGATCGCTATATCTGCTTCTTGTGCATTCATGCTCCCAGTTGCTACACCGCCAAACGCAATCGTGTTTGGCACAGGTCATATTGTCCAAAGCGAAATGATGAAGGTTGGTTTTGTCCTTAACCTCGCATGTATCGCCATCCTAACCACCATCGCGATGACGTTCTGGTAAAGAACATTTAGAACGAAAAAGAGCTGTTCTGTATGAACAGCTCTTTTTTTTGTGCAATATATTTGGATATTATTTTCTACTTACATATTTCGAACTGAATCAAATAAATTAAAGTTATTATTATTTTATTAGTTAATTATGACTTTCTTGATTTTTCTATGACGTAAAAATCCAATTAGGCAGATGGATGTAAGTGATTGGTTATGTATTGCCTGTAGCGAGTAATATTTTGCCTGAACTGATTTTAATAGCATCTATATATGTATGCATATATTGGAATGATAATTGCCATCGTTAATATATTATTAATTACTTAGTGAACGAACTGTGGCAAAGGGAATTATTGTTGGGCATATAGGAACTGATCATGATGGTTTTCCTCCAACACCTGTAATATCAGGTTCTAGTACAGTTAAAATTGATGGTAGTTCTGCAGCGCGCTTAGGCGATGCTCTTGCTCCACATGACAAGCCTAAACATCCGCTTCATCCACGCAGCATTGCTAGTGGTTCTGCAACCGTAAACTTTGATGGAATGCCAGCAGCAAGGGCTGGAGATGCAGTTGACTGCGGTGGCGTATTACAAGGAAATAGCAGTGTTAACATTGGCTAAAAAATTATCCTTATTTAGCTTAATCATAGTTATCTCAAGTGTTGCTTACGGCAGCGATATGGATTATGAACCCACTCAAGTTGACAGTGAGAAAGCTTACTTAATAGGAAAGTTATTACGATCTCAATTTAAGAATGCTGAGGCGAGGCGTTTTCTGAAGTATTCCGCAGATAATGGGAATATGAAAGCTGCCTATTTATATGCCGTAGAAATAATGGCGAATCCCATAGCTGAAAGAGCTATCCAAGAAGGTCGATCTTACCTTGTTAGAGCTGCGATTGGAGGTAATAGACATGCGATGATGCATCTGTCTGAGGATGAGAGTTGGCTCTCGGCAAGCGAAAGAAATACTTGGAAGCAGAGTTACTACGATTCCTTAATTGATCTAGGGAAATTTAGTCCAGAAGTTGCTTTCTATGAACTATCTAACTTCTATGCAGATAACGATTTTAATCTATCTCAATACTATTTAGCCAAATCAATCGAGTTTAGTTACCCTCCGGCTTTAATGAAACAGGCTGACAATTACATGCTAGGGCAAGGTTCGTTCTATTTGCCTGGCAAAAGAGATACTGAAGCAAGAAAGCTTTATTTATCTGCTGCGCAGCTTGATTACTTACCAGCCATTAAAACGTACATTCAACTGCTTGAAAAAAAAGGAAATATTGTGTCTGCATTAGAATGGAGGAAAAAGTCGCTGGAACTTGGTGACATTACATCATTAGTGTCTGTAGCATTTATATATTCAGGAAGCTTTAGCCAAAATTATCAATTTGTAGAACATGATTATGTCAAAGCAAAAGCTTATTTGAATTTATATATCGATAATGTTGGTCAAGATAAGTTCTTTTCTTTAACTGAATTGGCAAAGACAAGATATTCAAGAATTTTAGATAATTTATCAGAAGAACAATTAGCTAGTTCGCTATTAATTGAAAATCATTTTAACAATAGAGTTAATTTCTACAATTATGACTTGTATTGGGATATTTAATTTTATTTTAAGTATGAAACTCAATCTGATTTTTGGATTTGCTTCATGTTTTTTTGATTGACTGAATATTTTATTTATTAATTAGTGCAATGTTTGCATTAATTAATCCTTACATGTTTGTTTTAGATTAATAGTGTCAAACATTATTAATGATTGCGAATGACCTGACAAAGTTTTAGGAGATGTTATGGCTAAAGAAGGAAGTGTTGCTCCTCAGGAGCGAATTAATATCAAATACATACCTGCCACGGGTGATTCTCAGACTGAAGTAGAGCTGCCATTAAAAACACTTGTTGTCGGTGATTTTAAGGGGCATCCAGAAGATATTTCTTTAGAGGAAAGAAAAGCGATCTCTATTGATAAAAATAATTTTGAATCAGTGATGCGTGAGAGTGATTTGAAATTGACAACTACAGTCAAAAACAAACTGGTAGATGATCAATCCAAAGAATTGTCAGTAGAAATTAAGTTTCAGTCTCTAGCCGATTTTTCTCCTGATTCGGTTGTTGTTCAGATCCCAGAGTTAAAAAAACTGGTGGAACTTAGGGAGGCGTTGGTAGCTTTAAAAGGACCTTTAGGGAATATCCCCGCATTTCGTGAACGCTTACAGAGTTTAATACATTCTGAAGAGTCTCGTGAGCAGCTTCTCTCAGAGCTGAATCTAATCGGTGAATCAGATAAACCTCAACCATAAGTTGACCTATTACACTTGTCGTTTTTTACTTCGGGACCGCATTTTTATGTCTGCAACTGAAATCAAACTTGAGAACACCCCAGCTATAGAAAGAAGCCTACTTGATGAAGTAATGGCTCAAACCCGAATTTCACCTAATGAAGATGGATATGAAATAGCAAAGAAAGGGGTTGCTGCTTTTATTGAAGAATTGATTTTCTCAAACCAAGCTCAGGAACAAATTAACAAAGCTCTTGTTGATAAAATGCTTGTTGAATTGGACAAGAAAATAGGTGCTCAAATGGACGAAGTTCTCCACGATCATTCGTTCCAACAAATGGAATCAGCTTGGAGAGGATTAAAGCTCTTTGTTGACAGAACGGATTTTCGAGAAAACAACAAAGTAGAATTGTTGCATGCAACCAAAGAAGAGTTGCTCGACGATTTTGAATTTGCACCTGAAGCTACTCAATCTGGTTTATATAAACATGTGTATTCTGCAGGGTATGGCCAGTTCGGTGGAGAGCCGACAGGAGCTATCATAGCCAATTTTGCTTTTACACCGTCCACGCCTGATATCAAACTGATGCAATATTTGGGTTCTCTTGGGGCAATGTCTCATGCTCCAGTAATATCCAGTGTTGGTCCTCAGTTCTTCGGGATAGCGTCCTTTGAAGAACTGCCTAATATCAAAGATATCAAAGCTATCTTTGAAAGCCCTCAATATACAAAATGGCGGGCGCTAAGAGAGTCCGAAGATGCACGATATCTCGGGTTAACAGCACCTAGATTTTTATTACGAGTTCCTTATGACTCAATAGATAACCCTATAAAGTCATTTAATTATTCAGAAAGTGTCAGCGGCTCTCATGAGCATTATTTATGGGGGAATACTGCTTTTGCATTTGCGACTCGTTTGACAGATAGCTTTGCTAAATACAGATGGTGTCCAAACATTATAGGTCCCCAGAGCGGAGGAACTGTCGAGGATTTACCTGTACATGTATTCGAATCTATGGGGGCATTGCAAAGTAAGATTCCAACTGAAGTGTTGATTACAGATCGGAAGGAATTTGAATTGGCTGAGGAAGGGTT
>NZ_JBMMKS010000014.1:0-141950 GCF_058630515.1 Vibrio sp. HM8-C
TCTGTTAATAATTACCTTAGACATTCTCGTATCCTTTCTCGTCATAAACGTTCTCGTAACAAGATAGTGAGGCAGGTATACTCCACGCAAAATTAGGTTTGTTTGGTATCAATCCGATGGAATTTGAATTTACGAAAAACACATTAATGGGTGAGTATTACGTCAGTTGTAATATGGAACATCAAGTGATCGCTCGCTGGCTACAAGAAGAGATTGGCAAAGATCGCACAAAGATCGAGCAAGTGTTTTCGTTACTTAACCAAGTGCACCAAAGTCCAGCAAAAGAGTGGAAACTGGCTGGAAAAGAGATATCTCTCTCTGTTATAGGGAGTGAAGTGACGGTTCAGGAAAACACTTTGGGCTATAGCCATGATATTGAGTTTGAAAGTGAATTTGAGCTCTACGACAGTGAAAGTACGGCAGAATGTGGTCTGGAAGACTTTGAATCAATGATGAGACAATGGAGTGAGTTCATCCAAACCTATTAGATGTGTTGCTTTTGAAGCGTGCACTTATGTGGTGAAGAATGACTTAAACGCATTATTTTTGGGAAAGGGTTGCACAATATTTGTGCGACCCTTTCTTTTTTTTGCACAAATATCACATTAAATCCTTTTGTATCAATAAGTTAAAAAGTTGGCACGTACCTTGGATTACTAGAATGGGATTAGAGTTAATGGACTACAGCTTCAGAGAGGACGCGATGAAACTCATAAACGCAATCATCAAACCATTCAAACTTGACGATGTACGCGAAGCTTTAGCTGATGTTGGCATCGAAGGGATGACAGTATCAGAAGTAAAAGGCTTCGGTCGTCAAAAAGGTCACACAGAGCTTTACCGTGGTGCGGAATACCAAGTGGATTTCCTACCTAAGGTAAAAATCGAGATCGCAACACAAGCAGACAACGTAGATCGCGTTGTTGAAGCAATCATCAAAGCTGCTCACACAGGCAAAATTGGTGACGGTAAAATATTTGTTTATGACTTAAGTCATGCTGTTCGTATTCGCACTGGCGAAATGGACGTAGAAGCACTTTAAGAATCAGGGATTGGAGACAACTATTATGGAACTGTCAGTAACTGTAGCGGAGTTACGCTACGCACTGGATACTTTCTTCTTCTTAATTTCAGGCGCACTAGTAATGTGGATGGCAGCAGGTTTTGCGATGCTAGAAGCTGGTCTAGTTCGTTCAAAAAACACCACTGAAATTTTGACTAAAAACTTTGTGCTTTACGCTATCGCGTGCACTATGTACTTAATCGTTGGTTACAACATCATGTACGTAGATAACGCAGAAGCTGGTTGGTTACCTTCTTTCGGTACGCTAATCGGTTCACAAGCTGAAGGCGCTGACCACTCTCTAGAGTCGGATTTCTTCTTCCAAGTAGTATTCGTTGCAACTTCGATGTCTGTAGTTTCAGGTGCAGTTGCTGAACGTATGAAGTTATGGGCATTCCTAATCTTCTCTGTAGTTCTAACAGCTTTCATCTACCCTATGGAAGGTTACTGGACTTGGGGCGGCGGTTTCCTATCTGACGCAGGTTTCAGTGACTTCGCAGGTTCTGGTATCGTACACATGGCAGGTGCAGCAGCAGCTCTAGCTGGAGTAATCCTACTAGGTGCTCGTAAAGGTAAATACGGCAAAAACGGTGAAGTTTACCCAATTCCAGGTTCAAACATGCCACTTGCTACTCTAGGTACACTTATCCTATGGTTCGGTTGGTTTGGCTTCAACGGCGGTTCTCAGTTGATGGTTTCTGACTTCGAAAACGCAACTGCTGTCGGCAAAATCTTCTTAAACACTAACGCAGCAGCAGCAGCAGGTGCGATTGCGGCACTACTAGTTTGTAAAACAACTTGGGGTAAAGCAGACCTAACTATGATCCTTAACGGTGCGTTAGCAGGTCTAGTTGCTATCACTGCAGATCCACTATCTCCATCACCACTATACTCTGTAGCTATCGGTGTGGTTGCTGGTGCAATTGTAGTGTTCAGTATCATTGCTCTAGATAAACTAAAAATCGATGATCCAGTGGGTGCAATCTCTGTACACGGTGTGTGTGGTTTCTTCGGTCTAATGGTTGTTCCACTAAGCAACGCAGATGCAACATTTGGTTCTCAGCTTCTAGGCGCAGTAGTTATCTTTGGTTGGGTATTCGCAGCAAGCTTGATTGTTTGGTCTATCCTAAAAGCAACAATGGGTATCCGCGTTTCTGAAGAAGAAGAGCAAGAAGGTATGGATATGCACGACTGTGGTGTTGAAGCGTATCCTGAGTTCTCAGTAATTAAATAATTAATACTTAGATCCTCGTCGAAAAAACCTGCCCCTGTGGCAGGTTTTTTATTATTTACGATTGTGTTCGGGAAAAACGGTTAATATAATTTATCGAAATAAAAAACGTTATCATTATCACTACTTATTAGGTTTAAACGATGAAAAAGATGCTCACACTTTCTGCACTTGCGTTAAGCGTTTTAGCTCCGTCTGCTATGGCAGCAGAGGAAGTGAATGTTTACTCTTACCGCCAACCTTTCCTCATTGAACCAATGTTTAAAGAGTTCACTAAAGAGACGGGCATTAAAGTTAATGTGAAGTTTGCTAATGAAGGTATTGCAGAAAAGTTAGCACAAGAAGGTGAATACAGTCCTGCGGACGTGGTATTAACTTCAGAGTTTAGCCGTTTGTTTGAATTGTCTGATAAGAAGTTAACTCAACCAGTTAACAGCTCTGTTATTGATGAAAATATCCCAGCACAATACCGTGATAGTAACGAAGAATGGTTTGCTTTAACGATTCGTACACGTAGTGTTTATTCTTCACGTGATCGCGTAGGCAAATTGGGCAATGACTTTAACTATCTTGATTTAGCTAAGCCTGAATATAAGGGTAAAATCTGTACTCGTAGTGGTAAGCACCCATACAACATCGCTTTGGTTGCAGCCATGATTGCTAACCACGGCGAAGCAGAAACAAAAACATGGTTAGAAGGCTTAAAAGCGAACCTAGCTCGTAAACCACAAGGTAATGACCGTGACCAAGTTCGTGCTATTAAAGAAGGTCTATGCGATCTTTCTTTAGGTAACAGCTACTACTTGGGTAAAATGCTTGAAGACAAAGAGCAAAAGAGCTGGGCGGAATCGGTATACATCAACTTCCCAGACCAAAACGCTCAAGGTACACACGTGAACGTGAGCGGTATGGCAATGGCTAAATACGCTCCAAACCGTGATAATGCTGTAAAACTAATGGAATTCCTAACGGGTGAAACAGCTCAGCACATGTACGCAGAAGTTAACTTCGAATACCCTGTGAAACCGGGTGTGAAGCGTTCAGAACTTGTGGCATCTTGGGGCGAGTTTAAGTCAGATACACTACCTTTAGAAAAGATTGCTGATAACCATACAGCAGCAATCAAGTTACTTGATGAAGTAAAATTTGACCTTTAATGTGTTCGAGGGGGGAATTTTTCCCCTATTTTTAAAAGCGATATGAGATGTCTTTGCACATGTTGATGCATCTCAAATTGTCTTGTTGTAATAGGCAATGAAAGAAAAACATCTTATATGGAAAACCAGTAGTGTTGTTCTAGCAACCCTGCTGGTTTTGCCGATCTTAGCGATATTCTTTACCGCTGTTGGTCATACCGATGACGTCTTTGCTCATCTAATGGCAACGGTGATGCCCACCTACGCGCAAAATACCGTCATTCTCACCGCTAGTGTGATGGCTTTATCCCTTTTGTTTGGTATACCAAGTGCTTGGATTATGGCGATGTGTAAGCTGCCGGGGGAAAAGGTTCTCCAATGGGCGTTAGTGTTACCATTAGCCATTCCCGGATACATCGTTGGCTATATTTTTACCGGCTGGTTTGATTATGCGGGACCTGTTCAGATGTGGCTCCGAGAGTTAACTGGTTGGCAGGCGGGTGAGTATTGGTTTCCTGATATCCGAAGTTTAACCGGAGCCAGCATCGTGCTGGCTTTAGTGCTTTATCCTTACGTTTACTTATTGTGTCGAGCTACGTTTATGGAACAGAACGTTTCTCTACTACAGTCGGCTCGATTACTAAAATGCTCCCCATGGGAAAGTTTTAGACGTATCTCTTTGCCTTTGGCTCGCCCTTCTATTGCTGTTGCATTATCGCTGGTGGCGATGGAAACCGTCGGGGATTTCGGCACCGTTAAATATTTTGCAATCAGCACATTAACAACTGCGGTATATGACACTTGGCTCAACTACTCCAATCTTAATGCCGCTGCCAAAATTTCAGCCATTATGCTGGTCATCGTGCTGTTATTGCTGAGTGCGGAACGTTACAGTCGCCGTAAGCAAAAGCTGTATCAGACTCAATTCAATAGCCATGAAGATTTTCGTTATCAACTAAGCGGTTGGAAAAAGTGGTTTGCTATGTTCTGGTGTTGGGGATTAGTGGCTACTGCCTTTATCTTCCCACTGCTACAACTTCTCAGTTATGCATACACTTATTTCGAACAAAGCTGGACGGCAGAGTTCCGAGAATATGCGATTAACAGTCTCAAAGTGTCGCTAACTGCAGCGATAGTGGCTGTTACTGTCGCCTTGATTCTAAACTTCTATGCTCGCTTGAAACAAAATCGTTTTAGCGTCGCTTTGATGCGCCTGTCTTCCATGGGGTATGCGGTTCCGGGAACTGTGCTCGCTATTGGTGTTATGGTGCCAGTTCTCACCATGGATCACACTGTCAATGACATAGCGAAAGCGATGCAGTGGGGGAGACCGGGACTGATATTCTCTGGCACTATGTTCGCGATTATTTTTGCGATGTTGGTACGTTTCTCTGCCATCGCTATCGGCAGTATTGAGAGCAGCCTCAATAAGATTTCCCCTTCACTGGATATGGCCGCACGCACTATGGGGTGTCAGGCTAACAGCATGTTGTGGCGAGTCCACTTTCCGCTAGTACGACGTGGTGCTTTGATTGCTGGTTTGCTGGTGTTCATCGAATCGATGAAAGAACTCAATGCTTCATTGCTTCTGCGTCCATTTAATTTCGAAACGCTGGCAACGTATGTTTATAACTATGCTTCGGATGAGCATTTAGAACTTGCTGCTTTGCCCGCCGTTTTGTTGGTATTAGTTGGTTTAATACCTCTAGTTATTGTTAACCGTTCTTTGGAGCAAAACCACTGATGAGCTGCGCACTTTCCATTCAAGAGCTGACTTGTCAGTACGATACTCAAACTGTGTTGGAATCTCTTTCACTTGAAGTCGACCAAGGTGAAATTGTTTGTCTGCTTGGTGCGAGTGGATGCGGTAAAACAACGTTGCTTAAAGCGATTGCTGGGTTATTGCCTTTGACTTCAGGGCACATGAGCTTGAATTGCGTCACTATTGATGACGGAGCAAACTGGTTAGCGCCTGAAAAGCGCAATATCGGTATGATTTTCCAAGATTACGCTCTGTTCCCACATTTAACGGTAGAAGAGAACGTTGGCTTTGGCCTTCGCTCGCTACCTGCTTCTGAACGTAGTAGTAAAGTGCAGGATATGTTGGAACTGGTTCACCTCAGTGGTTTTGGTGATCGTTACCCACACCAGCTTTCCGGTGGTCAGCAACAGCGCGTCGCGATTGCACGTTCACTGGCCTATAAACCAGACCTGCTTTTGCTTGATGAGCCTTTTTCAAATATTGATACGCAAGTACGCCACGATTTGATCGCCGAGATTCGTAAAATCTTTAAAAAGCAGGGTGTAACAGCTATTTTCGTGACCCACTCTCGTGAAGAGGCTTTCGCTTTCGCTGATAAAATGGCAGTAATGAATCACGGTGTGATTGAGCAATATGGCACGGCTTCAGAGCTTTATTATCAGCCGTCGAGTAAGTTTGTCGCTGATTTCCTTGGTGGTGGTAGCTACTTACCTGCGACGCGTAATACTGATGGTCTGTTTGTTACCGCTTTAGGGACACTAGAAGCACAAATGCAGGTGGATATTTCAGTCGGCAATAGTTGCGACTTATTGCTGCGTCCTCAACAGGTATTGATTCAAGCGTCCGACGATGGCGAAGTAACGGTTTTAGAGCAGCAGTTTATGGGCGATCACTGTCGATACGTGATTGATGTCCATGGTACTAAGCTTCTTGCGACATCTTCTCAGCCAATCTCTGTAGGACAAAAAGTTGTCGTGGAAATTGATGAGCAGGGTATTCTCGCATTCTGATCCTCTTCGTATTTGACGCTGCAGCGTTGTTGGCTGCCTGAGTAAACCCCAATCACAATCTATTTATAAACGAAATAGAAATCTATGCTCATGGGGATTCACTCACTTGCCGCCTAGCTGCAACGCCAACTACTTTGAGGAACGCTGACTAAGTCATTTGCTTATTTGAATATCCTTACAAAGACAAAAATGTCTTCATCTGCAGTAATACTCGCTCCGCAGTCGGCTTGTCTTCCATCTCTGCAAATATACGCAGCAAAGGTTCTGTGCCTGAGAAACGGGCAATGACCCAACCACCATTCTTGAAATAGACTTTTGCGCCATCTTCGTAGCTGACTTTTTCTATTTCAAACTCAAAGTGCGGTAATTGCTTTTCAATATAGATTTTGTTGTACAGAGCTTGCTTCTCTGTTGCTTTAAATTTGCAGTCACCTTCGGCGGTGTAGGCATAGCCATAGCGTTGATATATTTCATCCAGCATCTCTGAAAGCTTCTTACCTGTCACGCTGATCATTTCAACCAGCAAGCTTGAGGCAAACACGCCATCTTTGCCTTTGATATGACCACGAATGGTTAAACCGCCAGAGCTTTCACCGCCTAACAGTGAATCATCCGCTTCCATTTGTGAGCTAATATGCTTAAAGCCTACAGGAACCTCAAAGCTCTTTTCGTTGTGATCAGCTGCGATTTTATCTAACAGATGCGTAGTGGCGATATTGCGTACTACTGAGCCTTTCCAGCCTTTGTATTCAAGCAGGTAGTAATACAGCAGCATCAACACTTCGTTAGGGTGAATGAAGTTACCTTTTTCATCAATGATGCCAAGGCGGTCCGCATCACCGTCAGTCCCGATACCAATGTCGTAACCTTCATTTTTAACTAAGTGTTGTAGTCGGTACAAGGTGGTCGCACTTGGCGATGGCATTAATCCGCCAAAATCAGGGTTCTTACCATCGTTGATCACATCCACATCGCAGCGACCATTGATCAACACCGTTTGCAGAGCGTTTTTCGCTACGCCAAACATAGGATCGATCAACACGCGTAAGTTGGCTTTTTTGATCGCTTCGATATCGATAAAGTCGATGATCGAATCGACAAATTCATTCATTGGGTTGATCACGATAATTAGCTTGTCTTGAAGTGCTTGATCAAATTCCACTGCACGTACAGCCGATAAGGTTAGTTGTGCTATTTGTTGTTCGATCTTGTTAGTGATTACTTCATCGGCATCGCGTCCGCCACGTATAAATACTTTTACGCCATTGTAATCAGCTGGGTTGTGAGAGGCAGTAATACAAGCTGAGTATGCGCAGTCGAGCTGTTTCGCTTTATACATCACCACTGGTGTTGGTACGAATTTGTCGATAAAACTGACTGTAATCCCGTTACCAGCCAACACTTCTGCAAACCATTTAGCTGCTTTATCTGAAAGGAAGCGGCGGTCGTAACCAATCACAAAGCCTTCATTGGCGACATTTTCGCTATTGATGATATTGGCTAACGCTTGCGCAACTAAACGAACGTTGTCTTTCGTGAATTCTTCACCAATGAAAGCGCGCCAGCCGCCGGTACCAAATTGAATCATGTTCTATTCTCCTTATTGGACTTGCTTAGAGCGGATATTGAAAACAAACAGGCATTTATTTGTTCATAAACAAGCGTCCATGGAGCTTCGATGTGCCATCCATGGCACATAGGGTTTGTTTATCAATATCCACTTACGCTTAACGCAAAGCGTGTATTAGCCCATTACCACTGTGATTTGGTTAACGCTGCCTTGCGGTTGAGCGTTGATGACATCTGCCTGCTCACCATTCACCTTAATTGAGGTTACGCCTTTGCTTACGCCATTCGGGTTCAGAACCTTGATTTGGTAAGTTGCACCGCGCCATTGGCGTGTCACCTCAAATTCCGGCCATGAAGTTGGAATGCATGGGTCAACAATCAGAGTATCGAAACCAGTGCGTACACCAAGGATGAAGTTAGTCGCTGCATAGTAAGCCCAGCCAGATGTACCTGTGAGCCATGGGTGGTTTGCTCGACCGTGATCTTGATGGTCACGTCCCATGATGAACTGTACATAGGAATATGGCTCAGCTACGCGAGTCTCAATTATATCGTTCTGGTTGTATGGGTTTAGGGCGTCGTAGAATTCCATCGCTCTGTCGCCACGACCTAACTTAGCTTCCGCTACCCAAGCCCAAGGGTTTGGATGAGAGAAAATAGCGCCGTTCTCTTTTACGCCTTGATAAACACGGGTCACAAAACCAATGTCATCGTTTGGTGTTGCAAAGGATGGAGCATTGAGATGTATGCCGTATGGTGAGAACAGATATTTGTACACAGCATCCATCGCTTTCTCGCCACGCTCTTGCGATACCGCACCAGATAGAACCGCTAGCGAGTTCGATTCAAGATGAACTTTGCCTTCCAATTGTTCAAAGGTACCGATTTTGTCGCCATCTTTGGTCAGACCGCGGATATACCATTCGCCCTGTCCATCCCATAAGTGGGTTTCACATGCGTCGCGTACACCGTCTGCCATCGCTTGGTATTTGCTTACCGCTTGATTGTCATTACGGTATTTCGCCAATTCTAGGAATGCTTCAAGCGCCCAGAAGTGAAGGAAAGAAACCATTGCTGATTCACCACCGCCTAAGTTCAGACAGTCGTTCCAGTCAGCTCGCAGACCTTTACAGATTCCTGTTTGCCCTACGTATTCTGCTGAGAAATCCAACGCTGCCATCATGTGCTGGTAAACCGTTGCGTTACCGCCGTCGGCGTAAGGAATGACTTCATCAATGAAATTGAAATCGCCGGTTTCTTTAACGTAATTAAGAATGGTCGGAACGATCCATAAATGGTCGTCTGAACAGGTATCTTTAATGCCGTGGATCTTATCTTCGTCAGAAGGTGTTGGAACAACCGTCGGAGATTTAGAAGGTTTTACGTTGGCTTTTTCTGGATCGAACCAGTCTGGATCAAACAGGTGTAAGCCATAGCCTGCTGTTACTTGTCCACGTAGAAGATCCACTAAGCGTTTGCGCGTCATATTTGGGTTGGTATGAGGTACAGAGATTGCGTCTTGCGCAGTATCGCGGTAGCCAAGACCGGTACGTCCACCCACTTCAATAAAGGAGGCAAAGCGAGACCATACCACACAGGTTTCCGCTTGATAGAGAGTCCAAGCGTTAAGCATGGTGTTTAGACCTTCGTTTGGTGACTTCACCTGGAACTTGTCACAACGTTCATCCCAGTGTTGTTTGATAGCAGCGAACGCCTTATCCACTTCAGTTAGGTCTTGGTATTTGGCACGAAGTCTTTCGCCATTGCCTTTACCAACGCCTAGTACCACAGCAAAACGTACTAGTTCACCCGGTTGTAGCGTGAATTGCTTATGCAGAGCACCGCAGTGGTTGTAGCAGGTTTGAGTGAGGTTAGAACATTTGCCTTGCTCTACAGCAATAGGGTTTGCTTCATCGCGGTACATACCTAAGAAAGTATCGCGTTGCCCATCATAGCTATCAGCATCAAACGTTGCGGTTAGGTAGTAGTAGCCAAGGAAATCGTCAGTGTTGTAGTAGAGGTCGTATTCAATCACACCATTTTTGTAATCAGTGCCAGCAGAGTAAAGCGACATTTGATGGTTTTGGTTGTCCGATTTAATGTGACTAAATGAAAACTCAACATAGTTAAATGCACTGATAGTCCGAGGGCGATCAGAGGTGTTTTCAATGACGACATCCCAGACTTCTGCATCTTCACCTTTTGGTACAAACAGAGTTTTGGTTGCGACAATTCCGTTGTAGTCACACTTGAATTTTGAATAAGACAAACCATGGCGAACTTCATAATCTGCTTGGTCTAGGCTCTTTGCTACAGGTTGCCAAGAGACAGACCAAAAATCACCAGTTTCATCGTCACGTAGATAGACGTAATGCCCCGGACGATCTTGCGTGAAATTAGGGCGGAATTTGGTCACTCGGTTGTATTCTGGCGAGTTATAAAATGAGTAACCGCCGGCGTTATGAGAGATAACGCTGCAGAATTTTTCCGTACCTAAATAGTTCGTCCATGGCGCTGGAACGTCTGGACGAGTGATGACGTATTCACGATTGTCGTTATCGAAATAGCCGTATTTCATGGTGATTTCCTTTTTCTAAAAACTGCGAATAACGCAGCCAATGTCGATGCTAGCGAAAATGAATATGTGCTTGTTTCCATCCCTTGCTTTGAATTTGAAAGGGAAGGCAAAATAAATTGTTATTTCCAAGGGGCTCGATAATGGATGCCTTGCTTTTCGAGCAAAGGTAAGTGTCCTTTTAGGCGAGCGAGATAGTCTGTCCAGTCACGTAAAGCACTTTGCGTCCAGCCAGCCTCTGCCAGAGCGGTAAGTCGAGGGTAGAGCATGTAATCCATACGTGATTGGTCGTTAATCAGTTCACACCACAACGCGCTTTGCATACCTAATATGCGTTTGCGAATTGGGTGATCGGCAGGTACTTCCTCCAAAGGTTCATAGCCATAAGCGCGTTCTAAAGGTGTCACACCTGCCCATGCCACCCCCGGTTCTTCAGGGGCATAATCTTGAACAATATCGAGATAGGTGTACTGACCCGGCTGCAAGATCACATCGAAGCCTTGCTTCGCGCAGTCCAGCGCGGCTTGCTCTGACAGCCAAGAGTAGATAACGGTATCTTTGCTCACCTTGTTGCCATGCTGAGCTTCTTCCCAGCCCACCATGCGTTTGCCTAAAGAACGTAATTTCTTCTCAACGTATCGCAGTAAATGTCCTTGTAGTTCTTTCGCGTCCTGATACCCATGTTCGTCCATCAATGCCTGACATTTAGGACTGTTAATCCAGACTCCATCTGGAACTTCATCAGCACCAATGTGAATGAATTGACTTGGAAACAGTGCTGAAACCTCTTCAAGGACCAGATCCAAAAATCGATAAGTGGCAGGCAACGAAGGGGACAACACGTTGTCGTTATAATTTTGAATACTGCGATATTCAGAACGATCTTCGGTGTCGAGCAGCCATTCAGAGAGTGAACGGATCGCAGCGCGGCAATGACCGGGAATGTCGATCTCTGGAATAACGGTGATCCCACGAACTTGCGCAAAAGCGATCACTCGTTTGATCTCTTCTTGGGTGTAATAGCCACCGTGCTGATCCGTCGCCGTACTGAATTGCGGACCAATCTCTTTGTCTACGCCACGCCAAGCCCCGATATTGGTAAGCTGAGGCAGTGATTTGATCTCAATTCTCCAGCCTTCATCATCAGTGAGATGCCAGTGAAAGGTATTAAATTTGTAATGAGCCAATTGATTGATGAGGCGTTCTACACGTTCAACAGGATGAAAATGTCGAGCGCAATCGAGCATCATGCCTCGGTATTTAAAGCGAGGTGCATCAGTGACTTTGACGTACGGTATGAACAAGCCACTTTGTGTGCGTTGGACTAACTGCAATAACGTTGCTGACGCATGAACAAAACCCACATGGCTACTTGCTTCTAGCAGTACACCGTGGCTAGTAACGGTTAACTGATAATGTTCTTCATCCAGAATAGGATTGATTTGATACACAATGTCAGCGTTGCCAATTGGCTGTGGTTCGAACTCATACAGACTTTTGAGTTCCTGTTGCAGCCATATTGCAGCTTGTTCTGCTTGTGTTGATTGCAGCGTGATCTGGCTGGTGGTTGCTAGCAAATAGCTTCCAGAAAGTCTTTCTATACGATTCGGTTTAGGAATCAAACATAGCTCGGCTTGTAGCGTTTGCGGTATTTCACTGCGTTCTTGATAAGGGGAAGCCAGAACAATTGGTGTAACCGCGACGTCATAGCGGACGGTAGCTTCGGCATGATTAAGCTGTACAAACGCTTCTTTTATGCCGTCACTATAAAAACGAAATGGTGCTGTTTTAATGCGGAATTCGCAGTAATAGTGACCATTTGCGGGTAAAACCGCTTGTTTTGGCGTAAGGCTACAAAAACTGCCTACTTGATGCAGTTCGCCGTTGGAGACACTGTCTGGCTGGATAAAGCGATCCATGATGAAGTGCAATGACCAGTCAGCAAGATCTTGCTCGCTTAAGTTATGCAGCGTCAGCCCAAATCGGCAATCATTTTTCTGTTCTGAAAGTACAGCAAAGTCAATTCGATAGTTCATCATCAACCCTTAATAGAAATTCTCTTAATACAACTTCTTCTAATACAAATTGTGCGCTGGCTTGCCAGCAAACATCAGTGCGCCTTCTATAGCGTCGAACTGGGGGGTAACAATCCAATGCTGAACTGTCGGGGATAGCCAATTCAAAATACGTTCAGCAATACTGCCCATCAGGCAAATTTTCTCTGCGCCTTTGCGCTGGAGAGCGTTTAAGAACATTTCGATATCTGCTGCTGTTTCTTTAAGCAGTTCAACAGCAAGGGCATCGTTTTGCTGCGCATAAGAAAAAATGGCTGGCGAAAACTGACCATAATCACGGGGAAGCGCGGACTTAGACCATTCAACAATTTGGTCTACGTCATTATCAAAATGCTCCATCACGTGCTGGCTCAGCTTAGTGTGAGGGCGAATGCCATCTTGTGTCAGAATCACCTTCTGAATCAGGCTTAAGCCCATCATGGCGCCGCTGCCTTGGTCTGAAATTGGGAACTCTCTGCCACCCACCACATGCTGTTGCCCATCTTTAAGTAAAATGCCGCAAGAGCCCGTACCCGCAATCATAATGGCGCCGTCCTGACCATTGTGAGCACCTAAACAAGCTCCGTATGCATCGGTGTTTAATGTGATGGATGCAAAAGGGTATGGTTGCTGCATAAAAGCAAACCATGCCGATTTTTGTTCTGCTCCCGCTAACGCAAGTCCCACATGCATTCTGTGTAAGTGAGTCTCGTCTAGACCACCTTGCTTTGCCGCTATGCGGATAGCTTCAATGATGGAACGCAAGGCAATGTCTACCCCAAGCAGGATATTCGCGCTGCCACTTTTACCCTCGCCAATTAGGTTGCCTTCTGCATCTCGAATGCGAGCTCGACAGGAAGTACCGCCACCATCAATGCCCACATAGTAGTTACTCATGACATGTCTCCTTTGACTGCTCGCACCCAGCCGATTTGTAATGCTCAAACTGGCCCATGATCGCCAGTAAGTACCAAGCTCCATGAGGAATCCATTGTTCTCCCCATCGCCAGTTTTGCATCATGTCGTCTTTCTGCTTTTCGGGATTGAAGGCAATATCTTCTGGATCTTCAAACCCTGCGGTAATGCCATTACAGACACCGCCTTTAGCATTAAAGAATCCAAGATGTGGTAAGTAGTCCGGATTGTTATGCCCGTGCCCGTCTAGCATGCACATATCGTATGGGTTTAAGCCAAGTACCCAGTTCAGAGCATCTTGTGCAAAGCTCAGCAGTTTGTGTTGTAGTTGTTGGTCTTTTAAGTACGGCTGTACTTGATAAGCCATGACTGCAAGCGAAGCCAGACGGGCGTTTTCGCCCTGCCACCAATAGCCAGTTTCGTTGTTTTGTGAAATGAAGAATGCGCTACGTTTGTCGCCATCTACATCTTTGACATATTGACGTGGATAACCAAACGGATTGCGTACTGAAGAAGTAATGGTTAGTTCAAACAAGCATGATTGCTGTACGGTTGTTTGAACCGATGCGAAACGCTCTGCGCAAGGTTCGATATCAAGGTATTCACACAGTGCAATGACAGGAAGCCCAGCTTCTGCAGCATGATAGTAAGGTCGACTACCGGTTTCGTTTGCTGACCAGAAGTTAAGATAGTTTTCGTCGACTTGCTGTCTTGCAGATAAGCGTTCAGCCCAGTTTCTTGCTTCTTGTAAGTAAGTCTGCTTTGAGTCTTCTTCTGATACAGAGCGATACAACTCGCATGCTGCAAGTAATGCGCAGTATTCATCGATGATGTTTTCTATACCGTCGTTGAGATAATGAGTGTTGTATTCTTTTAAATGCCAATAGCCTTTCACAGCAGCATTTAGATAGTCTTCACTGGTGTATTCACCGTGGATATCGCATCTTGCAGCCCTTGCAGCCCTTGCAAGCGCTGCAATAGCCACACCACCGCCTTGACGGAAGCCTGCTTGATAATCGTTGGATTTGTGACCCTGCTGAGTTTCATAAGCACAGATCTCTCTGCGCTTGATGTCTTTACTCCACTGGTCGAAAACGGTCATGTAAAAAAATCCCTCGGAGTGCTGCATACGAACTAAGAAATCAGCACCAAACAACGCCTCTTCCTTAAGGCGAGTGCGAGAAAATGCAGCAAACTCCGAGCGATGGTCTAAAAGCGCTAACCCTTTGAACAGGTTCCATACCACAATGGGGGTTTGTTGTGGATTCAAATAGTTAGCGTAAGAAAGGTGACTTAAATATTTGCTAACGTCACCTGAAGCGTCGTACCAGCCTCCATGCACATCGGCAGTGGATGATGTGCCTAGTAGAGGTACAGACTTATCTTGCTTGTCAAAAATTCCGCCACAGCGTTGTGACTTAAAATAATGCAGCACATCGGAAAAAGTACGCTGCATCAGTAGACCTTGAGCAATCGTAAAAACTTCAGATTGAGTACTTTCAGATTGAGAGTTTTCAACACGTAAGTAAAAGCTGCCTTCCCCAGTAAACGGAGAAAAGTCGATGCGATGAAAATACCCTTGATGCCAATTCGCCACTTTACCGTGTCGCTCAATTTTGAGTTGAGCGACAGTCTTATGGCTATAACTGCAAACAAGTTGAGCAAAAGTAGGGTGTAGCTCTGAGGTTTGACTCAAAAGCACCGCCTGTTTTGGTCCAAATGTTTCATAGCCAATGTGGTTGATCAGTAACTGCATTTAGGTCTCCAGTTGCCTTTCTTGACTAGCACTGTAAAGGCAGTGCTAGCTTTCTTAATACATCAGGTTTGCCCAAGACGAAGGAAAACCTATAAGTTATTGTTAATGTTTAGTTTTTGTATAGGTTTTTAGTTTTCGTATAAATAACAGCGGACGAAGTGATTCTCTGCCAGCTGCGTCACCGCCGGCAATTGCTCACGGCATTTGCTGGTGGCATGGGTACAGCGTCCAGCAAACGGGCAGCCCACAGAGGCTGGAGTCCACAATGGGATTTCACCTTTGTTGCCTTTTAGTTTTTCGTGGATCGATTTCTTTGGATCCGGAACCGCTGAAACCAGTAGCTGGGTATATGGATGTTGCGGATCGTGAATGATTTGCTCGGTATCACCCCATTCCACCATATGACCGACATACATAACGGCGAGATCTTCTGCAATGTAGCGAGCGGTTGCGATGTCGTGCGTGATATAGAGAAGAGACATTTTTTTCTCAAATTTCATCTCTTCCATCAGATTTAACACGCCAGCACGAATCGAGACGTCGAGCATCGAAGTCGGTTCATCAGCGAGCACCACTTCAGCACCCACCGCGATGTTGCGAGCTAAGTTGACACGCTGACGCTGACCACCAGAAAGCTGGTGCGGATATTTTTCTGCTGTCTCTTTAGGTGGAATTAAACCAACCTGTTCCAGCAAGTCATACACGCGTTCTTGAAGCTCTTTCTTATTGCCAGGCTTCACTTTTTTATGGATTAAAAGTGGGCGGGCAATATGGTGAAAAATGGTGTGCGTTGGGTTAAGTGAACCGAATGGATCTTGCCAAACCATTTGGATTCCCTCGCGGTAATGCATCAGATCAGAACGAGATTTGATCTCTTGAATATCACGACCTTTGTACTCAATGTTGCCTGAAGTCGGTGCGTACATTTTGGCGATCATTTTGGCTGTAGTGGATTTGCCAGAGCCTGATTCACCGACCACTGAAAGTCCGCGACTTTTATACATTTTGAATGACACGTCGTTGATAGCGCGCATCATCGGTTGTTTCAGCGTATTACTGTTGATCGGGAAGTCTTTGACCAGATTCTTCCCTTCAATTAATAGATTTTCGTTTTGGATATTCATATTTTTCTCCACCCCTAACTTTGCGAATAGCTTGACCGTAACCAACTCAAACTAGAGCTTTACCTGTGCAATCGGCTCACCGTAAAGGTGGCAATTTGAATAACGTCCCGGCTCAATTTGACGAAGTAGAGTCGACACTTTGGTACAGGTTTCATGGACACGATCACAGCGCGCTTGGAAACGGCAGCCTTGTGGGATTTCCAGTAGGTTCAAAGGGTTCCCCGGAATACCTGTGAGCTTGGTTTTTGGTCCTGTTAATGGTGGAAATGAACTACCCAATCCTTTGGTGTAAGGATGGAACGGGCTTTGTAGAATCTCTTTTGAAGGAGCTACTTCAATCAGTTCACCGGAATACATGATGCCAATGCGGTCGGAGAACTCGACCATCAAAGACAAGTCATGGGTAATGAACAAAATAGAGAAGCCGAACTCTTCTTTTAACGCATAGATCTTTTGCAGAATCTCACGCTGAACAACCACATCAAGTGCCGTGGTCGGCTCATCCATGATGATCATCTTCGGGTTAAGCGCTAACGCAATCGCGATCACTAAGCGCTGACGCATACCTCCAGAAAACTGGTGTGGGTAGTCGTTTAAGCGGCTAGGGTGAATATCCACTATTTCCAACAGACCTTCAGCGCGGCGTTTTGCCTGCTCTCGAGTCAAATTGGTATGGCGCATAATCACATCACAGAACTGCTCTTCCATACGCAATACAGGGTTAAGTGCGTTCATGGCGCTTTGGAATACCATCGACATCTGGCTCCAACGGAATGACTGCATTTTGTCATCGCTGTACTGAAGGATGTCTTCGCCATTGAAAATCACTTCACCACCGGTAATAAACGCTGGCGGCTTGTGTAGACGCATTAGCGAGAATGCAACGGTTGATTTACCACAACCTGATTCACCAGCTAAGCCAAAGACTTCGCCCGGTGCAATATCAAAGCTAACGTTGTTACAGGCGCGTACATCACCAGCGTCAGTAATGTAGTCCACGCATAAGTTGCGGATTGAGATAAGTGGTGCTGTCATGTTATTTGTCTCCGCTCCAAAGTGCATTTTGAGGTGGCAAGTTAGGCTCGCGCGCTGATTTGTCTTGCTGAGCGAGTTTCTTCCAACGTTTCATCCCTTTGTGAGAGCGCAATTGTGGGTTTGCAATTTCGTCCACTGCGAAGTTAAGCAGTGCCAGACCAGTTACTAGCAGAGTCAGTGATAGACACGGAGCTAGTAGTTCCCACCAAGCGCCAACCAGCATAGATGAAGAGGTTTGCACGTTGTAAAGCATGATGCCCCAACTGATGGTGTTCGGATCACCTAAACCTAGGAAGGAAATAGTGGCTTCCATCATTACTGCGTACATCACTGAACCGATGAAGCTGGCGCCGACAATTGAAATAAGGTTTGGAAGAATCTCAACGAAGATAATGCGCCATGAACTCTCACCTAATACTTCAGCGGCTTTGACGAACTCTTTTTCACGCAGTGCTAGCGTCTGAGCTCGTACCACACGAGCACCCCATGCCCAGGAGGTACACCCTATGATGAGGGATATGGTTAGAGGACCAGCTTCTCCAATGAAAGCTGCAACCACGAACAGCAGCGGATATTGAGGAATAACCAGCATGATGTTCATTGCTGCTGTTAAAAAATCATCGACCTTGCCACCGAAGTAACCAGCGGAAACACCGATGATGGTCGCCAGAAAACAAACTGTGATACCCGCACCGAAGCCGACTGCTAGTGATACGCGAGCACCGTAAGCGACCTGCGCCCATACGTCACGACCCATACGAGTCGTACCAAGGGTATGATCTGCTTTCTTCGACATCGCCAATGTTCTTCTGTCGGTTGCGAAGTTTTCAGCAACCCAACCATTGGGATCGCTTTTCGCCGCTTTCACTACAAACGTAGGATATTCATGTGGGTTACCTGTACGTTTGTCGGGGGCATGTTTTGTAATCAAAGGTGCTGCAATTGCGATAAATAAGAACATCGACAGTATGGCAACGCCAATCATGGCTACTCGGTTACCCGATAAAAGTTTCCAAAGTGCTTTCATGATTATTTACCTCCCTTACGTAGACGAGGGTCGAGTACGACATAAAGCATGTCTGCGAGCAGGTTAAAGAACAGCATAAACAGAGTCATGATAAGAAGTTGACCTTGCAGAACTTGGTAGTCACGGGCAGTGATGGCGTTAAATAGCACAGTGCCAAGACCCGGGTAGTTGAAAATGATTTCGATGATGAGCTGACCACCAATCGCCATGCCTAATGACATAGAAAGCGCTGTTACACTCGGTAGCAATGCGTTACGCGCGGCATAGTTGAAAACAACACGGTTTTCGCTCAAACCTTTGCCTTTCGCCATCGTGATGTAGTCTTCAGCCAGTAAGTTGATCATGTTGTTACGCATGTTGACCAAGAAACCGCCGATTTGAACGATAGACGCACAGACAAGAGGCAGTATGGCGTGATAGCCCACATCTTTAATAAATGCCCAGCTTGTCCAGTCAGGCATTGTACCTGCTGTGTATGCGTAACCTGTTGGGAACCACTTCAGACCGATAGCGAAGATGAACATGGCAAGCATTGCGATAACGACTTGTGGCACTGCTTGGATAACCAACATTCCCGGAGTGATAAAAGTGTCGTAGCGGCTACCACGTTTCCACGCAGCAAAGATGCCGAGAATTGAGCCGATTGAGAAAGAGATAATGACGGCAGTACCGGCTAGAAAAAGTGACCAGCCAAATGCACTACCTAAAAGATCATTAACGCTCAAAGGGTAGAACTTAATTGAAGTACCTAGCTCCCAGCTAAAGATACTCTTCATATAAGTGATGTATTGTACGTACCAAGGACCATCTACGAAGCCAAGCAATTGTTTCATAGCTTCGATACGCTCTGGTGTTACTTGCGTGGTTGCGTTAGCAAACATCATGGTAACTGGGTCACCAGGCATTGCTCGCGGGATAATGAAATTGATGGTGGCTGCGACAAGCAGCGCGGCAAAATAAAATGACAAACGTCTTAAAAAATAACCCATAACTTACACCTTACTCACCCAGTGTGTTTCTGATTGCTAGCGAAATTTAGAGCGAGAAATCCCCTGACGCAGAGCGTCATAAATTGTTTAAATAGTGGGGATTTTTAATAGGCGGCGTACGAGGTACGCCGCAAAGAATGAACGTTTACTTAACTGGTTTTAAGTCCAGTACGTGTAGTAGACGCTCTGGGATACCAGCCCAAACACTTGGACGACCTTTCGGGTTGTCTTCGCTCCACCAACCAGTGAATCGAGTGGTGTTGTATTGGTACATCCAAGCTCCTGACAATACAGGGATAGTGACTTGGTTTTCAGCGATGATTTTCTGAATACCGTGAGCAATTTGTACCTGCTCGTTCTTATCCGCTGTTTTGTAGAAGCTATCTAGTAGACCGTCTAGCTTATCGTTTTTGTAGAAATGCATTGCGAAGCGAGGCATACCTTCACCACCTTGAAGTGCTGAGTTATATGCACTGTTCCAGTATAGGTAAGGGTCAGCACCGTGGAAGTAGTTTGTGTATGCTACATCGTAAGTACCTTTCAGCATTGCTTCGTTGTAAACCGCAAACTCAGGAGTACGTGCTTTCGCTTTGATACCCACTTCAGTTAACTGCTCAACCGCCAGTTGCACAGTGTTGTTGAAGTCTGTCCAACCGTTTGGAGATTGAATTAACAACTCAAAAGATTTACCAGATGGCGTGTCTACAAAGCCGTCACCGTTTACATCTTTGAAGCCTGCTTTCGCAAGAAGTGCTTTCGCGCCTTCAGCATCGTATGTGTTAAAGCCTTTGTACTTGTTGTGTACGGTTTCATCAGACCAAGCTTCAAATGCGTAACCTAAGCCCGATGCGAAGTCGTTCACTGTACCGCCACCGTAGAATGCGATGTCGATAATCGTTTGACGGTCAATCGCCATAGAGAATGCGCGACGGAAATCAACGTTAGTTAATGCTTCATTCTTCGCTGCATCAGGGTTTTTGAAGTTAACCACGAATGCTTGAGTACCCGATGCTGGATACCAGTAGTGGTGGTTAGGACTTGCTGCTGCATAGGTACGATCAATGTCAGGAATGAAAGATGAAGTCCAATCCAGCTCAGAGTTAACGACTTTGCCCAGTAGTTGGTCGTTGTTTGCGATTTGTGGAACACGTAAACAATCAACTTCTAGGTTTGCTGCATCCCAGTAGTTCGGGTTGCGACACTGAACATAAAGTTGCGGAGTGAAGGTATCGATTTCAGTGAATGGACCTGTACCAACAGGGTTTTCATTGGTGAAAGTTGTTGGTTCTTTGACATCTTTCCAGATGTGCTCAGCTACGATCGGTACAAGCGAAATTTCGTATGGTACGTTTGAGTTCGCTTCAGTCAGTTGGAAGCGTACGGTGTATTCATTTACTTTTTCTACACTCTTAACCCATTTGTTGATACCACGTTGGTCAAGCTCAGGTTTGTTTTTTAGTAGTTGATAAGAATAGATGATGTCATCAGCAGTAAACGTTTCGCCATCAGACCATTTCACACCTTTACGAACGTTAAATGTCACGCTCATTAGGTCGTCAGCCATTTTGTAGCTTTCAGCAAGACGCATCACCGGAGTGTTGCCTTTCATCTCGTTGAAAATAACTAATGGTTCATAGATAAAGTCAGTTGTCGTACGTAGGTTTGTTGCTAAGTATGGGTTGAAGTTACGAACCATAGTTGGGTAAAAATCAGGCACTATGGTTAGCTCACTGCGGGCTAATGCAGGAGCTGAGACGCTAATTGCTCCAGCGATAACGGCTGTTGCGAGTGCTGTCTTTTTAATATTGGCAAGCATAGCTGTTCCTTACTGTTTGCTTCATTTCACGAATGGATATGAATTTCATCATTGGATGAACAATTTCCAAGGGGTTACCTCATATTGAGTTCCACCAGCGGAGGAGCTTGGTGGATATGAGTGGCCTGTAAACCGTTGGCTGAGGTAAGAAAACACCTTGTATGAGTTTTTAGCAAACTCATTTCTCGTTAAAAACGTCAAAACTTCACCCATCTCCGTCATTAACGTCAAAACTCTTTATGTTTGATGCTATTTTGACCGCTTATTGAAAGGTGTAAAACCGCTTAATTATGGTGGGTTTTTGTCTTTTGTTAGTGGTCACTATCGTTTTTATTCTTTATTTAAAAAGTGTTTTCTGCGTTTTCTATAAAGTGAGAGGATTGTCACTACCACTTTTTCTCGTTAATTTGTCTTTGGAAATTAATTCTGGCGAATTGTTGTGATTGATATCCCAGAGACAAATAATTCCTTCTTTTTTACCTTATTTTTTGAATTTTTGGAGCATCGATACACGTCAATTCTATCTGATTAGGCTCAATTTTGGATGGTTAATTTTCTTTGTTAATTAACTTTATTGAAACGAATTTGGTAGTGCTTAAACTCCCACATATCTACGAGAGTATTTAGGCGATGGGAGAGGTAAAGGTTTTAATGCAGAACGCTATTGGTATGGTTCTTCATGGATATTTGCAACGTAGAAGCGGTATAACACGTACCTAGAGGCAGCTTAGATCTAAAGGTAAAGGTGACTGCTGCTTTTAGTTGCTGGTAAAAAATAGTTGCTGGTAAACGTCGTTAGTGGCGAAACGTCGTGAGTAGAAAATAGTAGTGAGTAGAAAACAGTGGTGAATAGAAAATTGTGGGTAGCAATAAAATAGCCCACAGCTGTGGGCTAAAGTGAATTGAACTGTTTCAACATAAGTGATGAAACATAGAACTGCGTTCTACATTGAAGCGATCAACTTCTGAAGCTTATTACGCAAAGCCTCTAAATGAAGGCGCTCTGACCCAGGTTCGTTATGATGCTCAAGGATGTAATCGAGAGAGTTCAGCACAGTACGCCAGCGCGGCGTTTTCGGTACTGTTTCTACTCGCAGGTACTTATCAAGTGTTCGGGTTTGCAGTGTGCTTCGGTCGAGATAGACACGCCACAGACCACTTTGCTCGGCGAAGGTGAACTTAGATTGACCCGGAGCTTTCTCCCAATAGTTGAGCGCACTGGTCATCGCATCAACGAGCACTGTTCGCATTAATTCTTGCTTCGATTGGTTGTCGCCTTCGGCTTTATCAGCAATGCGGGTAAATTCACCGCCGAGTTCTTTTAGTTGCTGCAGCCTCTCTTTATCCCCGCTGAATGCGTAGCTTGATAGTGCATCCACCGCTGTTTCTAAATTCTGTATCCTTTGCGCGCTCTGAGCTCCACCGACGTTTAATATGTAAATCGCTTGCATTCCAGAACTCTTCGGTAGTCTGAGAATATCTGCGGGTAGGCGAAGGCGTGAATCACCAACAAAAATGTCCACTTCACCACAATAATGTTCTTGAGCAATATTGAGATGTTTATGGGAAAACAGCTCTTCAGCACTGGAGCGTTTAAGTTGCTCTTGAGTTCGTTTAAAGAGTCTGGATGCAGCTTGGTTTGCAAACAGAATCTTGTTGTTTTCTTTTAGACAAACAATGGCTTCATGTGCAGATTCAAGCTGTTCTAAAAGCCGCTCTTGTGTCTCTAGTAAATCCGCTTCAACGATATTTCTCTGTTTGAGCTCATTTTGCAGTTCAAGGTTTTCTAATCGTCTTTGCTCTGCTTGGCTTGCCGCCATATGAGCGTGGATTCTCGCTGCCAGTTCCTTTTTATTGAAAGGTTTCGACAAGTAGTCATTTGCGCCTGCCGCAAAACCTCTCAATCGGTCTTCTGTTTGATTTAAAGCGGTGAGCATGATGATCGGTAAATCAGTCAGACTATATGTTTCTCTTAGCTTTTCACAAACCTGATAGCCACTCATACCCGGCATCATGATGTCGAGCAGTAATAGCTCTGGTTTCTCTTTTTCTACCGCTTTAAGCACTTCATTTCCGTCTGCGACCGTACGGACACGATAACCTTCTAATCTTAAGAAACTGTCCAGAATACGAAGGTTCACGGGTTCGTCATCTGCAACCAATAACAATGGACCATCGTGGTTTTCCGGCAAATTACTCGTGTCTGGCAGTTCAACTTCGCCAATATCTGGTGCTTGGAAGTGTGGTTGTTCGGTCAGTTTGGCTTGCTCTATCTCTTCAACTGAAGCAATAGGTAATGTGAAACTAAATGTGGTGCCAACTAGCGGCTGGCTACTTACATAAAGGGTACCATTCATCAGTTCTATCAGTTGACGGCTGATGGATAAACCGAGTCCTGAACCTTGGCGATAACGGTTTGTATCTATTGTCCCTTGAATAAGCGGTTCAAAAATATGTTCTAACTGATCCGCAGGAATGCCCTGTCCAGTATCTACAACTTGAACTCGAACTTGGTCATCGATTAATGACGCTGAAATGACAATTTTACCTTCCGAGGTGTATTTGATCGCATTACCGATAAGGTTATATAGCACCTGCTCTAGGCGTTGAGGATCGGCCGATACCCAGAACTGATTGTCTGATATCTGGTTGATGATCCTAATCGGTTTTTTACCAAGTAGATGGTTAGAGAGTTCTAGCACTAGACGTGTCGAACTAGAAAGATCAACCGCATTGCACTGAATATCCAAATCACCATAACGCATCTTGTGATAATCGAGTAAGTTGTCCACTAGGCGAGCAAGGCGTTGACCGCTGGTGGCGATAATATCTAACTGGTATTTGTGGTCAGACGTAATAGGGCCGTTTGCACCAGAAATCAGTGCTTCAGCAATGCCTATCATGCCGTGTAATGGCGTTCTTAATTCGTGAGAGGTTGTCGCTAGAAACTCGTCTTTGAGTTTGTTGGCTAGCTGCAACTCTTCGTTTTGTTTACGAATAATTTGGATGTTTTTTTCCAGTTCACTGTTTTGCGATTTGATGAGCTGGATTTTTTCACGGATGGAGCGCTGCATACGCTCGAAACTGATAGCAAGTCGACCGATTTCGTCTTTGCGTTCAGTGTTAATCATGCTTTCATCGAGATCGCCGGCAGAGGCACGCTCAGCAGCCCAAGTGAGCCTCAATAACGGAGCTGTAATGAAATTTGAAAGCATATGAGAGGCGATGACTACCAATACGATGGCGGTGAGCATGGCTAATATGAACAGCTTTTCTAGCTGGTTAACACGTGCAAAGGCCTCTTTCTCTGGTAGCTCAACAATGATGGCCCAGTGTGTATTTTTAAGATTGATGGGTGCGTAAGCTGCAATGTTTTTCTCACCGAGAGTATCGGTATAAGTGCCTACATCAATTTTGCCTGATAGCGCTAAATTGATGACTTCACCGCTTTTATCAATTTCGTCTTGTAAGTACGAAAGCGTTAGCGAGCGATGATCTTGTCCTACAAGCAGTGTTTGCATAGCTGAATTGCTGCTGTCGGCGATGAGCTTAGTAATGCCTTTGTTTGGCAAGCGGAACATCGCGTAGCTGTGCAAATAGCCTTGTTGGATAATAGGGGCGCCAAACCAAGCGTATTGCTGACCATTTTCTTCGATGAAGTCTGAAAGAATTACGGGGGTAAAGTCTTCGTTATCTTCTCGATGCTCAGAAACGGTTTTCTCTAACCGCTGAAAGGTTTGCCCAAGATTGGCATCTTTGAACTTCCCTGAAAACAGGTTAGTACCGTACTCCTCGTTCTTATTGATGGAGTAGGTTACATTTCCGTTTAAATCGACCAATAAAATATCATCGAAATCGGAGCGTTTAAGTAGCTCCATATACGCCCAGTGGTAGCGTTTATGCAACAGGCGGTAACGTTCACTGCCAACGTAGCTGTTTGATTGAGGAAGAACAGACGTCTTTACTTGATCGCCGGATCCAAGAATATATCTTTGTTGCGCATTCTCTCTCGCTTGTTCCATATCTTCACCTAAGCGAGAAAACGCGTTCACTAAGCCGTAAAATCGACCGCCACTGGCATATGCGAGTTCTGAGCGAACAAATCCCATCACTTCTGATTCTTTAGCATTGAGATAGTCGATAACTTGCTGCTGTTTAGTATCTCGAACAGACAGAAGGTGAGAAGTGCTTTGTTCTTGAAGATCATCAATATGAGACTTCAGGAAGAAGATTGCTGTAACGGTCAGAGGGGTAATGCTCAGCACCAGAAAGGCTAGCATTAAGGTGTTTTGTAAGCGTTTAAACTTTTGTCTGCGATAAAACCTGAACATATCAAAGAGATTTCTTTCAATGAAACTTGCAGGCAAACCTGCAAGTTATGTGATCGACAAAAAAACAGTTACGCAGAAGTTAACAAGTTTTTTTTCTTTGACAAGTAAGTCCCACTTAAATCGTGGTCATAGGCTCACTTTTAGTTAATTTGTAACCAAATGTTAGGCTTTTTTAGCGTGATAAATAGCAAATTTACTGGTCTTATTTAACGTCTCGCAATTACCTAGTGATTGCTCAATAATTGGAGGGTATTTCAAGAAACTATTGGCAACAACGAACAGTTCACCGCCAGAGCGTAAATGACTTGGTGACTTTTCCAAAAGCGTTTCAGTTGCATTGTAGCTAGTATCTAAACCTGCATGGAAAGGTGGATTTGTGACAATGAAATTGTAGTCAGTCGCAGTATCTGAATAGATGTCTGACGCAAAGACACGACCAGATAGACTGTTTGCCTTTAGGGTTTCTTCGCTTGAGCGGACGGCTAGCGCACTGATGTCACACATTTCTAGCGATATATCACTATTGAGCTTCGCCATCACACAACCTAGCACACCTGCGCCACAGCCAAAATCAAGAACCTTGCCCTCTAGATTTGGCAAAGTGTCTAAAAGTAGTCGACTACCTAGGTCAAATTCACCGTGGCTAAATACGCCTGGTAAGCTGCGAATGGTGAGTTCATGTTGTTGATATTGAACAGAATAAGATTTAAACCATTCGTCGATTTGAAAAGCTTTTGGTTGTTCTAAACATTGTCCCCAATAAAATGAACAGCGACGGGCTGAGTCGAATTTTGTTATTCTGCCGTAGTTTTCAAACATCTTTTCAATGCTTTTAACACCAGATCTGTTTTCACCAACAACGACGATTTCTGTATTTACACCAAGTTTCGCCATCAACATAGCAAGCAGATATTCCGCTTCCATTTTTGCTTTAGGCCAGTACAACAGCACCATATCAGCATCAATGTCATGTTCAAGTTCAGCACCAAAATGGACGCTAATCGCTGATTTTGATTCAAGTTGGCGATAGTAACCATAGTTGGTCGTGAACACAGAAACAGAAGCGCAGTGTTTAGCGAGTTCGACAGGAAACAGATCTTCCGCCTCTCCGGCAACAAGTACTTTCTTGTTTTCAAAGTACGCAAGTTGACGCAGAGCGATCTGGCTTGGGGTAATGTAGTTAGACATTTAGAGCCTGTGGTTTATTTAGTGCTTAGGGTTTATTTAAAATCTAGGTTTTTTGGTTCAATGAAGCTAGGTTCAATTTTGGAGCCGATTCTCGCATAGTCGGCTCCAAGCATGAAGCTTTTTAGCTGTTGTCTTGACTGTCTAAGAAGTTGTGGAACTCTTCTTCGTAAATATTAAACAGCACAATTGCGATAGCGAAAATCAGTGGACCGTAGATAAGGCCAATCAAACCAAACAATTGGATACCACCAAGTAGTGAGAAGAAAATCATCAAGGTGTTCATGCCAGCACTGCCTTGCATCAGGAATGGTCTGAGTAGGTTATCAATCGAACCCACAACAGCGACGCTCCAAACAACAAGGAAAATTGCCCACGTTGTATCGCCAGTCAAGAATAAATAGGTTGCGGTTGGAATCCAGATAAGTGCTGTACCAACAACGGGAATGAACGATGCAAAGCCCATCATCGTTCCCCAGAATAGTCCCGGAAAACCAGCTAACCACATACCTATACCGCCAGCGATACCTTGTGCGATAGCCGTTAAGAAAGATCCCATCACTGCCGATTTAGAGACATTTTCAATCTCATCCAACAAACGATCTTCTTGGCTGCGAGACAAAGGTAATATATGACGAATAGATGAGATGATTTTTTCTCTGTCTCTTAGTAGGAAGAACAGGACAAATAACATCAAAAAGAAGCTCATAATGAAGTTAGTTGCATCACCTAAAATCTTGGCACTGATGCCGACTAAGTTTGTGCCAAAACTTGTCGCAAATTGAGCGACTTTTTGTGCGATTTGTTGGGGATTAATTCCGTCGAAAGGTAAATACTGATTTGCTAGTGCTAGACCTTTCACCACTAATGGATGGTTGAACAGAGTTTGAATGCCGCCATGCGTTACCCATTGATAGACGTTTTGGGAAAACTTAGAGCCTTGCTGAACGATAGCTGCAAAGACAAAAAGCAGCGGAATGACGATGATAAACGTCAGAATAATGCAGGATAACAAGGATGAAATGTTTTTATGGGTTGGCATCATATTGTCCAACTTCTCATGCAGCGGAAACATGAGCATGGAAATAATAAATGCCATCACAATCGAATTGATATAGGGTTCTACTAGTAAGTAACAGGCGAAACCAGCGACTAGCAGGGCAATAACAAGAACCCAATGACTGGATGAAATTTTGATTTTTTCTGGCACTTTTGGCTGTCCTTGGAATCAAATAAGTATGTTTATAATGGCTGTAATTCAGTCGGTTAGCAATGAAGAGGGTATTATGGGATGTTGCAATGATGAGAAGTGTTGCGAAAGTAAGAATGCAAAACGTCGCAAATTTTCATGGATTGGCGCTGTTACAGTCATTATCGTGGTGTTAGTTGTCACTAACTGGAAATAAATAAGGCTGCTCAGCGCAGCCTTATGAAACTCAGTTGTTTTTATAAAACTAAGTTGCTCTTATAAAACTTAGTCGTTCTTATAAAAGATAGTCGTCAACGTTATTTCGCTTCAGCAGCGATAATCGCTAAACATTGATCCGCAGCTTCAAGTGTCGCTTCGATTTCTCTTGAACCGTGAGCTAGAGAAGTAAAGCTTGCTTCAAATGCAGATGGAGCAAGGTACACGCCTTTGTCCAACATTAAGTGGAAGAAGCGCTTAAAGCGTTCGACATCACACTTAGTCACATCTTCGTAGCAAGTAATGCTTTCTTGCTCAGTGAAGAAGAAACCAAACATGCCACCCACTTGGTTTACTACCATTGGCACACCGTGTTTGTCTGCTAGGTACTTAAAGCCATCTGCCAATTGTTTTGTTTTAGCCGCTAGGCGTTTCTCGTTACCTTCTTCTTTCAACAGAGTCAGACACGCTAAACCAGCCGCCATAGCAACAGGGTTACCAGACAAAGTACCTGCTTGGTATACCGGACCCGTTGGAGCGATGAATTGCATGACATCTTTACGGCCACCAAATGCACCAACAGGCATGCCACCACCAATGATTTTACCTAGAGTTGTTAAGTCTGGTTTGATGTTGTAGTGAGCTTGAGCTCCGCCAAGTGCTACGCGGAAACCTGTCATTACTTCATCAAAAATCAGCAGTGCGCCTTCTTGGTCACAAATTTCACGCAGACCTTCATGGAAACCTTCAACCGGTGGAATACAGTTCATGTTGCCCGCGACAGGTTCAACGATGATACATGCAATTTCACCTTTGTTTGCTGTAAACAATTCACGCACAGATTCAAGGTCATTGAAGCGAGCGGTTAATGTGTGTTTTGCAAAATCAGCGGGTACACCTGGAGAGCTTGGCTGACCTAAAGTTAGAGCGCCAGAGCCAGCTTTAACTAATAAGCTGTCTGCATGACCGTGGTAACAACCTTCGAACTTGATGATTTTGTCACGACCAGTAAAACCACGAGCAAGACGAATGGCGCTCATGGTTGCTTCTGTACCAGAACTCACCATACGTAGTTGTTCCATTGAAGGAACGAGCTCAGACACTAACTCAGCCATGGTAATTTCGATTTCAGTCGGAGCACCGAAACTTAAACCACGGTTTGCTGCATTAATTACCGCTTCGCGGATAACAGCATGGTTATGACCAAGGATCATAGGTCCCCACGAACCTACGTAATCAATATATGCTTTTCCATCAGCATCAAAGATAAATGCGCCGTCTGCTCGCTCAATAAAAATAGGAGAGCCACCAACGCCGTTAAATGCACGAACTGGAGAGTTAACGCCGCCAGGAATTTTTGATTGAGCTTTGTTATAGAGATCAGCTGATTTGGTCATGGATAGTTCCTCTTTATTATGTCTCGGACCAAGTTGCTGTGCATTGTACGCTTGTGCAGGCAGAGGGGAAACGTTTTAGCTAAATTTCTGACTCTTCTCACTGAGTTGTTCTGCTTGTTCGGCAAAAATGGACACTAGTATCTCTGGAGACATTGAACTTAGTATCGGTGAATACTTGAACGTATAGGTCAGGTATTAGATAATCGCCGCATTATCAAAAAAGAGTCATGTCCATCAGATTGATATCGTGAATAATATCTGGTGTGCATTTACCTGACTGAGAGAGGTCAATGTGAGTGAAGTAAATGTACCGTTATCCTTTTCGGATGCAGCAGCAACACGTGTCAGAGCGTTGATTGCTGAAGAAGAAAACCCAGCACTAAAACTGCGTGTGTATATTACAGGTGGTGGTTGTAGTGGCTTCCAATACGGATTCACATTTGACGAGAATGTAAATGATGGAGACACCACAATTGTGAATAGCGGCGTAACCCTAGTGGTTGACCCTATGAGTCTGCAATATTTGATTGGCGGAGTGGTTGATTATACAGAAGGACTGGAAGGTTCTCGCTTTTTTGTAAACAATCCAAACGCAACAACCACATGTGGTTGCGGTGCATCGTTTAGTGTTTAACTAATGATGCAGAGTGAATTAGCTATGAATGACATCATGGCTGGTTCACTCTCCCTGTATATTTGAGTCGTTGTGCAGGGACATAATTATAAAGGATTGTCCATGTCTCATTTCTCATTGAGAAGTTTACTAGGGGGCGGTTATTTTTCACAAAAGCCCTGGCTCGTTTCTTTCATATTAATCATACTTTTAACCCTCTGGCTGAGTCTTGGTTCTATAAATGCACAAGAACAAGCCCCAGCAAAATCTGCCGATACTATTCCACTTGCTAAAGTGATGTATCAAACCTTTCATGCCGAACCTACTGAAAAAAAAATAGACCTTTATGGTCGCACTGCACCTGACAAACAAGCTCGTTTGTCTGCTGAAATCGCGGGTAAAATTCTTATTACCAAAATTGATAAAGGCGAGAAGGTTACTAAAGGGCAAGTGATCGCTTTGATAGACCAAGGTGATTTACAAGCTCAACTAGAAAGAGCGAAATCCGTGTTATCGGTGAAGCGTCAAGAGTACAAAGCAGCAGAATCACTTAAAAACCGTGGCTTACAAGGTGAGATCGCGTATACCAATGCTCTTGCAGCACTGACTGATGCCCAATCCAGCGTAAAATCGGTTGAGCTACGTCTAGAGCATACTTCCATTGTTGCTCCATTTGATGGTGTCGTCGAAAACTTGTTTATTGAACAAGGTGATTTCGTCGGTGTTGGAGATCCCGTTGCTACTTTGATTGATCTGAAAAGATTGGTGATTGAAGCGAATGTGAGTGAACGTCACATTCAGAGTATTACCAAAGGTCAGCCTGCAACTATCCACTTTATTCAAGGTTCTCAAACAGAGGGAACGGTTCGATATTTATCCCAGCTATCTTCGCCTTCAACCAATACGTTTGCGATTGAAGTGGAAGTGCCGAATCCAAATCAGCTTATTCCTGCAGGGGTTAGTACTCAGGTAGAACTGAGTTTAGAAACGCAAATGGCAGTGAAAATTACTCCAGCGATGCTTGCACTTGATGACCAGGGTAACTTAGGTGTGAAAACGTTAGTTGAAGATACCGTTCATTTTATTCCTATCCAGCTAGTAAAAGCGGAGCAAGATGGTGTTTGGTTAACTGGATTGGGTGAAGAAGTCGACATCATTACACGCGGGCAAGGTTTTGTGCGTGATGGTGATAAGGTCGCCGCTGTTAAACAGATATTAGATAAACAGACATCAAATTTAGAAATCAGTAAGCCTTAGGAGGCGACATGTTTGCGTTAATTGACGCGGCACTGTCGCGTACTCGAACTATGCTCGTGCTACTGGTTTTTATACTGGTAGCCGGTGTACTTACTTATGTCACGATTCCTAAAGAGTCGAGCCCTGATATTACTATTCCAATTATCTACGTTTCTGTTTCACACCAAGGTATTTCTCCGGGAGATGCCGAACGCTTGATCGCACGTCCTTTGGAGCAAGAGTTACGCTCTATTGAAGGCATCAAGGAAATGACGTCCAACTCTTCAGAAGGGCATGCGTCTGTAGTGCTTGAATTTAATGTTGGCGTTGATCTTGATAAAGCGATGGCAGATGTTCGTGATGCGGTTGATTTAGCTAAGCCAAAGTTGCCCGCAGACAGTGATGAACCTACGGTCAATGAGGTTACGCTAGCAAACGCCCAACCGGTTCTTTCTGTAGTGTTATACGGCACTGTGCCTGAACGTGGCATAGTGCAAATTGCCCGTCTGTTGAGAGACAAACTGGAAAGTTTTCGACAAGTGCTTGAAGTCGATATTGCGGGTGATAGAGATGACATCGTGGAGATCATTGTCGATCAACTCCTCATGGAGAGTTATGGACTCGATCAAGGCGATATTTACAACCTGATTGCGTTGAACAACCGCGTTGTTGCTGCTGGCTTTGTTGACACTGGTTATGGTCGCTTCTCGGTTAAAGTACCGTCTGTGTTTGACTCGATAAAAGATGTTTTAGAGCTGCCAGTCAAAGTCGATGGTAAGCAAGTCATCACGTTTGGTGATATCGCAACAGTAAGACGTGCATTTAGAGATCCGAGTTCGTTCGCAAGACTAGATGGAAAATCTGCGATTGTTTTGGATGTTAAAAAGCGTGCGGGTGAGAACATTATTGAAACGGTTGAACTCGTGAAAACCGTGATTCGAGAAGCTCAGAAGCGAGAAGATTGGCCATCAAATCTATTAGTCAAATACACGTGGGATGAATCTCAAGACGTCGAGATGATGCTCAATGACCTTCAAAACAACGTGTTGTCAGCCATCATTCTTGTGGTCATCGTCATCATTGCTGTGTTGGGAGTGCGAACCGCGCTATTGGTCGGTGTGTCTATTCCCGGTTCATTCCTGATCGGTTTGTTATCTCTTTCCGTGTTCGGCTTGACCGTTAACATCATTGTTCTATTCGCGCTGATTATGGCAGTCGGCATGTTGGTGGATGGCGCAATTGTGGTGACTGAATTTGCAGATAGAAGAATGCAAGAAGGAATGCCAAGAGGAGAAGCTTATCGTGATGCCGCTAAACGTATGGCATGGCCGATCACAGCCTCTACTGCGACAACGCTTGCAGCTTTTGCACCGTTGCTGTTTTGGCCTGATGTGACAGGGGAGTTCATGAGGTATCTTCCTCTGACTCTGATCGCTACTTTGACGGCTTCCTTAATCATGGCGATGTTGTTTGTGCCTGTGCTGGGTAGCGTAATGGGACGCCCGCAAAACGTAACAACAGAAGCAAGATCAAACATGGTAGCGCTACATGATGGCGATTTTGATAAAGCGACGGGCATTACCAAGCTTTACTATCAAACATTATCCATAGCCTTACACCATCCTTTAAAGATTCTGTTTAGCGCGATCCTAATGTCTGTCGCCATTGCTTTTGCTTATGTAAAAGCGGGCAATGGAGTAGAGTTTTTCCCAGAAGTCGATCCTCCGTATTTCAATGTGAAAGTGCGTTCTTACGGTGATCTGTCTATTAATGAGAAAGACGTGATCATGCGTGAAATTGAGCAAGTGATGCTTGGGCATGATGAGTTTGAAAGTGTCTATACCCGAACGGGTGGAGATGACGTTATTGGTCAGATTCAGATAAAACCTGTGGACTGGCAATATCGCCGTAAAGTGATGACTATCATTGATGAGCTGAAACAGACTACGGACAAGTTCTCCGGTGTGGAAATCGAGTACAAGTTTCCTGATGCAGGGCCGCCTGTGGAGCATGATGTCGTCATCGAACTTTCTTGTAATAACGCTCAAGAATTAGAGCTTGCGGCGAAAACCGTTCGTCATTGGGCTGACTCGAATGCTGCTTTTACTAATATTAGCGATACTTCCTCAAAACCCGGTATTGACTGGCGAATTGATATTCGTCGTGACGATGCTTCTCGCTTTGCAGCCGATGCTACTTTGGTTGGCAATACGGTTCAGTTTGTCACCAACGGTTTGAAAATTGGTGACTATCTGCCTGATGATGCCAATGAAGAAGTGGACATTTTGGTACGCTATCCTGAAGACAAGCGGGATATAGGTCGTTTTGGTCAGCTACGGGTTAAAACGCCAGCAGGGCTTGTGCCGATTACCAATTTTGCGGAAATTAAGCCTGATCATAAGCAAGATACAATCAAGCGTGTCGATGGACGCCGAATTGTTAACGTGATGGCTGATCTGAATGAAGGCTATAACCTTGCCCTTGAGCTGCCGAAAATTGAACAAGCTTTGGCTGACTTAGGTCTTCCTGCTAGCGTTGAATTTCGAATGAGAGGGCAAAATGAGGAGCAGGAACACTCAGCTGCGTTCTTGGAAAAGGCGTTCTTAGTTGCGCTTGTGGCTATGGCACTGATTCTGGTTACTCAATTTAACAGCTTCTATCAAGCCTTCTTGATCTTGAGTGCGGTGTTGTTCTCAACTGTGGGCGTGTTCGCTGGCTTGTTGATTTTCCAAAAGCCGTTTGGTGTGATTATGTCCGGTATTGGGGTGATATCTCTGGCTGGTATCGTCGTCAACAACAACATCGTGTTAATCGATACTTATAATCAATTGATTAAACGAGGTATGGACAAGAAAGAGGCTATCCTTCGTACTGGTGTTCAGCGTTTACGTCCTGTAATGCTTACGACAATAACCACCATTCTAGGTTTGTTTCCGATGGTGCTTGAAATGAACATTGATCTTATTAATCAAAAGATTGAGTTCGGTGCACCAAGTACTCAGTGGTGGTCACAGCTGGCGACGGCCGTAGCTGGTGGACTTGCGTTTGCAACGGTTCTAACGCTTGTTCTGACGCCGTGCCTATTGATGCTGGGGCGAAACAAGCACAAAGAATCCTGATTGTTTAAAGCTGAATTTTCTAGTGAATTTAAATGGACAAAGGGCTGAGTCATCATACTCAGCCCTTTTTAACTTAAAGTTTTAAACTGTAGTGAAAGTAGATTAGTTGGCGTAGAGAAGCTGACTGTATCTATCTAAACGTTGCAATCTAATTTCTGCGTTAGCAATGAAGCTTTGCTTCGCTTTGCCTGTTAAAGATTGTGATTGCGGTAGCGATACAGTGCGCGGGTTTTTATGAACACCATTAACTAAGAATTCGTAATGCAAATGAGCGCCTGTAACTCGGCCTGTTCTTCCTAAAGTACCAATCACTTGTCCCTGCTTAACTCTTTGACCAGTCTTCACGGTTCGTTTAGTTAAATGCAAGTACTTAGTGATGTATGTATTGCTGTGGCGAATGAAAACATAGTTGCCGTTGAATTGGTTGTAGCTTGATTTTTCAACCACACCGTCACCCGCAGCCCAAATAGGAGTGCCGATTGGTGCTACATAATCCGTACCTCGGTGCGCTTTAACTTGGCCTGTAACTGGATGGAGTCTGCTAGGGTTGAAGTTAGAAGAAACGCGACGGAAGTCTAGAGGGGAGCGCAAAAACGCTTTTTTCATTGCTCGCCCGTTTGGATCGTAATAGTTACCTGTATCGTCATCGAGCACAGCGGTAAAGTTAGTACCTTGGTTAATGAAGGTTGCTGCGATGATATTGCCGCGTCCGACTACTTCACCTTCTACTATCTTCTCTTGATACAAAAGTTTGAAGCTATCTCCTGAACGAATGTCGAGAGCAAAGTCGATATCCCAACCGAATATCCCCGCTAGTTCCATGATTTGGTTTGCGCTTAGACCAGCTGATATCGCAGCGTTCCAGAAGTTGGAAGTGATTTCAGCCTCAGCATAATTGTACTGGTAGAAGACTTCTTTCTTATCTAATTCTGAGATATAGCCATCTTCGGATTGAGTGACTACAAACGTCTCGTAAGCGCTGAGGTTACGTTTCAGTTGAATCAGTTCATTTTGTTCATTAAAGCCGAACTGGATTTCATCACCGGGACGCAGTCGACTGAGCTGATCATTAATGTCGTCATTACTTGATGTTAGGTTATATAACTGCCTAGCGCTGAGTCCAATACGTTGAAACAAAACGGCAGCGCTTTCTCCAGAACGAACCTTATGTTTTTCCCAGCGTAAGATAGCCGTAGGAAGAATGGTTGTACCAGGAGACAGGGCTTCGCTGTTAATAGCAAGCGGGTAGTGACGGCCAATTTCTAATTTTTCAGGATTTTTTTTCAACGACTCAGGGCTAGGTAAAAATAACAGCGCAAATACGATGAGCGCGCTGCACAAAGCGATTAAAGTACGATGAATCCATGGAAGACGAGTGAAAATAGAAAGCATACTCGGGGGTCATTCAGTTAATAATTAATAAAATATCCAGTTCCGTAGTCTAACTGGTTTCAAAATGCATCGCTATTCAAGTAAGATGTCGAACTATTAAATTTTTGCCAAATCTGTGGGAGTGAACAAGAATGGCGAGTATTGAAGCGGCTTTAGCTGAAATTAAACGTGGTGTTGAGGAACTGATTCCTGAAGAAGAGCTGATTGCTAAGCTTAAAGAAGGCCGTCCTTTACGTATCAAATTAGGTGCCGATCCAACTGCGCCAGATATTCATTTAGGTCACACTGTGATTCTGAATAAATTACGTACTTTCCAAGACTTAGGTCATGATGTTACTTTCCTTATCGGTGACTTTACAGGTATGGTTGGTGACCCAACAGGTAAAAATACCACTCGTCCACCTCTAACACGCGAAGATGTGTTACGTAATGCGGAAACGTATAAGCAGCAAGTATTTAAGATCCTAGATCCAGCTAAAACCAAAATTCAGTTTAACTCTGAGTGGTTATCAGAGCTTGGTGCTGAAGGTATGATTCGTCTAGCTGCAAATCAAACTGTTGCTCGTATGTTAGAGCGTGATGACTTTAAAAAGCGTTACGCGGGTGGTCAGCCAATTGCTATTCATGAGTTCATGTACCCACTCCTACAAGGTTATGACTCAGTGGCTATGGAAACTGACGTTGAGCTTGGTGGTACTGACCAAAAATTCAACCTATTGATGGGTCGTGAGCTGCAAAAGTCGAATGGCCAAAAACCTCAAGTTGTGTTGATGATGCCATTATTGGTTGGTTTAGACGGTGAGAAGAAAATGTCTAAATCAGCACATAACTACATTGGTGTTAGTGAGTCTCCAAGTGAAATGTTCGGCAAGATCATGTCCATCTCTGATGATCTAATGTGGAGCTACTACGAGCTATTGTCATTCCGTCCTCTTGCTGAGTTAGAACAGCTCAAATCAGACGTCGCGAATGGTGCAAACCCACGTGATGCTAAGATTCTTTTGGCTAAAGAGATTATTGCTCGCTTCCACACTGATGCTGACGCTGATGCTGCTGAGCAAGAATTTATCAACCGTTTCCAAAAAGGTGCGATGCCAGAAGAGATGCCAGAGTTTGAATTTGAAGCCGGTATTGCAATCTCTAACCTACTTAAAGAGGCGGATCTTGTAAGCTCTACATCAGATGCAATGCGTATGATCAAGCAAGGTGCAGCTAAACAAGACGGCGAGAAAATCGAAGATGCTAAGTTAGTTCCTGCAGCTGGTACTTATGTTTACCAAGTCGGTAAGCGTAAGTTCGCTCGTGTAACAGTGAAATAATTTACTGTTTATTGAACGTCAAAAAGCGCCTAGTGGCGCTTTTTGTCTTTATAAATTAGCCTGTAGAGGTAGTTAATTGCTAAGTTCAATCACTTGGCGGTAGAAGCTTTTTTCAAATGTGACCAGAGGCGCTTCAATCGGTACGTCATTTTCTACTTCCGGTGGGAAGTAATCTGTAACGAATTGAATGAAAACCGAACTTGGTTTGCCATTTTTATCTAAACCATACCCCGCCATATTATGTGTTCCATATAGCGATCCACTTTTTGCTTTAATTTTTCCTTTCACAGAATCATCACGCATGCTGCGACGATACTGAAGCGTACCTGATTCGCCAGAACTTGGTAGCAAGTTAATTATTCCCAAACTGCTGTCATTGTTCCAAATGTAATACAGGATCTTGAGCATGCTGGATGCCTGAATACGGTTGTTGCGAGATAAGCCCGAGCCGTCAACAAGTTGGTCTTCTTTTAATGATATTCCTGTTTTACTAGCAATCACCTCTTTAATTGCTTCTGTTCCGTTGTTAAAACTGCCAGCTTGTTGGTAAAAATGTTTGCCTATGGTTTTAGTTAACGTGTCTGCTATCAGGTTATCTGAATCTTTAAGCATGGTATCTAATAATGCGCTCAGAGGTTCAGACTGATGAGACGCTAGAAGAGTGCCTTCTTTAGGCATCTTTCCTATTTTTATCTCGCCTTTTAGCTCAATACCTAATTGATTTAATAGCTTATACACAACTCTATGGGCGTACAGTTCGGTATTTTGAACAGCAAATTTTAGAGGAAGAGGTTTCGTTCTCTGTGTCAGGCATCCTGATAACTGATAGTGGTTTTCCTGAGTAGGATAGAGCTCTAAATCGCAGTGTTGCTGTTTCTGTTGTTCTTCTGTTAGAGACTCTGCGTTAGTCATTACGTAGACAGGGTATTGCTCTGGTACATAGACTCGGGTTTTACCATTTTTTTCAGTATAGATGGACGATTGAATGCAGTTCCCATCGATATTAATGGCACTTGCGGGGGCGCTATAGCAAACGCCAACAATATCCCAAGGCCAGCCTACCGCTTTGTCATATCCAGTAAATGCGCTGTTATCTAGCCAGAGGTCGCCTCTAATGACTCCTGAGTTTTTAGATTTTAGGTGGCTGAGTAACTGTTTGATACTGTCAGTTGTTAAAGTTGGGTCACCTGAAAAAATAAGAGAATAGTTACTTCCAGATTGAGTGAGACTTGTCTGAAAACGAAACTCATCACCAAGCTCCAGCTTAGCTGCTAGAGCCGTCACTATCTTTAGAGTACTGGCCGGTGGAAAGTATTGGGTTGTAGATTGAATTTCAGTATCAATGTTGTCACTGAGCTTTTTGGCGATAAGTGCATAGCGAGTTGCAGGAGGTAGTGTATCGGTGACTTCATTAGCCTGAACTGGAAAAACTGAAGCACAAAGCGTTAATCCCGTAATTGAGGCAAGAACGATTGTTCTGAAGATCTGTTTGGCTAGAAATACACGCTGCATATTGACTACAAAATTGCTCAAAAGTGAAGTCAGTATAATGTGTTAGGCACTAAGTTTCATTGACAGTTTGGGAGAATTATTTGAAACAGATTCGGATAAGTTCGCTTTTTAATCATTCAAAGAAACGTCCTCAATCTTTGCTTTCTTAGGTGTTCGAGCATTAATCAGTATCGTTGATTTGTGGTATTGTGTGATTATTGTCACGTATTTTTGTATGAAGAAATATAAAAAAGCAGCGTTGTTCAGTATAAATCAGGAAAAGATTGATGAAATGCATGCTTTCTCGTTTTTAATAAAATATATAAAAATCATCAGGTTGATTTTTTTTTATTAATAAAAAAACAAAAGTTCCCGCCATTTAGTTCTTTTTACTAGTCTATGCTGTAAGCGCAGAGTTAAATAATTTGTGTGTATCAATTGTTGAGGTTCTTGTGTTGATATCAATCATTCGCAACGGGCTTTGTGTTGATTACTTAAACAAAATACTTAACAGGTTAGGCTAAGTAATAAGGAAATAGGGAATGAACAAAAAAATTATCGCGCTAGCAGTGGCGGCTTTAGTTTCAGGTGCTGCAAATGCGGCTAACATCTACGAAGGTGATGCAACAACATTTGGTGTGTCTGGTGAAATCGACACTTTCTTAAGTAAGTTCGAGTCAGACAATACAGCTGGTCGCGATGTAGATGCAGATCTTTGGGCAAAAATTCAAATTGATGCTACTCATAAGCTTAACGATACAGTTACTGTATTTGGTTCATTTGAAATGGAGAACGGTGAAGGTTACGGTTCTGACGGTAGCAAAGATTTAAAAACAGATGACCTTTATTTTGGCGCAATGTTTGGTGAAAGCTTTGGTATTGCAGTTGGTGAAGTTGGTGACTTTGGTGACTCTTTCAATGCTATTACCATTGATAATACTAACGAAGGTTATGGATTCATGGATGACTTCGTTACGGACTTTGAGTCTAACGGTCATACAATTGCTGCTAAATACGAAGCAAACGGCTTAGTTCTTATTGCTGACACGTACCTTGACGAAAACGAAGATCAAGATGCTGCTTATGGCGTATCTGCGTCATACACAATTGCTGGTTTCAACGTAGGCGCGTCATACCAAGACCATGGTAACCGTGCTAAAGATAGCAATGGTGATTACGTGACCAATGGCGGCGACAACGATGTTTACGGTGTTAAAGTTGGTTATTCAGCGGATGCTTTCTCTGTTGCAGCACATTACGTAGTTGAACAAGTAAACAGTGTTGACACTGATGTTATTGGTGTTGCTGCTGATTACAAATTTGATGCTGCTCGCCTATATGTATCAGGCTTTGTAGCTGATCAAGATAATGCAGCTGAAGATTTCACAGCTTACACAGTAGGTGCTGACTACTCGTTCTCTAACAACCTATTAGGTTTTGTTGAGTACTCTGCTCAAGAGAATTCTGAATATGCTAGCAATACTGATAACTCTTTATACCTAGCAGGCGTTTACTATACGTTCTAAGCTTGTTTTGATAAAACGCCTGCATCAGCAGGCGTTTTTGCATCTAACTATCTAACTTTAGCTTAAAAGTCGTAACGCATACCTAGCACAACTTCGTCTTCAGCTTGAGCTTTTGTTGCTGTACCTTGCGAATATACACCAGTTGTAGCATTTTGAGATGTATATGCATCACCCGCATCAATTAGGTTGAAATTGTAAGATACATAAGCGCGGAAATTAGGTTTAAAGTAGTAGGTTGCATCTACAGCGACGTTATTTGCTGTAGTGTTGTCCCAAGTTTCAGCTTTGTTGTATGTAGTTGTGAATACAGTTTGGCCTAGTGTATAAGCTGCTGCGAATTCATAACCTGTGTAATCTACGTTTGTATCTTTTTCACCATCAGTGAAAGTACCAGCAAAGTAGAAATCAGAAATTGCGTAAGAAGCCGCTAGCATGTACTCATTTTGAGTATCTTGGTCAGCATAGCCAGCACCCACTTTAAAGCCAGTGTCACCAAGTGCATAGATAGCGGATAGAGAGTAACCATCTTCGCTATTATCTGAGTAACCACCATCAGCCGCAGTTGTGCGGTCTGCAAAACGGTAGCTTGCTTTCAGTGAAAGATCTGAGAAAGCACCTTTATATGTGATCATGTTGTCAGTACGGTCAGCGACTGCAATTTTATCTGCCGCTGAGTTACCGTGGAAGGCCATGATATCGGTAAAGTCTGTGATGACACCAAGCGCACCATCATTTTTACCGTAAGTTACTTCACCGAAGTTACCGCCAATACCAGCATATGTATAACGGTTGTCTAGATCAGAACCGTCAGCGTTGTCAGCTGTAGTAAATTCACCTTCGTAGAAACCAACACCGTAAAGGCTGTCAGTAATCATGCTTTTACCAAGGAAGTTTAGACGAACGCGAGATAGGTCATCTGCTTTGCCATCTTTAATTGACAGACGTGCTTCAGCACGACCACCCATAGTAAGAGTATCGCCATTTTTGTTATAAAGTTCGTTAGCGTTAGCGCCTGTTGCCACTGCTGTGCTAGCAACTGTTAAAGCAATTAGAGTCTTTTTCATTTTGTAAATCCTAATTAACTGTCCATTTAGATAGTGTTGCTTTAGTAGTCTGCCCATATCCATAAGTTAAGGTAATCTTCGCTAGTTTTGGCTGTCAGCGATTCTCATATACGTTCAAAGTACAATAGTACAAATGAGTTCGTTAGATACGGTGCTGCTAGATTAAAACTTCAAATCGTGGGTATTGGTTAGTCAAATATTCTGAAAAAATATTGCACACTGTTTTATTTTTGTTTTTATGTTTAAAATTTTGATTTTTAATGATTTATATTTTTTTAATTCATAATCTGTGTGAATGTAAATTCAATATCAAGAGATTCTAAATAGGTGTGACTAATGAACCGTTGGATGAGACATCAATTAGTCGTCGGACTGACTATGCAGCTAAATGATAGGTTTGTGCTCCGAAAGCCAATTCTTGTATCTAAATTTTAATTTGGATGATTTCGGCAGAAAGTTTGTTTACACTTAGCCAAAATACGTTTATCTAATACAGCCTATCTCCCTAGGGATGTTAGGCTGTTTCGTTTTGTCCAAAGATAGCTTTGGCGTAGAGGTATAAAATGGAAAAAGTTCCTATGACAGTACGTGGCGAGAAATTGCTGCGTGATGAACTTGAAAGATTATTGAAATTGCGCCCACAGATTACTCAAGCGATTGCGGAAGCGCGAGAGCTAGGTGACCTAAAAGAGAACGCGGAATATCACGCTGCTCGTGAAGAGCAAGGTATCTGCGAAGCTCAAATCCGTGATATCGAATACAAGCTATCTGTTGCTCAAGTTATCGATGTAACGAAAATGGATAAGACAGGCAAAGTTATTTTTGGCTCAACTGTAACTCTAATTGATGTTGATACTGACGAAGAGAAAACCTATCAGATCGTTGGTGATGATGAAGCAGATATCAAGGCTGGTCGTATTTCTGTTAGTTCACCAATTGCCCGTGGTTTGATCGCTAAAACTGAAGGTGACGAAGTGACAATCGTGACACCTGGTGGCGATAAAGTATTTGAGATTGAACGAGTAGATTACATCTAACCGTCGACCTTATTACTAGCTATAAATACAAAAAGGTCGCTATCGCGACCTTTTTGTAATCTTAAGTAACACTTTTTTAAATACTTAAAACAGTGATTACTTACGAGGAAGTTCAATCTTACGTTGCTCTGACGGACGATACAGAACCAGTACTTTACCAATAACTTGTACTTTTTCTGCTTTAGTCTCACGAACGATCGCGTCAACAATTAGTTGTTTTGTCTCACGATCTTCAGACACCACTTTCACTTTAATTAGTTCGTGGTGGTCAAGCGCAATTTCGATTTCTGCTAGAACAGCTTCAGTCAGCCCGTTAGCGCCCATCAGAACGACTGGGTTTAAATGGTGTGCTAGACCTTTTAGGTGCTGCTTTTGTTTGTTGCTTAGGTTCATTACGCGCCCAAATTTCTTTATTATCAGGGTTGAAAAAAGCTATTTTAACGCCATCTATCATTGAAGACTATATTTTCTACCATACTTTCTCAGATAGACGCTGTTTGATTAGGATTAGAATGAGTAAACAAAAACATTCAGCGAGCTCTGGCCGCTGGTTGAAAGAACATTTCGATGACAAGTATGTGAATGAAGCTAAAAAGAAAGGTTATCGTTCACGTGCTATCTTTAAAATTGAAGAAATTCAAGAGAAAGACAAATTATTGAAGTCCGGAATGACCGTAGTTGACCTGGGTGCTGCTCCTGGTGGGTGGTCTCAATATGCTGTTGGTATTGTTGGTGATAATGGACAAGTGATTGCTTGTGATATTTTACCGATGGACTCAATTGCTGGTGTATCGTTCCTTCAAGGAGATTTCCGAGAAGAAGCTGTATTAGAAGCGCTTTTAGAACGGATTCAGCCGGATATGGTGGATGTCGTAATGTCAGACATGGCACCGAATATGGCGGGTAACCTTTCTGTTGACCAACCTAGGGCGATGTATCTGGTCGAATTAGCATTAGATATGTGTCGACAAGTTCTTGCGCCTAATGGTAGTTTTGTTGTCAAAGTGTTTCAAGGCGAAGGGTTTGACCAATACGTTAAAGATGTCCGAGACATGTTTAAAGTTGTGAAAATTCGTAAACCAGATTCTTCAAGAGCTCGTTCTCGAGAAGTTTATATCGTCGCCACTGGTTACAAAGGTTAACTATTTTACTTGTAATGAGAAAAGTTAACACTATGGCTACAGCCTAGAAACTGTAGTACCCTACCTTTAATTACAACTAGTTATCGAGAGGCTTACACCTTGAGTGACATGGCAAAAAATTTAATTCTGTGGCTTGTAATCGCCGTTGTGTTGATGTCTGTTTTCCAAAGTTTTGGTCCAGGAGACAATAACGGTCGTACCATCGATTACACGACGTTTGTACAAGAAGTTGGCCAAGGCCAGATTCAAGAAGCTCAATTCAATAACAGTGAAATTAGCTTTACTCGTAGAGGCAGCAGTGCACGTTACGTGACCTATATGCCTGTATATGACGAGAAATTGCTTGATGATTTGATTAACCAGAATGTGAAAGTTCAAGGCACTGCTCCAGAAGAGCAAAGCCTACTTGGAACGATTTTCATCTCTTGGTTCCCAATGATTCTGCTCGTAGGTGTGTGGATTTTCTTCATGCGCCAAATGCAAGGCGGCGGTGGCAAAGGTGCAATGTCCTTTGGTAAGAGCAAAGCCCGCATGATGAGCGAAGAGCAAATCAAGACTACATTCGGTGATGTTGCCGGCTGTGATGAAGCGAAAGAAGATGTAAAAGAACTGGTTGATTACCTACGTGATCCAAGCCGATTCCAAAAACTAGGTGGTAAAATTCCAACAGGTGTTTTGATGGTTGGTCCTCCTGGTACAGGTAAAACATTGCTAGCAAAAGCGATAGCTGGTGAAGCAAAAGTACCTTTCTTTACTATCTCAGGTTCTGACTTCGTAGAAATGTTCGTCGGTGTTGGTGCATCTCGTGTGCGTGACATGTTTGAACAAGCGAAAAAAGCAGCCCCTTGTATCATCTTTATCGATGAGATCGATGCTGTAGGTCGCCAACGTGGCGCTGGTGTTGGTGGTGGTCATGATGAACGTGAGCAAACACTGAACCAAATGCTGGTTGAAATGGATGGCTTTGAAGGTAATGAAGGTATCATCGTTATCGCTGCAACTAACCGTCCAGATGTATTAGATCCTGCGCTACTTCGTCCTGGTCGTTTTGACCGTCAAGTGGTTGTTGGTTTACCTGATGTACGTGGTCGTGAACAAATCCTTAAAGTTCACATGCGCAAAGTTCCTCTGGCTGGTGATGTAGAACCATCATTAATCGCTCGTGGTACTCCAGGTTTCTCTGGTGCTGACCTTGCAAACCTTGTAAATGAAGCGGCACTGTTTGCTGCTCGTGGCAACAAACGCAATGTTTCAATGGTTGAGTTTGAACTGGCTAAAGACAAAATCATGATGGGTGCTGAGCGCCGCTCAATGGTTATGTCAGAAGATACCAAAGAGTCAACGGCTTATCATGAAGCTGGTCATGCGATTGTTGGTCGCTTAGTTCCAGAGCATGATCCAGTTTACAAAGTGTCGATTATTCCGCGTGGGCGTGCTCTTGGTGTGACCATGTACTTACCAGAGCAAGACCGTGTAAGTATGTCGAAGCAACATCTAGAGTCGATGATATCAAGTTTGTACGGTGGTCGTCTTGCTGAAGAACTGATTTACGGTGTTGAAAAAGTATCAACAGGTGCGTCAAACGATATCGAACGTGCGACAGATATTGCTCGTAAGATGGTGACTCAATGGGGCTTCTCTGAGAAGTTAGGTCCTATGTTGTACGCTGAAGAAGAGGGCGAAGTGTTCCTTGGTCGTAGCGTGACGCAAACTAAACATATGTCTGATGATACTGCGAAGTTAATTGATGATGAAATTCGTATTATCATTGATCGCAACTACGAGCGAGCTCGCCAAATTCTAATCGACAATATGGATATCATGCACTCTATGAAAGATGCGCTGATGAAATATGAAACGATTGATGCTGGGCAAATCGATGATCTGATGGAGCGTAAATCAGATATTCGTGAACCAGCTGGTTGGGCTGACCAAGCTAAAGCTCAAGATGAGAAAAAAGCAGAAGCGGCTAAAGCAGCTGCAGCTTCTGCTGAAGAGTCAAAGGAAGAACCTAAAGTAGAAGAGACTTCTACTGACTCATCAACTGAGAAAAAAGATTCAGAATAATCTTTCGTTATCACTAAAACCCCGACTAGTTCGGGGTTTTCTGTTTCCGGGTTATGGAAACATGGTTATGGAATCATTTATCGTTTATGAAATTAAAAACAGCAACAAAAGAACTCATTCTTAATCGTCCTCATATCATGGGGATACTCAATACTACGCCGGATTCTTTCTCCGATGGCGGAAGCTATACGTCTATTGAAAATGTTATTGCTCGTGCTAAACAAATGATCGATGCCGGCGTAAGCATTATTGATATTGGTGGGGAGTCAACTAGACCAGGTGCTCCCGAAGTCACTCTTGAGGAAGAGTTACGACGCGTGATTCCTGCAATAAAAGCCATTCGCGAATTTAATCAAGATGTTTGGATTTCTGTTGATACCAGTAAAGCTGAAGTGATGCGTCAATCTATAGAAGCCGGTGCTGATTTAATTAATGATGTTCGCTCGTTGCAAGAGCCTGGAGCCCTTGAAGTGGCAGCAAAGGCTAATGTTCCTGTTTGTATCATGCATATGAAAGGGCAGCCAAAAACGATGCAAATCAACCCTGAATACGATAATGTGCAGCTCGAAGTGGAAAGCTTTCTTCTCGAAAAGCTTGCTGAATGTGAGCGAGCAGGTATTGCACGTGAAAATATCATTCTTGATCCTGGCTTTGGCTTTGGTAAATCAATTGAGCATAACTATCATTTACTCGCCAATTTAGAAAAACTTCATCGATTTGGTTTCCCTATACTTGCTGGTATGTCTCGCAAATCAATGGTGTTTAAACTTCTTGAGAAGAAACCTGCGGAATGTATGGTTGCGAGTGTAACATGCGCAACTATAGCTGCTCTAAAAGGCGCACAAATAATCCGCGTTCATGATGTTGAAGAGACATTGGAAGCGATGAAAATTATTCAAACAATGAATGATAATTTATAAGTCACAAATAGTTATAAGAATAGGCTAAGGAAATATTATGTCTGATGAAAGACGTTATTTTGGTACTGACGGTGTTCGTGGCAAAGTTGGGCAATACCCAATCACTCCCGATTTTGTGCTTAAGCTTGGCTGGGCAGCTGGTCGAGTGTTAGCAAAGCAAGGTACTAAGCAAGTAATCATAGGTAAAGATACACGTATTTCTGGTTACATGTTGGAGTCAGCTCTTGAAGCGGGTCTAGCCGCTGCCGGTTTAAAGGCTGTATTAACAGGGCCAATGCCAACGCCTGCAGTTGCGTATTTAACGCAAACTTTTCGTGCGGAAGCGGGCATCGTTATTTCCGCATCTCACAACCCTTATTATGACAACGGTATTAAGTTCTTTTCATCTGATGGTACTAAGCTGCCTGATGAGGTGGAGTTGGCTATTGAAGCTGAATTGGACAAAGAGATAACCTGTGTTGAATCGGCGTTATTAGGCAAAGCATCACGATTGGTTGACGCAGCAGGGCGTTATATCGAATTCTGCAAAAGTACATTTCCAAACAAATTGAGTTTGGCTGGGCTAAAAATCGTCGTGGATTGCGCACATGGCGCGACGTATCACATTGCTCCAAATGTGTTTAAAGAACTCGGAGCTGAAGTTATTGCGATGGGTATTGAACCGAATGGTACTAATATCAATGACAAAGTAGGTGCAACTGACGTAGCGGCGTTACAAAAACGTGTTGTTGAAGAGCAGGCGCATCTTGGTCTGGCATTTGATGGCGATGGTGACCGCTTAATCATGGTCGATGAGAGTGGTAACAAGGTTGACGGTGACCAAATTGCTTACATCATCGCTCGCGATGCATTACGTCGTGGAGAGCTAAAAGGCGGTGTTGTTGGCACGCTGATGACGAACTTAGGCATGGAAAATGGCTTAAAGCAACTGGGTATCCCATTTGTACGTGCGGCGGTTGGTGACCGTTATGTCATGGAGCAATTATTGGCTAAAGGTTGGAAAATCGGTGCAGAAAATTCAGGTCATATTATTTTGCTTGATAAAGTAACAACCGGTGATGCGATTGTCGCGGCTCTACAAGTTTTAGCTTCAGTCGTTGGTAGCGAAATGTCACTTGGTGAACTTTCTAAAGGTATGACACTTTACCCTCAAGTTCTCGAAAACGTACGCTTTAGTGGTGATTCTAATCCACTTGAAGCTGATGCCGTGATCGCAAGCGTTAAAGAAGTCGAAGCGCAACTAGGCGCAAAAGGGCGTGTCTTACTTCGTAAGTCGGGCACGGAGCCTCTGCTTCGCGTAATGGTTGAAGGTGAAGACGCAGAACTTGTTAAATCCTCAGCTTTAAAAATTGCAGAAGCAGTTAAAGCTAGCTGTTAAGTCTTGTTTTTATTGGCTCCTAAGTTTTTAACCGAGTTAGAAATTTGGAGCCAAGTTTAAACTAATATCACTTTGAGCCTTTTTTGACCGTTTAATAAGCAAACTAGATATTTTTAATAAATATCCCTTGTCAGTCATACTCGCATCCGATAGTATTGCCTCCGCCTTCGTTGAGGAGGTCGCTAGCCTTGTTCTCGTCGATGATTGGTCATGATTGGAACGGCGCTGGCTCAACAATTTGGAACATAGGTGGAAGCGATGTTTACAGTTCTACTTGTGATTTACCTGTTGGCAGCGGTTGGTATCATTGGCCTAGTGTTGATCCAGCAAGGTAAAGGCGCAGATATGGGAGCCTCATTCGGTGCTGGTGCTTCAAACACAGTGTTTGGCGCGAGCGGCTCAGGAAATTTCCTAACCCGAATGACTGCAATTTTTGCAACAGTATTTTTTATCTTTAGTCTTGTGTTAGGCAACATGTCTACTCACAAAGCTGAATCACAATGGGTTGACCCTACTAAAGGTCAAGTGATTGAGCAAACTACTGAAGGTACATTGAGTGAAACTCCAGCCCCAACAGGCGATGAAATTCCTCAATAATCTTACTGAAAAGTAAGAAAGGTTATGCCGAGATGGTGAAATTGGTAGACACACTAGCATGAGGTGCTAGCGCTTCGGTGTGAGGGTTCGAGTCCCTCTCTCGGCACCATGTTTACAAACTTGTAAAACACCTTGTTGAGCGTATAATGCTCGCAAGTCGGACGCGGGGTGGAGCAGCTTGGTAGCTCGTCGGGCTCATAACCCGAAGGTCGTCGGTTCAAATCCGGCCCCCGCAACCAATTATTTTCTATTATTAGCGTTTCTCTATTATTAGAACGATAATTGTTGCAAGTTTGGCAGTGTTTACCTCACTGCAGTTGAGAAGAAATTCTCAATTTATCAGGGTCCAGCAGCAAAAACCCCGACTTTCGGGGTTTTTTGTTATCTGTGTTTCTTAACGTGCAACACAGGTGCTTTGCTTGGAATTTAAATTGGGCTCTATGCCCTTTTTTTGTTTCTGGAGTGGTTTAAATGACTGGTTTAGAAAGACAATTAACTGAGATGCTTGAAGCGCCTGTAGCGGCTTCTGGTTATGAGTTGGTTGGATTAGAGTTTGTTCGCGCAGGACAACACTCAACACTACGTATCTACATTGATCATGAAAACGGTATTAACGTTGATGATTGTGCAGAAGTAAGTCATCAAGTGAGTGCTGTATTGGATGTTGAAGATCCGATCACTGTGGCTTACAACTTAGAAGTGTCTTCGCCAGGTATGGAAAGGCCACTCTTTAAAGCTGCACATTATGATCAATTTATCGGTCACGAGGTCAGCATCGTTTTGAAAATGGCTGTAGCAAATCGTCGTAAATGGAAAGGTATCATTCACTCAGTTGATGGTGAAACTGTTGCTGTAACTGTCGATGGTCAAGAAGAACATTTTGCGATTAGCAATATTTCAAAAGCTAACCTGATCCCTAAATTTTAGTTCTCCTAGAGAAAAGAGCTTAAGAGGCTATAACAATGAGTAAAGAAATTTTAGCGGTTGTAGAGGCTGTTTCGAACGAGAAAGCAGTACCTCGTGAGCGTATTTTTGAAGCGCTTGAAATTGCGCTAGCAACATCAACTAAGAAGAAATACGAAATTGACGTAGATGTTCGTGTTGCTATCGACCGCAAAACTGGTGAGTTTGAAACTTTCCGTCGTTGGTTAGTAGTAAACGAAGTAGAGAGCCCAACTAAAGAGATGTCTCTAGAAGCTGCATCTTATGATGATGATTCAGTTGAGTTAGGCGATTACTACGAAGAACAAATCGAGTCAGTAACATTCGACCGCATTACAACGCAAACTGCTAAGCAAGTAATCGTGCAAAAAGTACGTGAAGCAGAGCGCGCACAAATCGTTGAACAGTTTATCGATAATGAAGGTGAGCTAGTAACAGGTGTGGTTAAGAAGGTTAACCGTGAGACTGTTATCCTAGATCTTGGCAACAACGCTGAAGCTGTAATTTTGCGTGAAGACCAACTTCCTCGTGAAAACTTCCGTCCAGGCGACCGTGTACGTGGTCTTCTGTACAAAGTTGCTCCAGAAGCTCGTGGTTTCCAACTTTTCGTTACACGTTCTAAGCCTGAAATGTTGGCTGAACTGTTCCGTGTAGAAGTGCCTGAAATCGGCGAAGAGATGATCGAACTGAAAGGCGCTGCTCGTGATCCTGGTTCTCGCGCGAAAATCGCAGTGAAAACCAATGATCGTCGCATCGACCCTGTTGGTGCGTGTGTCGGTATGCGTGGTGCACGTGTACAAGCAGTATCTAGCGAGCTTGGTGGCGAGCGTATCGATATCGTGCTTTGGGATGATAACCCAGCGCAATTCGTTATCAATGCAATGGCACCAGCTGATGTAGCTTCTATCATCGTTGATGAAGATGCGCACTCAATGGATATCGCAGTTGAAGCTGATAACCTAGCTCAAGCTATCGGTCGTAACGGTCAAAACGTACGTCTAGCGTCTCAACTATCTGGTTGGGAACTGAACGTAATGACAGTTGCAGATCTAAACAAGAAACACCAAGAAGAATCAATGGCAGCTATCGAGAACTTCATGAAGTACCTTGATATTGAGCAAGATTTTGCTGAGCTATTGGTTGAAGAAGGTTTCTCAACATTAGAAGAAGTTGCGTACGTTCCAGTAAATGAACTACTTGAAGTAGATGGTCTTGACGAAGACCTAGTTGAAGAACTACGTAACCGTGCAAAAGATGCATTGACAACAATCGCATTGGCACAAGAAGAATCGTTCGAAGGCCTAGAGCCTGCTGAAGACCTACTTTCTCTAGCTGGTCTTGAGCGTGATATGGCATTTAAACTTGCTGCTAAAGGTGTGGTAACACTAGAAGATTTAGCAGATCAAGGTATCGACGATCTTGAAGGTATTGACGGTCTAACCGAAGAACGTGCTGGCGAGCTAATTATGGCTGCTCGTAACATTTGTTGGTTCGGCGAAGACGCATAATTTCAGCAAGGGAGAAAGCGGCATGACACAACTTACAGTTAAAGCACTGAGTGAAGAAATTGGTACTCCAGTTGACCGCTTATTAGAACAACTTGCTGATGCTGGTATGAAAAAAACGAGTTCAGACAGCGTGTCAGAAGATGAAAAAAGCAAACTTCTGAATCACTTACGTAAGGAACATGGAGAGGGCTCAGGAGCTGAGCCAACTCGTTTAACGCTCCAGCGTAAAACCCGCAGCACATTAAGCGTAAGTGCAGGTGGCGGTAAAAGTAAGGATGTTCAAGTTGAAGTGCGCAAAAAACGAACGTATGTTAAGCGCAGTGCAATTGAAGATGAAGCAAAACGCGAAGCAGAAGAATCTGCAATGCGTGAAGCTGAAGAATTAGCGAAACGTGAAGCTGAAGAAGCTGCAAAACGTGAAGCGGAAGCGCAAGCTCAAGCAAAACGTCAAGCAGAAGAGCAAGCAAAACGTGACGCAGAAGAAAAAGCAAAACGTGATGCAGAAGATGCTAAACGTGATGCACAGGGTGGGGCGCAACGTGAACGTTCTGCTGAAGATAAAACGAAGCAAGAAGCAGCGCGAAAAGAAGCCGAAGCATTGAAGCGTCGTCAGGAAGAAGAAGCTAAGCGTAAAGCTGAAGAAGAGAGTCTTCGTCAGCTTGAGAAAGCACGTGAATTGGCTGAACAGAATAATGAGCGTTGGTCTGCTGAAGAAGAGAAAAAGGGTAGTATGGACGATAATACAGATTACCATGTGACCACTTCGAGCTATGCTCGCGCGGCAGAAGATGAAGCAGACCGTCGTGAAGAAGGTGGTCGTCGCCGTGGTGCTTCAACCAAAACGAAAAAGACGAAAATGTCTAATCGTGACGACAAGCAAGAGCGCGAGACTCGCCGTGGCGGTAAAGGTCGTAAAGCTGGCAAAATTGCTAAGCCATCTTCAATGCAACATGGTTTTGACAAGAGCGCAGTTGTTGCTAAGTCAGACGTTGTAATCGGCGAAACTATCGTTGTATCTGAACTGGCAAGTAAGATGTCAGTGAAAGGTACTGAAGTCATCAAAGTGATGATGAAGATGGGGGCTATGGCGACAATCAACCAAGTGATTGACCAAGAAACAGCACAGCTTGTTGCTGAAGAAATGGGTCACAAAGTGATTCTTCGCAAAGAGAACGAGCTTGAAGAAGCGGTAATGCAAGACCGTGACAACGAGTTTGAAAAAGTTTCTCGTGCACCAGTTGTTACCATCATGGGTCACGTTGACCACGGTAAGACATCAACACTTGACTACATTCGTCGTACACACGTTGCATCTGGTGAAGCGGGTGGTATTACACAGCACATTGGTGCATACCACGTTGAAACGCCAAACGGCATGATCACGTTCCTTGATACTCCTGGACACGCGGCGTTTACGTCTATGCGTGCTCGTGGTGCTCAAGCGACGGATATCGTTGTACTTGTAGTTGCAGCAGACGATGGCGTAATGCCACAAACAATCGAAGCTATCCAACACGCGAAAGCGGCGGGTGTGCCTCTGATTGTCGCTGTGAACAAGATCGATAAAGACACGGCTAACCCAGACAACGTTAAGAACGAACTGGCGCAGTACGATGTTATTCCTGAAGAGTGGGGCGGTGAGAACATGTTCGTTCACATCTCTGCAAAACAGGGTACTAACATTGACCAACTTCTAGAAGTTATCCTGCTACAAGCTGAAGTTCTAGAACTGACAGCAGTGAAAGACGGCATGGCTTCTGGTGTGGTTATCGAATCACGTCTAGATAAAGGTCGTGGTCCAATCGCAACGGTACTTGTACAGTCTGGTACTCTGAACAAAGGCGACATCGTTCTTTGTGGTCAAGAGTACGGTCGTGTACGTGCTATGCGTGACGAAGTAGGTAACGAAATCAACGAAGCTGGTCCTTCTATTCCTGTAGAGATCTTAGGTCTTTCAGGTGTACCTGCTGCCGGTGATGAAGCGACAGTTGTACGTGATGAACGTAAAGCTCGTGAAGTTGCAAACTACCGTCAAGGTAAGTTCCGTGAAGTGAAACTTGCTCGTCAGCAAAAATCTAAACTAGAGAACATGTTCTCTAACATGACTGCTGGTGACGTTTCTGAACTGAACATCGTACTGAAAGCTGACGTACAAGGTTCTGTTGAAGCAATCGCTGATTCATTGATGAAGCTATCGACTGAAGAAGTGAAAGTGAACATCGTAGGTTCTGGTGTTGGTGGTATTACTGAAACTGACGTAGTACTAGCAGCAGCATCTAATGCTATCGTTGTTGGCTTTAACGTTCGTGCGGATGCTTCAGCTCGTCGTGCGGTTGAAAACGAAAGCATCGACCTACGCTACTACTCAATCATTTACCAATTGATTGACGAAGTTAAAGCGGCAATGAGCGGTATGCTTGCTCCAGAATTCAAGCAAGAGATCATTGGTCTTGCTGAAGTTCGTGACGTATTTAAGTCACCGAAACTGGGTGCAATCGCAGGTTGTATGGTTACTGAAGGTGTTATCAAGCGTAACGCTCCAATTCGTGTACTACGTGATAACGTGGTTATCTACGAAGGTGAACTTGAGTCGCTACGTCGCTTCAAAGACGACATGCAAGAAGTTAAGAATGGTTATGAGTGTGGTATCGGCGTTAAGAACTACAACGATGTTCGCGTAGGCGACCAAATCGAAGTATTCGAGACTATCGAAATCCAACGTACCATCGATTAATTCGCTAAAATTAATGAATCCTTTGTTGCTAAGTTCGTCAATCGATAAGCGAAACTGGGTTCATTAATACTGCAGTATTAACGGCAATGTTCGGTTGTTGAATACGCCATGGGGGAGTGGGAATACCATTCCCCCATTCTTTCTATTAGTGAGAAAATTATGCCAAAAGAATTTAGCCGCACTCAACGTGTGTCTCAACAATTACAAAAAGAACTCGCAATGATCCTTCAACGCGAAGTTCGTGACTCTCGTTTAGGAATGGTGACCATTTCTGACGTGGAAGTTTCTCGTGACCTAGCTTACGCGAAAGTGTTTGTCACTTTCCTTTGTGTTGGTGAGCAAACTCCAGAGTCTTGTCTAAAAGCGTTACGTGAACACGAAGTTCATATCCGTATGATGCTTGGTAAGCGTATTCGCCTACGTCTAACTCCAGAAATTCGTTTCCACTACGACAGCACTTTAGTTGAAGGTATGCGTATGTCTAACCTTGTTTCTGAAGTCGTAAGTAGCGACAAGCAAAAGCAAAAAGAAGCAGGTCGTGAGGACGAAGAGTAATGGCTCGTCGTCGTAAAGGGCGTCCGATTAATGGTGTGGTGCTGATTGATAAACCAACCGGCATCTCATCCAACGACACCTTACAAAAAGTTAAACGCCTTTTCTTTGCTGAAAAAGCAGGGCACACCGGAGCGCTCGATCCACTAGCAACCGGAATGCTACCTATTTGCTTAGGCGAAGCGACTAAGTTTTCTCAGTTTTTACTTGATTCCGATAAGCGCTATCGTGTGATTGCAAGGCTGGGTGAACGTACCGATACATCAGATTCAGACGGTGAAGTGGTTGAAACACGTGACGTGAATGTTGACCGTGACACGTTGGTGAGTTGTATCGAAAAATTCCGTGGTGAAACGGACCAAGTACCATCAATGTTTTCGGCATTGAAATACCAAGGTCGTCCATTGTACGAATATGCTCGTCAAGGTATCCAAGTTCCGCGTGAGTCTCGTAAAATCACTGTCTACGACATCGTACTGCATCGTTTTGAAAATGATGAAGTTGAGATGGAAGTTCACTGCTCAAAAGGCACTTACATCCGCACTATCGTCGATGACTTAGGTGAAATGCTAGGCTGTGGTGCGCACGTGACTATGTTGCGTCGTACTGGTGTAGCGAAATACCCATATGAAAATATGGTAACGCTTGAGCAGCTTAACGCACTTATTGAGCAAGCTCATCGTGAAGAACGTTCACCTTATGATGTTCTTGATGCGTTGCTGTTGCCTATGGATACTGCTGTACAGGATTTACCAGAAGTAAACCTTGTTCCTGAGTTGGTTGATATGGTTCAACATGGACAACCGGTTCAAGTATTTGGTGCGCCAACTGAAGGCATCGTTCGTATGACTGGCGGCGAAGAACGTTTGTTCTTAGGTGTTGCTGAAATTAACGATGATGGAAAGATCGCGCCAAAAAGATTAGTAGTTTATCCATAGCGTACTTGAAGTCGCTGCGTTGTTAACTACAAAGCCAATTTCTGTGGATTTATCGAGCGAACTTACAGGTGTTATTAAGCGAAATAGCGCTTGTGTGGTTAAAGGTTATTCCCTATAATCCGCACCTCACGTGTCGGCTGAATCAGAGATTGGCTGACACAAATATAAACTTAACTCTTTAGGAGAGAATTATGTCTCTGAATGCAGAAACTAAAGCAGCAATCGTTGCAGAATACGCACGTTCTGAAGGCGACACTGGTTCACCAGAAGTTCAAGTAGCTCTACTTACAGCTTCTATCAACCACCTACAAGGTCACTTCAAAGCTCACAAAGGCGATCACCACAGCCGTCGTGGTCTTCTACGTATGGTTTCTAGCCGTCGTAAACTTCTAGACTACCTAAAAGGTAAAGATCTAGAGCGTTACCACGCACTAATCGCCCGTCTAGGTCTACGTCGCTAATTAGCGTCTGCCTTGCAGGTTTAAAGAAAAAGGGGCTTTATGCCCCTTTTTTGTGTCTGTAGAAAGTCAAAATTGCTATTTATGGCGACCTTAATTCTTTCCTGAAATTAGCATCTTGCCGCAAGCGGGTATATACTACGCACGGCGAAATCCTTAGTTAGGCTTTCACACTAATACTCACTACATTACAGTCAACCACGTCGACCAAACGGTCGCGGCTATTCAAAGCGTGTTTGCTGAATATTCTGGATACGGAATTGAAGCGCGTTTTCACTAGTCGCGATTCGTAATGTGTGAGGTTCATTTATTTAATCTGAGCAAATGCTCAGAGTAAGGAATATTTACATGTTCGAAAAACCAGTTGTTAAAACGTTCCAGTATGGCAACCACACTGTAACGCTAGAAACAGGTGTTATTGCTCGTCAAGCAACATCAGCAGTAATGGTTACTATGGATGACACCGCAGTATTCGTATCTGTTGTTGGTAAGAAAGAAGCGGTGGAAGGTCAAGATTTCTTCCCTCTAACTGTAAACTACCAAGAGCGTACTTACGCTGCAGGTAAAATCCCTGGTGGCTTCTTCAAGCGTGAAGGTCGTCCTTCAGAAGGCGAAACACTAACTGCTCGCTTGATCGACCGCCCAATCCGTCCACTGTTCCCAGATGGCTTTACAAACGAAGTTCAAGTTATCGCGACAGTAATGTCTGTGAACCCAGATGTTCAACCAGATATCGTGACTATGATTGGTACTTCAGCAGCGCTTGCTATTTCAGGTATCCCATTCAACGGTCCTATCGGTGCTGCGCGTGTTGGTCACATCGATGGTCAACTCGTTCTGAACCCAAGTGAAAAAGAACTAGCAACTTCTCGTCTAGACCTAGTTGTTGCTGGTACTGATTCTGCAGTTCTAATGGTTGAGTCAGAAGCTGACAACCTAACTGAAGAAGAGATGCTTTCTGCAGTTGTATTTGGTCACGACCAACAACAAACGGTAATCAATGCAATCAATGAGTTTGCAGCTGAAGTTGCTACTCCTGCTTGGAACTGGACAGCTCCTGCTGAAAACACAGAGCTTAAAGCAAAAATTGCTGAACTAGCTGAAACTAAACTAGTTGAAGCTTACCAAATCACTGAAAAAATGGCGCGTTATGACCGCATCCATGAAATCAGTGCAGAAGTAAACGAGAAGCTACTTGCTGAAAACGAAGAGTTGAACCTAAAAGAAGTACACACTATTTTCCACGATCTAGAGAAAGTAGTTGTACGTCGTAGCATCATCGCGGGTAACCCTCGTATTGATGGTCGTGAGAAGGACATGGTTCGTGCACTAGATGTACGTACTGGCGTTCTTCCACGTACTCACGGTTCTGCGCTATTCACTCGTGGCGAAACTCAGGCTCTAGTAACTGCTACTCTAGGTACTCAACGTGATGCACAAATCATCGATGAGCTAACTGGCGAGAAGAAAGATTACTTCCTACTACACTACAACTTCCCTCCATACTGTGTAGGTGAAACTGGTTTTGTAGGTTCTCCTAAGCGTCGTGAAATCGGCCACGGTAAACTGGCTAAGCGTGGTATTGCAGCAGTAATGCCTTCTCCAGAAGAATTCCCGTACACAGTACGTGTTGTTTCAGAAATCACTGAATCAAACGGTTCTTCTTCAATGGCTTCTGTTTGTGGTACTTCTCTAGCTCTTATGGATGCTGGTGTGCCAATCAAGTCTTCTGTTGCGGGTATCGCAATGGGTCTTGTTAAAGAAGGCGACGATTTCGTTGTTCTTTCAGACATCCTTGGTGACGAAGACCACCTAGGTGATATGGACTTTAAAGTAGCAGGTACTAACTCTGGTATCACTGCACTTCAAATGGACATCAAGATTGAAGGTATCACTAAAGAGATCATGCAAATTGCTCTTAACCAAGCGCAAGGTGCACGTAAGCACATCCTATCTGTAATGGATCAAGCTATCTCTGGTGCTCGCGCAGATATCTCTCAATTTGCTCCACGTATCCACACAATGAAGATCAATGCTGAGAAGATCAAAGACGTTATCGGTAAAGGTGGTGCAGTTATCCGTGCTCTGACTGAAGAGACTGGTACAACTATCGAAATCGAAGATGACGGTACAATCAAGATCGCTGCAACTTCTGGTGAGCAAGCGAAAGAAGCGATTCGTCGTATCGAGCAAATCACTGCTGAAGTTGAAGTTGGTAAGATCTACACAGGTAAAGTTGCACGTCTAGCAGACTTCGGTGCATTTGTAACGGTTCTTCCAGGTAAAGACGGTCTAGTTCATATTTCTCAAATCGCTGATCAGCGTGTAGAGAAAGTATCTGACTTCCTAACTGAAGGCCAAGAAGTTCAAGTTAAAGTACTTGAAATTGACCGCCAAGGTCGTGTTCGTCTGAGCATGAAAGAAGCGGTAGAAAAGCCAGCAGCAGAAGCAGCAACTGATTCAGCTTCAGACGCAGAATAAGTTTACGTAAAAGATGGAAATGCGAACTGTTTTCGCATTTTATCTAAAAAGCGTGTTATAAAGGGAGCGTGATTCGCTCCCTTTTTCATGCATTGGGTATACAGGAGTATCTATTAGTGAAATGGTTCAAAACAGCAGCAGCCAGTGCTGCATTGATGCTATTAGCTGGATGTGCGAGCAATTCATCAGAATCGGATCAATCGGTACCATGGGTTTATCCACCAATGGCTATTCCTTTACAGGCAAGTGTTCAGCAGGAAGTGCAAATCGCGCGTTTGACGCAGCTACTCCAGCGACCGGATTTAACGGATGAAGTTCGAGCAAAAATGCTTTTTGAGCGTGGTAATGCGTATGACAGTGTTGGCTTACGTGACTTAGCTCGTTTGGATTTCACTCAGTCACTAGCGCTTAATCCCGCCCAACCTGATATTTTTAACTTGTTAGGTGTGTATTACACCGAAACGGGTGAATTTGACGCAGCCTATGAGTCATTTGATTCAACGTTGGAGCTCGACCCTAATAATGAATACGCAATGCGTAACAGAGCTGTCGCTCTTTATTATGGTGAACGTCCACAGCTAGCGTTTGACGAAGCGGATAAACATTACCAAATGGATCCTAATGATCCCTTCAGAGCTTTGTGGCGCTATATCATCAAAATGGATCTGGATCCTAAAGCCGCGAAATCAGAACTTAGCGAACAGTTCAAATCTCACAATGAAGAGTGGGGTTGGCTATTGGTTGCTATGATGTTGGATGAAATATCAGAAGAGCAGTTGTTTAAAGTCGTGTTAGCAAGCACTCGCGACAACAACTTGTTAGCACAGCGTTTAACGGAAGCTTATTTCTATCTGGGCAAACGCTATCAAATGCAGGGTGATTATGCGCACGCAGTATCGCTCTACAAGTTGGCTATTTCATTCAATGTTTACGAATACGTTGAACATCGCTATTCGTTTATTGAGATGGGACGCATCTACAAAGATGTGCGAGAAGCTCAGCAAGCGAAAGAGAAAGCCGACCTTACGGCTAGCGAATAACCTAGTAATTACGTAAAAAATCCAGTGTTGAAGCACTGGATTTTTTATTTGTGAGCAAACTTAATTAGTCAGTTCTAAGCGAATAAGAACTTCTTCAGTTATATCGATAATTTCGCCATAGCCGGCTATCGAACTGATTTCTTTCTCTAAGTTTTTTGCTTGATGAAGGCTGATTTGTGCCAGCTCATCCAAATCACGTCTCAGCAAAACAGTAAACGGGTCGAATACTGGGGCACCACACAGGCGTAAGACAAAAATTTCACCCATCAATTGCGCTTTCTGAATAAACTTAATTCGTTCTTTTGTATTGGGAAAATCTGATAACAATTGTGTTTCAACAGATTGGATACGAGAACCGAACTTAATGGCTGAAATATAGACTTCATTATACTGAGGTTCTGCACCATCAATTTTCTTCATTGGCGTTGCCAACAGTGTGTTGGTATGCCCTTTGAATATTGGCTCTAAAGAGAGTTGTCCTTCTTGACCGAGTTTTGCTAGCAAGGCCAAATGTGGTGGAAGAGGGTAGTTCACTCCAATCACTCTAGGTTTCAAGCTTGGACCACTTTTTTCTACGAAAATAGGCGCGCTAACAATCTTGTCTAACAAAATGTTGTGTAGACCTTCAAGTAGCTGAGGGCTTGGCAAAATTTCTTCTTTCGGTTTCAACTTGTCCTGATTACTTTCAATGATGCTATTGAAAAACGCGATGGTTTTCATGGTCTGAGCATTTTCATCGATCATCAGATGTAGACGTTGTCCTTCTGGGCTTATTCGTATTACCTGATAAGGGACTGCATTAAGTGGTAAGTTTTTGTCATACAGTTTTAGCTCAAGGTAATCGATGTTGATCATGTCACCGGCTTTGAAGTGCACTGGTGTATTCACAATCACGTTTAATCCGCGCTTAGACAGGTCGACTGTTGCACCTTCAGACAGTATTTCACCATTCTGAATGACATTTACCGGAGTTTTTAAATTGTAGCGAGGCTCTTTTCGACGTGAACGAGCATCAAAATAGATACCAGTTGGCGCTCCGATAACTTTGCGTGGATGGCGGAACGGATTAAGTTCACTGGTTGGCATTTGAGGCTTATCAACCAACAAGTAATCTTTTGCCGAGCTGAAATCACTGATTTCTTGTAAAACGCCACAGTGCGTTAGCTGCTTAGATTGATTGGCAAGCTCGCTTGAATGATTTGCCAATTCTTCACGTTCAATGTCAGAAAGTTCAAAGACTGAAAGACGAAACGCTTTCCAGCTTTCTTTGCGTGCACCAATATGCCAAAACAGTTTTCTCTGTTCGCTCGTCGCTTCGGGCATCATCATAGAAAAGAAGAATGTTTTATCCTGATGCTCATGTTTAAACGCGTAAAGTACGTTGTTACTGCCGCTCACTCCTGGTCTGGTCAACATCTCCATTCGTGTTTGATTAAACAAACTGCTCAAGGATTGTTGGTTTCGCTCATCGTGCCAGTATTGCCATAGGGGATGATTGTTCTCGGTAAGCAGCGCCAATTTCAGCTCACTGCCACTGAAAAATACAGGTAAGTTACAGGTGTGTTTTAGATAACTGTGCTCATAGCCACGAGTTCTGGCTCGGATAATTTTATCCTGATTATCATGACGAGCTTTTTGGCTATTGTTTTTAAGCGACTCTTCAATCACTTGTTCAATAATAGTGCTATCTGAGAGTTTTAACGCACGTAAATATTTGACTGCGTCATTATCATAAGACTCATCGACACCGAGAATACGATACTCAATTGGTTTATTTAGCCCTTCAACCTGAGTACTTTTACCCAGTTCAGTAAACTGAACCCAAATTGTATCGCCAAGCTTGTAGTTAAACGCAGAAGGCACTTTAAATTTTGCACCAGATGCCGACAAATCAACACTTAGCCCATGAACAACCTGTTCGTTACTGGGTAGATGAATTTTGACCTGAGTATTGAGCTTTAAGCGGTTTTCTAAACGTTTAAGGTCATAGCCTAGTTTGATCGGCTCGACTTCAAAAGTCCCATCGATGGAAGCGCTTTTTCCTTTGTTCAACGTTCCTTGCTGTTTCATTACTCGGAAGTTGTTACGGGTGTTAATTAAGTTTTCCCAAACACCTTCAGTGTAACCGCCAAACTTTTTAATACTCTTGTGATAGGTATTAAATGCAACATCATCAAGCCAATGTTTCCGGCCATCTAATTCATATTCTCTGCATTCCCCTTGAACTCGACCGCGCAGATCGATGCTTTTCGTGCACGGAGCCATAACGCGATTCAGTTCCATCTTCACAAGAAGTTTGACAGACGGTGGCTGCCCTCCGGTGAATTTGTTCAGGAGTTGCTCAAAGTCGGCTGATTTATAAGCGGGAATTAGCCGTTCAGCGAGGGAGAGAATTTCAGATTGCTGCATAGTTTTCTGTTAGAGTAGTGTTCTCTTAGTACAATCGGCATTGATAATGATTTCTTTAGTAATATGTTGCATTGATTCAACATATTATTAAAGTCTCTCTGTCACAACTTAGATGAATTTGAGGAACCATGGTAAAAGCAAAACGCGCTTATGTGTGTAACGATTGCGGCGCAGATTTTCCCCGTTGGCAAGGTCAGTGTAACGCTTGTGGAGCATGGAATACCATATCTGAAGTAAGAATGGCAGCGTCACCACAAGTTGCGCGTAATGAGCGACTCAGTGGCTATGCGGGGAGCGTGGAGTCTACGGTTCAAACTCTCTCAGAAATCAATTTGCAGGAAGTGCCACGTTTTAGCAGCGGTTTTAAAGAGCTAGATCGAGTGTTAGGTGGTGGTGTTGTCCCAGGAGCGGCAATCTTAATTGGTGGTAATCCGGGGGCTGGTAAGTCCACACTTCTATTACAGACCATGTGTTTACTTTCATCTCAAATGCCGACGCTTTATGTAACCGGTGAAGAATCGCTTCAACAGGTCGCTATGAGAGCATCTCGTCTAGGTCTTCCGAAAGAGCATCTGAAAATGCTCTCTGAAACCAACGTGGATAAGATTTGTCAGGTGGCAGAGAAAGAGCAGCCTAGAATCATGGTCATAGACTCAATTCAGGTGATGCATGTTGCAGATGTTCAATCTTCGCCGGGCACTGTTGCTCAGGTGCGAGAGTCAGCAACTGCGCTGACCCGTTATGCCAAACAGAACAATGTCGCGGTATTTATCGTTGGGCATGTAACGAAAGATGGCACTTTGGCAGGGCCTAAAGTACTGGAACACATTATCGACTGCTCAGTATTGCTGGATGGTGGTTCTGATACCCGATTCAGAACACTACGTAGCCACAAAAACCGTTTTGGCGCAGTAAATGAACTCGGCGTTTTTGCAATGACAGGGCAAGGGTTGCGTGAAGTGAGTAATCCATCTGCGATTTTCCTCTCTCGTGGTGAAGAGGATACATCGGGAAGTTCGGTAATGGTGGTATGGGAAGGCACTCGCCCTCTATTAGTTGAGATACAAGCACTGGTGGATTATTCACAGTTGGCAAATCCAAGACGTGTGGCTGTGGGTTTGGAGCAGAACCGATTGTCGTTGCTACTAGCGGTTTTACACAAGCATGGCGGACTGCAAATGGCTGATCAAGATGTGTTTGTGAATGTGGTTGGCGGCGTAAAAGTGACTGAAACCAGCGCGGATTTAGCATTATTAATGGCTCTACTATCCAGTTTCCGCGATAAACCGTTACCTAAAGATGTCGTGATCTTTGGTGAAGTAGGTCTGGCTGGCGAAATTCGTCCGGTACCAAGTGGTCAGGAGCGTCTAAATGAAGCCTTTAAACATGGCTTCAAAAGAGCAATTGTTCCTGCGGCGAATATGCCTAAAGGCGGTATTGCAGGAATGCAGATACATGGCGTTAAGAAATTATCAGAGGCTATTGAGGCATTCGATGAGCTTTAGCGTGTTCAATTCTTAAAAGATGAGAGTAAAAGAAAATATTTTTGAATTCGCTCGCGTCTTGGGCAGGAATCGCCTATATTTCACGATCATTAGCTGTAGTTAAATATTTTTTAAGGGCAGCGGCTTGCAGGGGTATCAGTCTTGACAGATTGTGATATACTCTGCGCGCATTTTATATCCTATTAACAGAGTAAGACAATGGCAGATTTATCGAAATACAGAAACATTGGTATTTTCGCGCACGTTGACGCGGGTAAAACCACTACCACTGAGCGTATTCTAAAGCTTACAGGTAAAATCCATAGAACTGGTGAGGTTCACGATGGTGAGTCTACTACTGACTTCATGGTTCAAGAAGCAGAGCGCGGTATTACTATCCAGTCAGCAGCTGTAACGTGTGAGTGGAAAAATCACCGTCTAAACGTTATCGATACTCCTGGACACGTTGACTTTACAGTTGAAGTATACCGTTCACTTAAAGTTCTTGATGGCGGTATCGGTGTATTCTGTGGTTCTGGCGGTGTAGAACCTCAGTCAGAAACTAACTGGCGTTACGCTAACGAATCTGAAGTTTCACGTATCATTTTCGTAAACAAACTAGACCGTATGGGTGCAGACTTCTTCAACGTAGTTGAGCAAGTTAAAAACGTACTTGGTGCAAACCCACTAGTTATGACTCTACCTATCGGTCGTGAAGACGATTTCGTAGGTGTTGTTGATATCCTAAACCGTCAAGCATACGTATGGGATGACTCTGGTCTTCCAGAGAACTACTCTATCCAAGACGTTCCTGCTGACATGGTTGACGATGTAGAAACATACCGTGAAATGCTGATCGAAACAGCAGTTGAGCAAGACGACGAGCTAATGATGGCTTACATGGAAGGCGAAGAGCCGACTGTTGAGCAAGTTAAAGCTTGTATCCGTAAAGGTACTCGTGACCTAGCGTTCTTCCCAACATTCTGTGGTTCTGCATTCAAAAACAAAGGTATGCAACTTGTTCTTGACGCAGTAGTAGATTACCTACCAAGCCCAACAGAAGTTGAGCCACAAGATCTAACTGATCCAGCAACTGGTGAACCAACTGGCGAAAAAGCGATCGTTGACGCTGAACTTCCACTTAAAGCTCTTGCGTTTAAGATCATGGATGACCGTTTCGGTGCTCTAACATTCGTACGTATTTACTCAGGTCGCATTAAGAAGGGTGACACCATCCTTAACTCTGCAACTGGTAAAACTGAGCGTATCGGCCGTATGGTTGAGATGCAAGCGAACGACCGTACTGAGATCACTGAAGCTCAAGCTGGTGACATCATCGCTATCGTTGGTATGAAGAACGTTCAAACTGGTCACACTCTATGTGATGTTAAGCACGAATGTACTCTAGAGCCAATGATCTTCCCAGAGCCAGTAATCTCTATCGCTGTTGCGCCTAAAGATAAGAACGGTTCTGAGAAAATGGGTATCGCGATCGGTAAAATGGTTGCAGAAGATCCATCTTTCCAAGTTGAAACTGACGAAGATTCAGGCGAAACCATCCTTAAAGGTATGGGCGAACTTCACCTAGACATCAAAGTAGACATCCTTAAGCGTACTTACGGTGTTGAACTAGTTGTTGGTGCTCCTCAAGTAGCTTACCGTGAAACAATCACTAAAGCTGTTGAAGATAGCTACACGCACAAGAAACAGTCTGGTGGTTCAGGTCAGTTCGGTAAGATCGACTACCGTATCAAACCAGGTGAGCCAAACTCTGGCTTCACGTTCAAATCAACAGTTGTTGGTGGTAACGTACCTAAAGAATTCTGGCCAGCAGTAGAAAAAGGCTTTGAAGGCATGATGGCTCACGGTGTTCTAGCTGGCTTCCCTACGCTAGACGTTGAAGTTGAGCTATTCGACGGTGGCTTCCACGCAGTTGACTCATCTGCTATTGCATTTGAAATCGCAGCGAAAGGTGCATTCCGTCAAACTATGCCAAAAGCTGGCGCGCAACTTCTAGAGCCAATCATGAAAGTTGACGTGTTTACTCCAGAAGATCACGTTGGTGACGTAATCGGTGACCTTAACCGTCGTCGTGGTATGATCAAAGACCAACAAGCAGCGGCTACTGGCGTACGTATCAAAGCAGACGTTCCACTATCTGAAATGTTCGGCTACATCGGTACTCTACGTACAATGACTTCTGGTCGTGGTCAGTTCTCTATGGAGTTCGCACACTACGCACCATGTCCTGCTAACGTTGCAGAAAAAGTTATCGCTGAAGTTAAAGAGCGTAACGCTAAGAAATAATGCCTAGTTAACTAATAATTAGTTAATAAGTATTAGAAAGCCCCATCAGTGAAAGCTGATGGGGCTTCTTTTTATCGCTACTTTTTAGTCAAATGAAACGTTATTTTTCCCAAACAATTAGCTGACCTTTAGGCCAGTTTTGCCCAATTTCATGATATTTCTTTTCTAAAACATGACGTTTAATTTTAAGCGTTGGAGTAAGAATGCCATTGGCTATTGACCAAGGTTCTTTGATCATTAATACGCCTTTGATTTGTTCATGGGTTTCGACTTCAGCATTAATACGTTTTATGATTTTTTCCGTTGTTCTTTCATAGCGAGAACGGTCAAAGTTAGGGAAATCATGGGGTACAACTAGCAGAATAGGCGCTGGTAGCCCCAGACCAATCATGCACATCATTTCTACTCGAGAGTATTCAAAGAGTTTCTTTTCAATAGGCACAGGAGCGACAAATTTACCTTTCGCTGTTTTGAAGGTATCTTTCTTACGTCCTTGAATGCTTAGATATCCGTCTTTGTCTATTGAACCAATATCACCTGTGTGAAGCCATCCTTCATTGTCGAACGATTCTTTAGTGGCGATATCGTTATTGTAGTATCCAGAAAAAAGTCCTTTGCTAAGAACCAGTATCTCTCCATCTTCAGCAATTTTAATCTTCACTCCCGGCCCAGAATTTCCGACTGTACCGATTTTATCTGCTCTAAATGGGTAGTTAATGGTGCTGTAAGCAAAAGACTCAGTCATCCCCCAAGCCTCGGTGATATTTAATCCAATCTGGTGATACCAACTAAGCAAAGCTGGTGAGACTGGTGCAGAGCCGCAACCTAAAATCCTTGCATTATCTAACCCCAAACTGTCTGATATTTTGCGTTTAATTAATGTGTTTACAAAAGGGACTTTCAACAAAATATTCAGTTTACGTTGTGGTAACTTATCAAGGATTCTTTGTTGGAATAAGGTCCATAGGCGGGGAACAGAGATGAAGAAAGTAGGTCTCTGCATTCTTACATCTTCAATAAATGTTTCTAGTGATTCTGGAAATGCAGTTTGTACTCCACCCTGAATGGAAGTCCCGAATATATAAACTCGCTCAGTAATGTGTGCCAATGGGAGATAGGAGAAAAGGCGGTCATCTTCTCTTATGCTAATCAAATCTATGAGTTGTTGTACTGACCAAGTAAACGCACCATATGTAAGCATAGCCCCTTTAGGTTGACCGGAAGTACCTGAGGTGTAAACCAGAGACATTAGTTTGTCATCGTGGTGTTGAACTCTCTCTGAGCTTGGTGGGTATTGTTTAATAAGATCTTGATATATGTATTGGCATTTTGGTGCTGAGTCGTAAGGCAATGAGATGCTTATGATATTAGGCATCTGTTGCAAAACTGTTGTTATCGCTTCTCCATCATCCAACTTACCCACAATAATGTGTTGGCAGCCACTATGGTTTAAGCAGTATTCGATTGTATCCGCTCCCGCAGTTGGGAAAATTGGAACACTGATATAATCACCGAGCATCATAGCTAAATCGCATATAAACCATTCAGCACAGTTTTTGGAAATCAGGGCAACTTTATCTCCAGGATTTGCACCCAAACCTCGCAAGGCGGAAACTAGACGTAAGGCTTTATCTGCAACATCTGAATAGGTGAATTCAACGAATTGCCGGTTAATAATCTGTTTCAGATAAACGTCATTAGGACGCTCGTCAGCCCATTTCAATATCATTTCATTTGGTGGTGGGAGAGAGCAGTAAGGTTGATGTGACTCATTTGGCAGAATCATTTTCGAACTCCATACAACAGCGCTTGGTTATTAAAATAATTGTTGTTATAAAAATGTTAACTCAATTTAACATTAGCACGGGTGTGTAGGTTCGAAAAAGATCAAAACGTGAAAATTTGTAACTTTAAGGGGAATTAATTTGCCTGAATACTCCGGGGCTAATTCCTGTTTTCTTTTTAAAGATACGTGAGAAATAAGAAACGTCGTGGTAGCCACATTGATACGCAACAAAGGCAATTTTTGCGTTAGGTTCTTCCAGCAATAGACGTTTTGCTAACGTGATTCGTTTGCTGCAGATGTAATCTCTAAAACTAACCCCAACCATTCGTTTGAATAGCTTGGAAAAGTAGGAGATGGAGTAATGGCAGTAACCTGCAACATCTTCCTCTCTGATTTCCTGCGTAAGATTCAGATCGATATGTCTCAAAATATCCAACATCTCTTTGCTCATTGTATGAGGAGAAGCAGGAGCATGCTGCAATCTCGGGTCAAATGCTCTATGACCAGAAGAAAAGCTTAGGCTTAGTTTTTCACTAATGGTGTTGGCTGCAATTAGTGGGTCGTCTTTTGAAATATCGACGATAGCAAAAATAGCATCATTTCTATTAATAGAGTTTAAAAAGTTACCTTCATGGATAACCACAAGATACTTATTAAGGTTTGCACATATTCTTAGTGCTGTGAGCAATAACTCTTGGCATTTTTCCTTGTGAAGAAAAAACACAGCGTAGTGAATGTTGGGTTCACTAAGAATAGACACATCATTACCGTGCTCAATCACGGTAAAAAAAGAGTTACATGCGTCTTGAACTCGTTTTGGTAGTTGATTCACAGGGCTCCCAAGCCAGTGAGCTACGTGTTTAGCTGCCATAGATGAGTTTTATCCTTCCGTAGATAAGCTCTAAAAGTTTAGCAATTTTTGTCAAGGAACTGTCATGGTGTCAGTTTTGTGTCATGACAATGTAAGAGTAGAGTTATGGAAAGAAAGTGCAAGTTGTCATCTAAAAGTTGCAGAATGCCGTCCCAAAAATAGTTTATTCGGGGATTATTAATAGTGACACTACTTCATATTACGAATGTAATTTTTTTCATTAATTTCAAGAATGAGAAAGTGCAAGTATAAGTTAACTGGCTTGCGACATAGAGGTAATGCTCAATTCTAACTGTTTGTCCTATCTTATTTGAAACTAGTTTCTTAAAGGCTTGGAGAGGAATATTAATCAAATCGATTAGTACAAATTCATCCTAAAGAGTGGTTTGAATTTATTGATCCTCTACTTTTTTTGAATAAAAAAGTACCAAAAGAGAGCAAAAAAGTCCTAACCTCTAACTTAAGAACTCTCTACATTAGAAATGAGCCATTTAAAAAGGAGGCCTCTAATGAATAAGTTTATTGAGCAAGTTAAAGCTTTTTGGGCAGACGAAGACGGGCTAAGTGCTGTTGAGTACGTTGTAGCTGGTTCTTTGATTGTTGCAGGTTTGGCTGCTGCATTTACTGGATTAGGTAACGCGATTCAAACTGGTGTTGGCGAAATAACGACTACGATTACGTCAGGCTAAATATGACCTGAAGGTAGTTAGGTTTGTATGCTATTGACCATATGGTTAACTTTATTAGTAATTGGTGTATCTGATGCTCGAGAGTATCGGATACCTAATTACTTGATTATTTTTCTTTTTTCTATATCTGTTGTGTTTACATTATTTAGCTCTTGGTCGACCGACAATTTAAATGTAGCTGGAGGACATGTTCTAGGATTCTTTTTCGCTTTTTTTGTTGGGATTGCTTTTTACATACTTAAAGTTGTCGCTGCAGGCGACGTTAAACTGATTGCCATAATTGGTCTATTAGTTGGCTATAGCGGTTTATATACATTCACTATATACCTTTTATTTTGTTGCTGTTTTATTGGGGGGATGTACTGGTTACTTAATAGACAAATGTTCTATTCTTCCTGCCCCCAAAAAACTACAGCTCGAAGTTTTAAGCTTACTTGCAGTTTAGGTAATTATTCATCGGGATTTAAAAACGACTTCAACACAAAGGCGGATATATCTTACATGCCATTTGCTCCAATAGTAATAGTTGCATTAGCCATGTATCAATATTTTCAACACTAATTTTTGTCGAGCTAAGGAAGTAGCTATGGCTGAAGCATTACAAAAGGAAGTTACTAAAACAGTGCTGTCTCCCCAAGCTTCAGCGCCCAAAGTACCCACTACGTTTAATGAGTTGCATATCCCTCAAGCGGTACTTGAAAATTTGTTACTTAAGCAGTTAGCTGCTTATCCTAAATCCGACATATTACAATTAACTCGTTTGATGGCGATTAGCAGCCATATGATTGAAGAGTTAATAGCGGTTTTGCGTAAGAAATCCTTAGTTGAGGTCTATCAAGCTGAGTCCAACTCCTATTTAGCTCAGTCTTCTGGACATGTGCGCTATGGTTTATCAGAAACAGGTATGCAAGAGGCTGACAATGCTTTTCAACGAGATGCCTATTTAGGACCAGCTCCTGTTTCATTACAAGACTATAATGCGATGGTGAAGGCGCAAGATGTGCGGGCCAAACTAGTTACTAGACCGGATGTTACTCGTGCTATGAGTGATGTATTTGGTGCCGATAGGATGATTTCTGTTTTGGGACCTGCCATCAATTCGGGGCGTGCGTTATTACTGTATGGTGATGCGGGCACTGGTAAAACTTATGTAGCTACTCGGTTGCTCAATTCACTTAATACCTCGGTTTACATTCCCTATGCGGTTTATGCTGCGGGTAACATTATAAAAGTACTTTCACAGCAGCATCATAAACCGGTAGTCGACAACGATGCACAACCGCAAAGCATAACCTATAAAGATCAATATGATCGTCGTTGGGTATTGTGTGAGCGCCCAAGTATTCAAGTAGGCGGTGAGCTCACTATGGATATGCTTGAGGTTAACCATACTGAGCACAACAGAGTATGGATGGCACCATTGCAAATGATGGCGAATAATGGAATTTTGGTTATCGATGACTTAGGTCGTCAGCCTATGCCTGTTGACACCATTCTCAACCGGTGGATTGTGCCTATGGAGTATTTTTTTGACCATCTTTCTCTGCCTAATGGTCAACAAATTACGATCCCGTTTATTTTGACCTTAGCCTTTTCGACTAACTTGGATCCTGAGAAAATTAGTGATCCCGCATTTCTTCGCCGTTTGGGTTACAAAATTCAATTCCACCCTTTACATCAATCTGAATACCACGCTCTGTGGGAAAGCATGGCGAGTGGTCGTTCGCTATCAGTACAGCAAGCGTCTTTTGAAAGCTTATATAACTTACACAGTTTACATGGTGTGGGCTTTTATCCTTGTTTACCAAAAGACATTATCGGAATCAGTCGAGATATCATCGCTTTTGAAGAAGCAGAACCGATTATTACGCCAGAAATACTTGAGCGTGCATGGGAAGTTTACTTCACGGCGGATGGAAAAGGAGGAGGAGCTCGATGAGTCGCAATCAGATTATTTTACTGTTTTTGCTGTCGATCATTTTTGGTCTAGGAGCCGTTTTTTTTGCTAAGCAGTGGATGGATCGGCAAGCACAACCCCAGACTAAAGTTGAAGTTGTTGAGCGGGAGCCAGTTATCGTCGCAGCCATTGAAATTGCGGCAGGGACGGTTCTTGATGAACAACATTTCACGATCAAACAACTTGAGAAAGCTTGGCGTGCAGAAAACCAGTTTACTGATGTATCGACTCTTGTCGGTATGGTCGCAACGGACAATATGTATCCCGATGAAATTGTGATTGCAGAGCATATTAGCGCTCCAGGTCAAGGTGCGACTTTGGCGACCTTAATTCCTGAAGACAAGCGGGCACTGACCATTAGAGTTAATGACGTTATTGGGGTCGCTGGCTTTCTACTCCCTGGTAACCGAGTGGATATATTAAACACCGTTAACGCATACACCACCACAGTTTTGAAAGATATTAAGGTATTAGCAGTCGATCAGACAGCAAGAACAAAAGAGAACAAACCGATTATTGTACGAGCCGTGACTTTGGAAGTGTCCCCAAAAGAAGCGGAGAAATTGTTAAGTGCTAATAGCAAAGGTTCTATTCAATTAGCATTGCGTAATCCGAATGCTGTGGAGCCTAAAGTTATCAAACAGTATGTGGCTCCGAGAGTAACAATCATAAAAGGAACGAATTCTTCCAGTGTTCGTGTCAAGGAATGAGGTGAGTGATGAAAAGAATAATAATGGCACTGACTCTGTGTTTCGCGTTAAGTCACGAAGTACTGGCTGCTACTCAAAGTGGTAAAACAGTGAATGTTCCACATCATAAATCCACATTTGTTGAGTTAGCAGGAAAAGCGACTCGGGTTTCTTTAGGGGATCCAGAAGTTCTCGATATTGTGATGTTAAAAGCTGATGAGCTGTTTTTAATTGGTAAGAAACTCGGTTCAACCAACCTAATGGCATGGAACAGTAGAGGTGAGCTCATTGAGTCAATTAATATTGAAGTTACTCATGATGTAAATAATCTCAAAACGAAGCTCTTTGAACTCATGCCCGATGAGACTATCAACGTACAAAGTGCCCAAAACCGTTTAATTTTAAGCGGACAGGTAAGTTCTTTAGAGAAAATGAATTTAGCTCTACGTTTGGCTGAAACTTATGCTGCTGGTCAAGCTGCTGACGGGGCTACTGGTTCACGAAACTCTCAAGCCAGTAGTACTGGTGTTGTCAACTTAATGAGTATTGGTGGAGCGCAACAAGTGATGCTTGAAGTAACTGTTGCTGAAGTTCAACGCAGTCTGGTTCGCCGCTTTGGTACCAATTTCAACTTCTTTCAAAACAATGGCAAATTTTCAATTGGTGGTACTACCGTTGGAGGTGGAATTAATTCGATAGGTCCAGTTTTGAGTACTGTTGGTGTAGATAGTACAGGGATTTTAAGCTCTTTTATTGACAGTAATACTTTGTTTACCTTGGCTTTGGACATTGCGAAAGAAACCGGTGTTGCAAAAGTACTTGCTGAGCCAAATTTAACCGCATTAAGTGGTTCAAATGCTGAGTTTTTAGCTGGTGGCGAGTTCCCTATCCCCGTACCTAATCAAGATGGTATTACCGTCGAGTATAAGGAATATGGTGTAGGCGTGAAGTTTACTCCTACCGTGTTAAGTGATAAAAAAATCAACCTCAATTTAGCTGTAGATGTAAGTGAAATAGCTGCATCAACCAGTTTGTCTTTAAGTGCTTCAGGTACGAATGCTACTTATTACATTCCACCAATTACCCGCCGTAGTGCCTCTTCGACAATTGAGTTAGCTGATGGGCAAACCATTGGTATCGCAGGTTTACTTAGTGAAAATGTACGAGATTCAGCATCAAAAGTCCCTGGTCTTGGCGATGTTCCAGTATTAGGGCAGCTGTTTGGTAGCAAAGAGTACATATCTGGTGAAACTGAACTTGTGATACTTGTTACGCCTCGACTGGCGAAACCTATCGATCGTTCTAAAATTAAATTACCTACTGATGCTTTCGTTGAGCCTAATGATGTCAAATATTACCTGTTAGGTAAGGGGGCTTATCTTAAAAATCCTAAAGAAACTCACCAAGCAGAATCGGATGAACCGCAAGGATTGGAACAGTCTGAAAAAGGTGGTAGTGAAGGTTCGTTTGGACATGAGATGTAAGGAGAGCATGGAATGAAATACCTATTTGTTATGTTGGTTTCAGTTTTAGCACTTACGGGCTGTTCCAACCCAGCTCCATTGGGAACTTATATGGCTCAGGTGAGGCAGGAGCAAGTTTACAACCCGAATGCCACGATGGAAAACTTGGAAGTTCTTCCAACCGGTAACGGGGAAAAAATGGAAGGCATTTACAGCACTTATACGGGAAAGAAAGGCGAATCATTACAAAGTGCTAATAGCCAAGTATTAACAGGTTTTGCCAACTAAGTTGAGGCTTATATGAAAGCACATCACCCAGTTCGCGGAATGCGGAAACAGCGAGGTCTGGTTGCTGTGATGGTGACTATAGCGTTGTTTGCTTTTCTTGGCGTTACGGCATTAGCTATCGATATCAACCATGCTTTTATGAATAGAACTCGGCTTCAAAACAGTGTTGATGCCGCAGCACTAGCTGCCGCTTTAGTACTTGACCGAGGCGGGAGTGAAGATGATGCAAGAGCGGCTGTCACTGATACTTTAACTGAAATGGCTGAAGCTGGTGGTAATAGTGAGTTAAGGTTTTTTGATGAAGGAGTGGATATATCTGTAATGTTTTCCAATGACCCTTCTGATTTTTCCAGCGGCTCTGCATCTACTATGTATGATCGATATGTACGTGTTGCGGTATCTAATTTGAAGTTGGAAAGTTTCTTTATTCAAGTACTAGGGATTACTGATAAGAAATTATCAAATAGTGCAGTTGCTGGAAGAAGTACAGGTGGTGGCACTTGTAATATTGTACCTATTGCAGTTTGTGAAGATCCTGATGCTGATGAATCTGATGCAAACCGTGGGTATGTCGCTCAAAATGTTTATGCTTTGAAGTTGGTAACCAATCGTTCACTAATGGGCCCTGGGAATTTTCAGCTTCTAGACTTTGACTCTGATGATAATCTATCAGAACAGTTAGCTGGAGTTACAGGCGTTGGTTTAAACAATAACACTTGTGCGACTGTTGGCGGTGAAGTAGAAACCAAAACAGGGAATACTATTGGTCCCGTTGGTAAGGGATTGAATACCAGATTTAACGAAATAAGCGGTAGTATTAAAGGAACTTTTACCCAAGAAGACTATGATACTCCAGCATCATTAAAGGATGACATCGATACATTTATTGCGTTGGGAATTACCACCATTTCAGACGTATTTGATCGTTTATCTACCGCGGAAGAAGAAATTGCTTATTACGAAACCAATGGTTCTGACGACAAAAAATCTGTTTCAGAAAGTGAATATGAAGCTCTAGTAGCGTTGAAAGAAAATTATAGTCAATTATCTGCTGATGAACTTAATGATAGTTTTTATGAAAATTATGCAACGTTAATTAATGACACAAATTCATTGTATTCATTAAATCAAGGTAGCGGACGTAGGATAATGTCAGTCCCTATTCTGGATTGCTCAAAAGATTCAAGTAACAATGATCCTACCCCTACAGGTAAAAGCACGTTTAGAGTAACGGGCTTAGGTTGTTTTTATCTTTTGCAACAAGCTCCTACAAGTAATGGTTCAAAAGAAGAAGTTTATGGTGAATATATAGAGTCCTGCCCGACTTCCAGTACCCTTGCCAATGCTACTAGTAATAATGATGGTAGTTATAGAATCGTTCTCTATAAAGACCCTTACAGTAATGGGTCTTAATATGAGTATTTTAAAGTCGAGGCAATCAGGTATTGCAGCCGTTGAGTTTCTTATTACCTTACCAGTGTTGCTACTGATATTAACGATTATTGTAGAGTTTGGTAATGCGTTTATTAGCTACAATACGCTGAGTAAAACTGTTCAAAATGCAGCTCGTTATTCTGTTCGGGATGTTTATGGCACTGCTGATCCTTATGCAGTAGCTGATTTTGACTCGATCAAAAATATGGTTGTGTATGGTAATAAAACACAGCCGGCAGGTGATAATCCACCAGTTGTACTTGATGGTTTAGAAACTTCAAATGTTCAGGTTACTATCGATGGTAAATATGTTGTTGTAACCGCCTCTTATACTTACTCTCCAATACTCAACTTTTTACCATTAGATTCTTTGTTGGATTTAACATTTAGCTCCTCAGCTCTTTTGAGGACAGAGCCATGAAGACCAACAATAAGCAGAAAGGTATCACGTTAGTTGAGTTTACTATCGTTGGTTCAACGGTTCTTTTGATTATTTTTGCGATACTTGAACTTGGTGTTTTTATATTTAATTTGCAGTCTATTAATGACTTGACTCGTAGAGCTGCCCGTATTGCTGCTGTTTGCCAAGTAAATGATCCGGAAATAAAGCAACTTGCGCTAAGTGAGCGAGAGCCTCAAGGTTTAACTGCAGGAAATATCATTATTGATTACTTAGATAAAAACGGTGGTTCAGTTTTAGATCCTACTAATAATTACGATGATATCTATTATGTAAGCGCAAGGGTTGAAAGTTACAATTATGGATTTTCAGGTGTTTTGAATTTCTTAGGTGACAACGGAGTAATAACGACACCTAAATTTGAAACAATTTTAGCTGCGGAATCTTTAGGTGTTGAACGATTAAGTAGTGATGGCGAAGAACGTTATACGGATTGTAAAAAATAACTATAAAGGAATTTTTATGGGGGAAGCAGTAAAATTGTCTCGTAGTGACAGTAATAATATAAGGTTGAAAACTAATCTATCTGTTTGGGTTTTATACTCCAGTGACGCGTTTAAATTGCATATGATGAATGAGCTGTCATTGTGTCCTAGCCTTAGTTTTGAAGTTATATCTTTGCATGGAGTTATGGCTGACAGTTTCAAAAATTTCACACCACCAGACCTTATTTTTGTAGAAACGGGCCCCAACTGGGCTCAAAAAGTTGTCGAGTTGCAAAATTATGATGGTCCAATGCTAGAAACATCAGAGGTTAGTACTTCTTTAATCATATTTGGCGATGAGAGTGATAATGGAGCGCTAAAAATTGCATTGAGATTAGGGGCGGCCGACTTTATTTCTGATAGTTCAACTATTAACGATCTTGTTCCGTTATTAAAAAATGTAGCTGAGGAAAAAATATCAGCACGTAAGCTTGGTCAACTGTTTGCTTTTCTTAATACTAAAGGTGGTTCAGGGGCTACTACTATAGCGTTGAATACAGCTGTAGAAGTAGCGTTACAAAATAAAGATAAAGTACTCCTACTTGACTTGGATATTCACTTTGGTGTTGTGATGGATTATCTAAATATTAATCCTGCATATAGCATTAATGATGCTATAGCAAATGTTAAGGATTTAGACGAAATATCTTTGCACTCTTTGGTCTCTAAGCATCCTTCTGGTCTTCATGTTCTAAGTTTTAAGCATGAAAATCACAATGAAAACTTTGATAAAGCAATGCAAATGGGCCGGTTATTACCAACGTTGTTGGAGTTTTATCCTTACGTATTTATCGATTTATCTTCCGGAGTAGACAGAATGTTTGCTCCAGTTTTGTCTCAGGCGAGCAAAGTATTTTTGGTTACTCAGCAAAATCTTGTAGCAATAAAAAACGCATCTAGAATTACCAAAGCACTGACTCTGGAATATGGGATAGCTAAAGAGCAGATAGAATTAATCATCAATCGTTATGAAAAGCGACAACAAATAAGATTGAAAGATATTGAGCAGACATTAACAGGCATTAAAAGTCACGTAATTCCTAATGATTTTAAAGCTGCAATTGAGAGCGCTAATTTGGGGAAACCGTTTGTTGAGTCACGCAAGAATAGCTCGATAACCAAATCAGTAGCAGAACTCTCTCAAACATTAGCTCCAGTGAAAGTTAAGAAGGGTTGGTTAAAGCGCTTATTTTCCTGATGGATTAGGGAGTTAATTAATATGTTTTTTAAACGTAAAGGTATTAGTTCTGATTTTCAGGATGATCTTCTAAAGGAAGAGCGCTCTCAGAATTCTGATATGCAAGTGATACCTAAGTCGACACCTATGCAAGGAAAAGTCGAAAAGAGCGAAGCTCCAAAGCAAGACGAAAGTCCTCTGCAGCGTAAGCTTAGAGAAGCAGAAGCTAAAAATAAGGTCATTGATGATACTCGTAAGCAGCTTGAGCAAGAACAGGCCACAAAGCATTATTACCATCGTCGCTTGTTAGAAACGTTGGATTTGGCTTTGCTGTCCAGTTTAGAAAAAGACAGAGCTAAAAAAGACCTTCATGATGCGGTAGTGCAACTAATGGCTGAGGATCAAAGTCATGCATTAAGCGCTGAAGGTCGTAAACGAGTCATTAAACAAATTGAAGATGAGGTGTTTGGCTTAGGTCCATTAGAGCCACTTCTCAATGACTCCACAGTTTCAGATATTCTCGTCAATGGTGCAAAAAGTGTGTTTGTCGAACGCCGAGGTAAACTTGAAAGGACCCCATATACTTTCTTAGATGACAGACATCTTCGCAGTATTATTGACAGAATCGTAAGCCAAGTTGGCCGTCGTATCGATGAATCTTCACCAATGGTGGATGCTCGCTTGGCTGACGGATCTCGTGTGAATGCTATTATCCCGCCTCTCGCATTGGATGGACCATCGGTATCCATTCGTCGTTTCGCTGTTGATAAACTGACGATGGATAATTTGCTTTCTTTCAACTCTATTTCTGAGCAAATGGCTCGTTTTGTTGAAGCTGCTGTAAAAGGTGAACTTAATATTCTTATTTCTGGTGGTACTGGTTCTGGTAAAACTACCACATTGAATATCTTTTCAGGCTTTATTCCGAGTGATGACCGAATCATCACCATTGAAGACTCTGCTGAGTTGCAATTGCAGCAACCCCATGTCGTTCGCTTAGAAACACGCCCTGCAAACCTTGAAGGGAAAGGTGAAATTACTCAGAGGGATCTGGTTAAAAACTCATTGCGTATGCGACCCGACCGAATAGTACTTGGTGAGGTTCGTGGTAGTGAAGCTGTGGATATGCTAGCAGCTATGAATACTGGTCATGATGGTTCATTGGCTACTATCCACGCTAACACTCCTCGTGATGCATTGAGTCGTGTTGAAAACATGTTTGCTATGGCTGGTTGGAATATATCGACCAAGAACTTGAGAGCTCAAATTGCATCAGCTATCCATCTGGTTGTTCAAATGGAACGTCAGGAAGACGGTAAACGTCGAATGGTTAGCATTGCAGAAATAAATGGCATGGAAGGTGACATTATTACTATGTCAGAAATATTCAAGTTCCAAAGGCAGGGCATGGATGAAGAAGGAAATGTCATCGGATATTTTACTGCGACTGGTGTTATCCCACAGTGTCATGATTCATTGTCTAAGCGTGGTTGGCATTTGCCTTATGAAATTTTCAACGAAACGTTTGAATAGGAGGTAACGCACATGCAGCAAGACAGCCTATATTTCTTCGGTTTTCTGTTTTTTGCCGTCTTCTTAATATCGCAGGCATTTCTATTGCCTGCTGCCGGGAATAAAGCCAAACATAAAACAATCAGTAAAAGATTGAAAGAGAGTCAGTCTTTAGTTGATGAGCAAAGTCGTTCACTGTTGAATGAACATTATCTTCGCAGCCTTTCACCTATCGACCAGAAACTCGTTAGCTTTTCTGCCTTTTCAAATATGAAAAAAAGTTTGGAGCTTGCTGGTATAGGCTCTTCTCTAACTCAAGTCGTGACCATCACCTCTTTGAGTCAAATTGCTCTGTTTATCGTATTTTTTTTCCTTGGGGCTCGCTTTTATATCGCCTTTTTGGTCAGTTTTCTTGTCTGGTTGGTGCTGTACTTCATGATTTCGAGCAAAATTTCTCAGCGACTAAGCAAATTTGAAGAACTTTTTCCTGATGCTCTAGATGTCATGAAGCGAATGCTATCTGCTGGGCATCCGATAACTTACGCTTTTAGTGAAGTGGGTAAAGAGATGCCTGATCCTCTTGGTGGTGAGTTTAAAACCACATTTAATTTATTGAACTATGGGTACGATATCCGCCTAGCGATGATGCAAATGGTAGAACGCAATCCAACGGTTTCTATGTTTGCTTTCTCAAGTGCGGTTTTATTGCAGAAAGAGACTGGGGGCGATTTAACTGAAAACTTAGATAAAGTGTCAAAGGTATTACGTGCTCGATTTAAGTTGCAGCGAAAAATCAAAACCTTATCCGCTGAAAGTAAACTTTCTGCTTGGATATTGGTTTTAGCACCTTTCGCGATTTTTGTGATGCTGAGTTTTATTAGCCCGGGGTATTTGGACCCTTTATATACCGACCCAAGAGGAACAAAACTTGTAATGGTAGGTGGAGTTGGGCTGTTTATTGGGGCTATGTGGATCCGAAAAATCATCAATTTTGAGGTTTAATTATGGATGCTATTTTAGCTTATTTTGAAAACTTTCAACTGACACAAGAAAATCTAATTTTGATGATGGTACTGTTCTCTACGGTATTGATCGTGATAACAATATTCTTGGTGGTATCGGGCAGTAAATCAGTAGTACGTAACCGTTTACAAACTTACAAAGCTGAAAACACAGCAGAGTTACCGAGAAGAACAACAAAAATCGACAATGCTCTAGAGTCTTTATCTCCTATTTTTGCTGCAGGAAGCTCGAAAGAGAAAGAGAGTATTCGTCACCAACTCATGCACGCTGGATTTCACAACGAAACTGCGTTGACTTTCTTTTATGTGTTGAAAGCGTTATCGACTCTGTTGGGGTTGTTTGGTGCATTAATTTACTCTGTGTTTTCTGAAAGTGACTCTAATCCTTTGATAAGTATATTATTTGGTCTTGGTATAGGGTTGTTTATACCGAATATTCTATTAGACCGATTAGTGAAAAAGAGAAAGTCTCGAATCAAAGCTGGCGTCCCAGACATGCTAGATCTTCTCGTTGTATGTACTGAGTCGGGGTTAGGGTTAAATGCGTCTTTGATGCGTGTTTCGAAAGAGCTTGCGATGTCTCATCCTGATTTAGCTGATGAGCTCGATACCGTGTGTCTAAAAATCAAAGCGGGCTACGACATGTCCGAAGCTTTTCAAGGTTTTGTAGAAAGGACTGGGGTGAATGAGTTGGCCGGGTTAATCAGCATGCTTTCTCATGCCGCACGAATTGGTGGCAGCTTGTCACAAACGCTAAGGGACTATACCGAAGACTTTCGTGATAAACGAACACAGGAAGTGGAAGAAATAGCAGCCAAAATACCAACAAAAATGATATTCCCTCTATTAGTTTGTATATGGCCATGCTTCTTTATTGTGGTAATTGGCCCTGCAATGATCAATCTCATGGATGTATTTAGTAAGCTTTAAAAGAGGAATCAATATGAAAAACAAATATAACTATGCCACTCTTTTATTGATCTCAGTATTAGCTGGCTGTGCGAGTGATTCCGATAAGCAATCTAAGTTCGACAGTGAACTGTATGATGGTCGTCCTGTTGAAACTTTTGATACTGACGCAGCTCCTTTAACAGAAACGGAAGCGATAAAACGTGGTGACTATGCGTTGAGGCAAAATAATTCGGATCTGGCACTTTACGAGTATATTCGTTCCCTCGATTTTCCCAATCCGCAATACAGCGATAAGACGTTGTATACCATTGGTCGAATTCATCAGTCCCGTGGCAACTACGAGCTAGCAGAAAGAGCATATTTGTTAGCGTTGGAGCACAATCCTAATAATGTTCAAGTGTTAGAGCAGTTGGGTTCAAATTACAGCAAGCAAGGTAAAGTTGATGAAGGTAGAAGTTACTTTCTACGCGCTATCAATGCGGATCAGTTGCGCTTAAATTCAAGATTAACTTTGGATGATGATGCGAGTGTCACTGAAATTGATGCCTTGAGTAGCGATAACATGTCTCCAGCAACTGCTTATATGGGGTTGGGCGTATTGGATGACGTAAAAGCTGAGCACGAAGTCGCACAGGCGTTTTACAAGCATGCATTGAAAATTCAGCCAAAATCAGCAAAAGCGCTGATGAACATGGGCTATTCATACTATATGAGTGGCAACTATACGGATGCGACACGCTTTACTCTAGCTGCACTTGAACAAGAGCCAGAGAACGAGAAAGCGCTGAATAACTTGGCATTAATCCACTTAGCTAAAGGTGAAACTCAGCGTGCTCTGAATGTGTTTATGCGCAGAATGGAAGCTCCAGAAGCGTTGAATAACGTGGGATACTTTTTAATGCTTCAAGGCAAGCCAGAAGAGGCGATTCCATATTTACAACAAGCTATCGACAAAAAGCCTTCTTACTACAAGATTGCCAATGAAAATCTAGAGAGAGCGTTAGCTGAAGTACGAGCAAAAGCACCGGCTAATTCAACAGTCGCCTCTCAATGATGGTCAGGCCTATCCTTGGGATCTGGCTCAGGATAGGCTTCAATTACTCTTTTCAAATATTCTTGATGATATCTAAGCCCGTTAACGCAGTGCTTGTCGAGCTTGCCATTAGCGACCATTTTCTCTAATTCAAGCAGTGCGAATGGTACTGACCAAGCTTGTTTGTAAGGTCTGTGGCTGGTCAAGGCATCAAACACGTTAGCAACGGTAATGATGCGTGCTGATATTGGAATGTCTTCCTGAGTCAAGCCATAAGGATATCCGCTGCCATCTAAGAACTCGTGGTGGTATGCGACGATCTCTTTTAAAACCGCTACGCAGGGGTGATCGGGTGATCCCATTTCATCAATAATTTGATTGATGATCTCTACGCCTTTTTCGACATGATCTTGCAATTGATCCCGTTCTTCATTGCCCAGAGAGCTCGATTTCGTCAATAAACTTGCTGGTACTGACAATTTACCGATGTCATGGCATTTAGAAAACTGAGTTATGTTCTCGATGATTTCGTCATCTAAATGGTAAACATGGGCGACTTCAAGTGCGATGACCTTGGCATAGCGACTGATCCTCTCCTTGTGTTCTGCCGATTCTTGCCAGTGTTCCCTTGATTGAGAATGAACGAGACTGGCAGAGTCAATTAGCGAGTGCACTAGGTCATATTCAGAAGTGACAATGAAGCGAATAATATCCAAGAATGGCTTTAGAGAGTTGGTAATCGACTCATTAAACAAATGTTGCTGACATGAGTTTAAAAAGATGAATCCGATAAATTTCTTGTCCTCAAAAGCCTTATTAGCTTGGACGGCAGAAAGGCCCTGGAAAACAGGAACAGCAAGTGAGGAGTGATAGCCCTGTTCTATCAGCCATTTTGTATGGGGGTATTTGGCATTAAGTTGATTAGGAATATCACCTAAATAACGGCATTCCCCTGTCTCTGCACAAATTTTTAATGCCGGTAGCTCTGATAAAGGAAACTCATAATGCATGAGTTCAAAACCATGAAATGTGCTGTCTGCATAGGTTTTAAGGTGATCATTTTCATCGTCATAAAGTGCAAAAGAAATACGATCAATTTCTGGAGCAGACACGCGTAATCGCTGATGAATTTCAGCAAGCTGGTTATTCAGCGTTCCGGTTGAAGCGAAATAGCTGTGGTCACTATTTTTGCTGTACGTGTCCATTTTATCCCCCAACATTTTCTCTTAACGACAACTAGATCTATAAGCCTACAGTTACTCAATAAGTTTAGTTTAGGTTGACGTTCGCTGTTCGATTTATAGCCAATAAAAATGCTTCAAAATATGTTGATGAAATCGTTTACCTATTGACGGGTAAGGCTTATAGAGCAATGAGGTCAGAATTAGATAGATGTTTGATTTCTAAACTTGCCCCTTGTTTATGACAATTTAGTGTAATTGGTGTAAACGTTTCCACATTGCAGTGACGATCACAGAATGCTGACGATATAGCCTGCTACACTCTTGTGCATTGAATGAGATGTTGTTTGAGGTAAGTGAAGTGAAAGTATTGGTCACTGGCGGTATGGGGTACATAGGTAGTCATACCTGCGTACAAATGATTGAAGCGGGCATGGAGCCCATCATTGTCGACAATCTGTGTAATGCCAAAGAAAAGGTGTTGGACAGAATTGAGATGATTTCGGGTGTTGCACCAGCCTTCTATCATGGTGATATCCGTGATGAAGCTTTACTGGATTCTATTTTTGCAGAGCATGATATCAAAGCGGTGATTCATTTTGCTGGCTTGAAAGCTGTGGGTGAATCGGTGGCTAAGCCTCTGGAATACTACGATAACAACGTCAATGGATCTTTGGTTCTTGCTCGCTCAATGCGCAAGGCTGGAGTGAAAAATATTATTTTTAGTTCATCAGCCACTGTGTATGGCGACCCTGCATCTGTGCCAATTACTGAATCCTTCCCGACAGGTGCTACGACTAACCCATATGGTCGCAGTAAATATATGGTGGAAGAGTGTCTATCGGATCTTTTTACCTCGGATCCAAGTTGGAGCATTACCTTGCTGCGCTATTTCAACCCTGTTGGCGCGCATCCATCAGGTTTAATGGGTGAAGATCCACAAGGTATCCCAAACAACCTCATGCCGTATATCGCACAGGTAGCAGTAGGGCGCAGAGAAAAACTTTCAGTGTACGGGAATGATTACCCAACCCCTGATGGTACGGGCGTTCGAGACTATATCCACGTGATGGATTTGGCGGATGGACACCTCGCCGCATTAACTCATGTCGGTCTTAAGAGTGGATTGCATCTCTATAATTTGGGTACAGGCAAAGGCTCTAGTGTACTCGATATGGTTGGTGCATTTAGCCAAGCTTGTGGCAAAGATGTGGCTTATGAGATCTGCCCTCGTCGTGCTGGTGATATCGCTGAATGTTGGGCTAGCACTGAAAAAGCTGAGCGAGATCTGGGCTGGAAAGCAACTCGCAGCGTAAAAGAAATGACAGAAGATACTTGGCGTTGGCAGGTTGCCAACCCGCAAGGTTACTAGTTTTTAGAGAAGAATGAACGCTATGTCGAATACTGAATTTAACCCTGTTGATCATCCTCACCGTCGCTATAACCCATTAACTGGACAATGGGTTCTTGTTTCTCCTCATCGAGCTAAGCGTCCTTGGAGTGGGCAAGATGAAAAACCATCGGTTGCGAATCTTCCTTCTTATGACGCTAAATGCTTTTTGTGTCCAACTAACGAACGTATTTCAGGAGATAAAAATCCAGATTACAAAGGCACTTACGTATTTAATAACGACTTTGCTGCGCTAATGCCTGATTCTCCTGATGCACCTGAGAATGCACACCCCCTATTCAAGGTGCAGGGTGTTCGCGGTTTAAGTCGTGTTATTTGTTTTTCACCTGATCACAGTAAGACTTTGCCTGAGCTGGCTCCGCAAGCGATACGCGGCGTGATTGATACATGGAATGATCAGATTGAAGAGTTAGGTAAAGACTACCTTTGGGTTCAAGCTTTTGAAAACAAAGGTGAAACGATGGGTTGTTCTCAACCGCATCCACACGGACAGATTTGGGCAAATAGCTTCTTACCTAATGAAATAGAACGTAAAGACAATAACTTACGTGCTTATTACCAAGAGAATCGTTCAAATCTGCTGGTGGATTATGTACAAGCAGAATTGAAAGATGGTTCAAGAATTGTTGTTGAAACAGAACATTGGGTTGCTGTGGTTCCTTATTGGGCTGCTTGGCCATTTGAAACCATGCTGTTACCTAAGATGCACATCCGTCGTATCAGCGAGCTGAGCGATGAAATGCGTGATGACCTTGCGATTGCGATTAAGAAGTTAACCAGTCGTTATGACAACCTGTTCCAGTGTTCATTCCCATACTCTATGGGCTGGCATTATGCGCCGTTTTTTACTGATGGTCAGAGCATAGAACATTGGCAACTGCATGCATTGTTTTACCCGCCATTGCTGCGTAGCGCGAGTATTCGCAAGTTTATGGTTGGCTATGAAATGCTGGCTGAAACACAGCGAGATCTCACCGCAGAACAAGCCGCAGAGCGTCTACGCTCGCTATCAGACGTACATTATAAAGAACAATAAGTGGAACAAAATTATGAGCTTAATTAAAAGTGTTGAAGCTGCATTCGAAGCAGTACTGGGTTACAAGGCAACCCACCTAATTCAGGCACCAGGTCGTGTAAATCTAATTGGTGAGCATACCGATTATAACGATGGTTTCGTTTTGCCTTGTGCCATTAACTATCAAACTGTGGTTGCCGCTTCTCCTCGTTCTGATTCGAAGGTAAAAGTTGTGGCTGTGGATTATGGCAATGCTACGGACGAGTTCGGTTTAACTCAGCCGATTGAGTTTGTTGAAAACAAAATGTGGGCGAACTACATTCGCGGCGTAGTGAAATACTTGATGGAACGCGGCTACTCTTTTAACGGTGCGGATATCGCAGTGAGCGGTAACGTACCTCAAGGCGCGGGTTTAAGCTCTTCAGCTGCTCTAGAAGTGGTTATTGGTCAAACATTTAAAGAGCTTTACAACTTACCTATTAGCCAAGCGGAAATCGCCTTAAATGGTCAACAAGCTGAAAACCAGTTTGTCGGTTGTAACTGCGGCATTATGGATCAACTGATCTCTGCTGAAGGACAAGCGAACTCTGCGCTTCTTATCGATTGTCGCAGCCTAGAAACCAAAGCGGTTTCAATGCCAGAAGATATGTCTGTTGTCATCATCAACTCAAACAAGCAACGTGGCTTAGTCGACAGTGAATACAACACTCGCCGCCAACAATGCGAAGAAGCGGCACAAATCTTTGGTGTGAAAGCCCTTCGTGATGTTTCTCTTGAAATGTTTAACGACAAAGTGGAACAACTGGATCCTGTTGTTGCTAAACGTGCTCGTCATGTAATCACAGAAAATGAACGTACTTTGCAAGCCGCTGACGCGTTAAGCGCAGGAGATTTGAAACGTATGGGTGAGTTGATGGAGCAATCTCATGCATCTATGCGTGACGATTTTGAAATCACAGTGAAAGAAATCGATACCTTAGTAGACATCGTGAAAGATGTGATTGGTGAACAGGGCGGTGTTCGTATGACGGGCGGCGGCTTTGGTGGCTGTATTGTCGCTTTAGTTCCACCATCATTGGTTGATGATGTGGAAAAAGCGGTTGAAGCTCTATACCCACAACAAAGTGGTCTTACTGCAACCTTCTATGTGTGTCAGGCAAAAGCTGGTGCTGGTTTGATTCAATAAGGGCTCTATCGATGACGAATTCTTTATTTGAAACCATGCCACAGTCACCGGCTTACGATGGTCAGCCAGCGAAGTTAGTAGAGCTAACCAACGCTGCCGGTATGAAAGTGGTGTTTATGGATATCGGCGCAACATGGTTAAGTTGTGTCGTTCCTGTCGCAGGCGAAATGCGCGAAGTGTTGCTTGGTTTAAGCACTATGGAAGATTTCAAGCAACACGGCAGTTTCTTAGGTGTGACGGTTGGTCGATATGCAAACCGTATCGCCAATTCACAATACTCATGGCAAGGCGAAACCTATCATTTAAATGGTAATCAAGGCGCGCATTGTTTACATGGTGGTAAAGATGGCTGGAGCCATCGTCGCTGGGATATCGTGGCTCAAAGCAAACAGAAAGTAGAATTCTCAATCTTTTCTGCTGACGGTGACCAAGGATTTCCGGGCAATGCGACTGCATCGGTGACTTATGAGTTAACAGACGATAATCAAGTCGTGATTAGCTACAAAGCGTCGACAGATAAAGCGACTCCGTTGAACCTGACTAACCATGCCTATTTCAATTTACTTGGCGCAGAATCTGGCGCAGATATTCTCGAGCATAAACTGCAAGTTAATGCTGACTACTATCTGCCAACCACATCTGAAGGTATTCCTTTGGGTGAGCTGGCGAGCGTTGAAAATACCAGTTTTGATTTCCGTACTGCTAAGACAGTTAGAGAAGACTTGTTGGCTGATGAACAGCAGAAAAACTGCAAAGGTTATGACCATAGCTTCTTACTTGATGACAGCTGTAAAACAGGTCAAAGCGTTGCTGCGGTTGAAGCACCTGATGCTTCCCTTTCTATGCAAGTCTTTACCGATAAACCCGCGATTCAGTTTTATGGTGGTAACTTCCTAGAAGGTACACCTAACAGAAAAGGCTCTACATACGAACAGTATCAAGGTCTTGCTCTGGAAACTCAGTTTTTGCCTGATTCACCGAATCATGCAGATTGGCCACAGGAGAGTTGCATGACTCTCCCCGGCGAAGAATACGCTTTTACCACTGTGTATAAGTTCAACGTATTGGCGAACTATACCTAAACTAGTTGGAGTTGCAGGTAGGCGGCAAGTGAGTGAATCCTCATGAGCATAGATAACTATGTGATTGGGGTGAACGAACGTAGCCAACGCCTCTGCAGCTTCAAGTAGGAAGGGTATAACCCGTAGGGTGCATAGTGAACCTAAGGGCTGGGGGGATAAGGTTTACAGTTCTTAGGAGAAAGCGAGTTTGCCCTCACTTCTGATGAAGTGAGGGCTTTTTTCTTATTGAACCGTGGTGCTAGACGGTGCTTTGTCTACGGAATCTCTACGTACCAGCGTTGGCGAGAAACACATTGGTTCTTGTTCCAACAGTTCATCTTTTGCCAGTTGTAACGCAAGTTTTGCCGCTTTTTCAGCCATCATTTGAATTGGATAGCGAATTGTAGTTAGACGAGGACGTACATATCGTGCAATTAAGCCATCATCGAAGCCAATAACAGAGACATCTTGAGGTGTTTTCACACCATTTTCTTCCAGCACAGAAAGAGCGCCTGCTGCCATGTTGTCGTTATAGGCAACGACACCTGTAATTTCCAAAGACTTGGTTAGCAAATTGGTCATGGCTTCTTCACCGCCTTCACTGTCCGGAGAAGCGAGCTCTAGGTAACTCGCTGGCAATGAAATGTTATGGGTTGCCAAAGCGTCTTTGTAGCCTTCAATACGTTGGTCAGCATCTTCAATGTGGTGAGATGAACTGATACAAGCAATTTTTGAATGTCCGTGTCGGATCAAAAATTCTGTCGCGAGATAAGCACCTTTATAGTTATCAAGAGAAATACAACGATCAGCAAGCTCAGGGATGTGACGATTGATCAGCACCATGGTTTTGATCTCTTGAGCGTAGGCGATGAGTTCTTCATCCGAAAGCGCTTTTGAGTGGATAACCAATGCATCACAGCGGCTGTTGATAAGCAAATCAATGGCTCGGCGTTCTTCTTCTGCCTGATGATATCCATTACCAATCAATAAATGTTTGCCAGCTTGATGGGCAATATTATCGACCGCTTTGACCAAGGTGCCAAAGAAAGGGTCAGACACATCACTCACTAGCACTCCAATAGTATTGGTGCTTTGGCTCACTAGCGCTCGTGCTGCTGCATTCGGTCGGTAGCCAAGGTCTTTCATCGCTTTCGTTACTGAATCGATCGAAGCTTTGCTCGCTTTGGGAGATTTATTGATCACGCGTGAAACCGTTGCCACTGAAACGCCCGCTTCACGTGCTACGTCTTTTATGGTTGCCATGACAGACCTCGCTACATAAGAGTCTTTATTTAACAATGTGAGTGAAAATATGGCAATTAATCAGTTAAGTAATGTACAGATTTGAGAAGCTAAGCTTAGATTTGAGAAGGGGTTATGGAGGGTGTAAACGTTTTTAGTAAACGTTCGCTGTAACGATTAAGCTCCTCCTATCCGAAAATAGAAGGAGAAACGGTATTTAACGAACGCTGGCAATCAGATTATCAATCAAAGCATGCTTAGATTGGCAAACTCCAGCAAGTCTCACATAGATGGGGTTATGGCGGTCATTAATCAGTGGATGATGCCAACCTAAAGTATGTTCAACAAAGTGTTTGGCAAAAGCTTCGGAGACTTCTAAGCAACCACAAATCACCGTATCCACATAGCTTTGTACTATCGGACTTTTTTCACAGGGTTGAAGATGTTGCTCGGTGACATAGACCCAAATTGGCTTGCTTGGGTCGAACTCATGGTCTGTTTCAATCTGATTTGGCTGAAGAGAAACACGTTGATAACCACTTTCACGACGGTCAAATTCAACCAGTGCAGAATCATCAATTTCTAATAGCACGCCGTTGACTTGACCTTCTCCTGAATTCACAACAAGAGGCGAGATGGTGTAGCTATCATCTATTTTTCCCCATGAGCGAACCAAACCGTGTGCAATAACAGGAATGGCTTTTCCCGTTTGTCCAGTCAGTTGTCTAGAGTGTGAATTCATTAGGCTTCCGTAGCCAAAAATATACATGTACTCATCCTATTTGAATCTGTAACTGCGTTGACTGCATTCATTCACCCTAATTACATAGTGTCCTATGTTCCTAGGGCAGAATTCATTTATTGCTTGTGACTAGTATTAATTTTTCGAGAAAAACTGTAGGCGTTTTAGTATCCAAAACTCTACAGCGAATATTCCTACTAATCCGAAGCAGAATAGAGCAAAGGCAATAGGGGATTCGGTTCCCGGAATGCCTCCTACGTTAACACCTAATAGACCGGTTAAAAAGCTGGTCGGTAAGAAGATAGCGGCAATCACAGAGAACAGATAAGTGTTCTGGTTCATCTTTTCTGCGTGGTATTGGCGCAACTCACCCTTAATGATATCTAACTCGCTGAGGAAAAAGTCGAGTGTTTCATTAATGCGGGTAATGGTGTTTACGCTGTGGCGTAAGCGCATATTCTTGAAGTTAGCCAACGGTACATCTGAAGATAAATAGTCATCAATCGCGTATTGCTGAGGTTTGATGAAGCGTTTGATTTTGAGCAGCGCTTTGTGAGTATCCATTAATTCATCACTTAGCTCTAACTCGCTGTCAAAAGCTTCAATTTTGTCTTCAACGGAATTGAGGTAATTATCGATATTTTTGTTTAGCCCATCGATGATGTTCAAAACCAGGTCTGCAATGGTTTTTGGACCTTGCCCCTCACGTAAAGACTCGCGGATCGCATTGATCGTTTTAGATGGGATCTTGCGAGTAGAGATCAGCACACCTTGATAATACAGTATGCGGACACTGAGCATATCTGCGGGATCTGCGTTTTCATTAAGGTTGACACCTCTTAGAATCAGCAAGAAATTCTGTTCGTCGTATTGTTCAAATAAAGGACGTGTATCTTCTGCCAACAAGCTATCGACAATCGATGCGGGAATAGCATTTTCGATAAGCCATTCACGAACGCCCAGCACATCTCGTTGGCAATGATACCAATGGTGTGCTTGTAGCTGGGCCTGCTTCTCCGTTACCTGAGTTGCTTGTTGTCCTGAAAACTGCCATTGGTCTATTAAAAAATCCATAGTGTTCCTTTTGAAACTTTTATTTCTGCAAAGCGACGTCTTTTGTATGAATAAGTCTCTTATACAAAATAGCCCAAGATGACCTTGGGCTATTGACGAGTTTGGTTAGAAGCCGCGCATTTGGATTCGGCGCAGGAACTCTGTCATGACTCGGTCGTATAGCAAGTCTCCCAAGAAAGCATCCTCTACGTGATGGTCAATACTTGGGTTGTCGTTAACTTCAATAACATAAACTTGACCGTCAATCTCTTTTAAGTCAACACCGTACAAGCCGCTACCGATAAGGTTGGCTGCTTTAACCGCTACATCCACGACATTTTTCGGTACTTGTTTTAAATCTAGAGTTTCAAAACCACCAGAAGAAACTCGTCCGCTATTGTGGTGTTGATAAATCTGCCAGTGACCGCGACTCATCATGTATTTACAAGCGAAGATAGGTTGGCGGTTCATCACACCAATACGCCAGTCAAAATCAGTCGGCATAAAGGCTTGAGCCAAAATAAGCGCGCTCTTTTCAAACAGTGCTGAAGCTTCTTTTTGTAACTCTTCTTCAGTGCGAACTTTCACAACGCCACGAGAGAATGCACCATCTGGAATCTTCAGTACCATTGGCAGTTCAAGTTGAGAAAGCAGATTTTCTTTCCAGTCTTCATCGAAGCTTTTCACAATCACACCTTTCGGTGCAGGAACGTTGTTGCGTTGTAGAAGCTCTGTTAAAAAGACCTTATTGGTACATTTCATTATGGATTCAGAATCGTCCATGACCACCAAGCCCATCTTTTCTGCGGTTTTTGCAAAGCGATAGGTGTAGTTGCTGATATTGGTGGTTGCGCGAATGAACAAGCCATCAAACTCGCCTAAGCGTGATAAGTCATCCGGTGAAATCGTTTCTAAGTTCATACCTAGACGGTTTGCTGCTCTTGCAAAACGTTTGAGAGCTGATGCATCTGAAGGAGGCATTTTTTCTTCAGCATCCACTAACATCGCCACATCGTAGCGGTATTTTTTCTCTTGCTTAGGTTTACGCCAAACCTTAGTTGAGAACATTTCCAGAGACTCAATGAAGAAGTCTTGTTCTTGATCTTCTAAATCTTGGAATGGGAATGGTGCAATACGGCTAATTTGCCATTGTCCTTGGTACTTGTGCATTTTCAGCTCAATTACAGGCACCATAAATTGTTCGAACAGGCGACGAGCAAGCTTATCTAGCCCCGGCTCTGGTGTACGACCGAAGTAGATTTTACATTGAATAGAATCGGTGTTTTTGCACAGCTTATTGAGTTTTAATAAGCCAGAAGAAAGCAGAAATGGCTGGTTGATATCGTTAATTGCCATTACGCGCGGAATAACGCGATGCCCACGAGCTTCTGCCATTAAAGAACAGTAATAGCCGTTGCTCATGTAATCATAATCACGACACAAATTGACCACTTGAACGCTGCGGAAGTTGTTTTTCCAGTCTGCATCAAGGTATTGGGCGACGCTGACAACTTGTTCTGAAGGGAAGTATTGTTGCCAGTCACTTGCTTGGTCAGTCACGATTAAAAGATTTGCCATATTATTTTGATTCCTATTGCTAGAGTCTATATAAGCTAAAGTTAGATTCCCGCTTCACAGTAAACAGCTTTACTGCTCATCACTCCCAACGGTTCAATACGATCAAGTGTAGACAATCGTTTGAAGGTTATTGTTCATTACCTAGCTGCATGCTTAGTTGCTTTGGGTGTATTATTGAGTTGCAATCTATTAGGGGCTGCTGGCCTTTCAATATTGCATTTTGTTCGAGTTAAAAACGTTTTAATCGAGGCGTAAGTTAGGAAGCTTAGTCATTCTAAGAGACTAACTTACAACGAAGAGTAAAGCGTTTTTAACCGAACCCTTTGGGCAGTTTTTGTAAGCCCTTTCTACTGCGTTATCGCTTATTTATGTAGATGACTACATTGCATAAGCGCTGCCTTGTATAAAGAGCGTACAAAATACTGCAAAAACAATCTTGAATGGCCAACAGCCCCTACACCACTTAAGGACATCGTATGGACTTTCGTCTTGCGAAAAGTACTGATCTCTCTGCGCTTAATGCGTTAGAACAACAGCTATTTGACGGAGATAAGATCTCTCCACGTCAAATGAAGCGTTTTTTACACTCCAACCAAGCTGTCATTTTTGTGGCAGATTCGGGTGAGGAACTGGCTGGTTATGCATTGCTACTATTTCATCAAGGTACACAGCTATCAAGATTGTATTCAATTGCCGTTAAACCCGATTTCAGAGGACGGAGAATTGCTCAAAATTTGGTTGAGCAATGTGAGCGTGCAGCTCTTGATCAAGGCTCTACTACATTAAGGCTAGAAGTCCGTGAAGACAATACGGCAGCAATAAATTTATATGAAAAAATGGGTTATAAAACCCTGAAATTATTGATCCATTATTACGATGATTTATGTAATGGTCGTCGTCTACAAAAGCGCCTTATGCCTCATGGTCCAAAAGTGCAGTTACCTATGCCGTTGTATGTTCAAACAACGCCTTTTACTTGCGGTGCTGCTTGTTTATTAATGAGCTTTTCCTACCTTGATAAAACCTTTGAGCCTTCTCGAATTCAGGAGATGCAACTGTGGCGTGAAGCAACGACCATTTTCATGGCTGCTGGACATGGTGGTTGTAGCGGGCATGGGTTAGCACTTGCTGCGACTCGTCGAGGTTTCCATGTTGAACTATGGAGCCAGTCTAAGAGCACCCCGTTCATCGATAGTGTTCGTGATGCCAATAAGAAAGCTGTGATTGAATTGGTTCATCAGGATTTCTGTCAGCAGTTGGAAACACAAGATGTGACGACTATTGATGCTCCACCAAGCCAAGAACAGTTGGAAGAGTGGGTAAGACAAGGCGCATGTGTACTGCTTCTTATCAGTACTTATCGTTTTGATGGCAAGAAAGAACCACATTGGATTGTATTGAGCGGTATGAGTGAGAAGTTTTTCTTTTTTCATGACCCACATGCTGAAGGCGAAGAACACGCAATTGCGTCAGCGTTTGTGCCATTAGGTAAAAAGGCACTCTGCCAGATCTTAGGTTTTGGTAAACAGAAACATACCGCTTGTGTGGTGATTACCCCTAAAGTGTCTTAATTTATTAGTTTTTGCCTCTCTCGGTTCTTTTGGAATCAGAGAGGCAAATTGCCTTCGTAACTCTATACGTATGTAAGTAAACGTATGTAAGTAAACGTATGTAACTAAACGTATTGAGCCAAGTATGCGTTGGTTTGTTCAGTCATACGCGCTTTTTCCTGATCAGAAATGAAACTTGCTTCAATCGCATTCAAGGTGAATTGCGCTAATTCTTGGTATGACATCGGGTGAGAATCCGCAACCGCGTTGAAGTTATCAGCCATATATCCACCAAAATAAGCAGGGTCATCAGAGTTGATGGTTACACAAAGCCCCTGACGTAGCAGTTGCACTATGTTGTGTTGCTCCATTTGCTGAAAAACTTTCAGTTTCAAGTTGGAAAGAGGGCATACCGTCAACGGCATACGAGTTTGTTTCAGTTCTTCCACTAATGCGGCGTCTTCAACACAACGCACACCGTGGTCGATACGTTGTACACCCAAAAGGTCGATGGCATTACGAATATTGAGTGCCGGACCTTCTTCACCTGCGTGTGCGACAGTAATGAATCCCGCGTTTCTCGCTTCACGGAAAACATTCACAAACTTCTCTGGTGGATGACCTTGCTCTGATGAATCTAACCCGACACCAATGATTTTATCTTTGAATGGTAATGCCTGAAGCAAGGTTTCCATTGCTGCTGGTTCGCTCAGATGACGTAAGAAACACATAATGATTTGACTCGAAATACCCAGTTCTTGCTGCGCTTTTTCCAAAGCTTTACTGATACCAGTAATTACTGTTTCGAACGCAATACCACGATCAGTATGGGTTTGCGGGTCAAAGAAAATCTCAGTATGGATAACGTTATCTTGCTTGCAATGAAGCATATATGCCCAAGTTAGATCAAAGAAATCTTGCTCGTGAATCAGAACGTTAGCACCCTGATAATAGATATCGAGAAATGACTGTAGATTGGAAAACTGATAAGCAGCATGCACCTCTTCTGGCGAAGAGAAAGGAATATCAATGTTGTTACGTTTTGCCAGTTCAAACATCAACTCAGGTTCAAGAGAACCTTCAATGTGCAAATGCAGCTCGACTTTCGGAAGTTTTTGAATAAATGGTTTCATATATGCTCTTAATCCTCATGTGATTAATCGCTTTTCATTTTGAGTGGTGTTTTACCTTTATTACCTTTTTAGGTACGTGGGGTAAATGGAGCCCATACAAAGAGAAAGCGACAACCTATTCGCTTAACTCTTCGTAATCAGAATTTTACGGATTCTGGTAGAGACCCCCACACCGTATCAGTGGGGTTATACGAAGCAACTTATACTATTTTTATTTCTTCAGTTGGCTGTGCTCGCTGCCAGCATACACTGTTTAACAGCATCCACTATCGTCAAAAATAAAAATAAGAAACTTTAAACAAATGATAACGCAATTATTTGTAATTGCCACTTTTAACAATAAGTCGAGCGTGATAGCAATTAGCAAAGCTTGTGCTCAAATTTCAGGTATAAAAAAAGCTCCCCTATAAGGAGAGCTTTCTAAAGTCATTTGTGTTTAAGACAGAGCAAGAATCACACTTGGGATAACGATGAATACTGAGAGCAAGTATCCAGCCACTACAGCTTTGCTTTTCACCGCCATGTCTGAAATGTAATCTGCGCCTTTCAGTGGTATTTCACGTAGGAATGGGACACCATAAATTAATAGAGTCGCAAGCACGTTAAATGATAGATGTACTAGAGCAATCTGAAGTGCGAATACTGCAAATTCACCTGAAACCGCTGTTGCTGCCAGTAGAGCTGTAATACAGGTACCGATGTTTGCGCCAAGTGTGAATGGGTAAACATCACGTACTTTTAATACGCCTGAACCTACAAGCGGAACCATCAAGCTTGTTGTAGTCGATGAAGACTGAACCAATACAGTTACAACAGTACCAGAAGCAATACCGTGTAGTGGGCCACGTCCAATCGCGTGTTGCAGAATATCACGTGCACGACCAACCATTAGGCTCTTCATTAGTTTACCAATCACAGTAATCGCTACGAAAATTGTTGCGATACCTAGTACTACTAGAGCAATACCACCAAACATATCACCAAGAATAGCCAGTTGGTGTTTTAGTGCGCCAACTACAGGACTGGTGATTGGTTTAATGAAGTTCAGACCTTTCATGCTCATATCACCGCCAGCAAGGAATGGTGATACTAACCAGTGAGAAATTTTCTCTAGCAGGCCAAACATGATCTCTAAAGGCAGGAAGATACAAACTGCAAGCAAGTTGAAAAAGTCATGAATAGTTGCACTTGCGAATGCGCGTTTGAACTCTTCTTTATTACGGATATGACCAAGGCTAACAATTGTATTGGTCACTGTGGTACCAATGTTTGCGCCCATTACCATAGGAATAGCAGTTTCGATAGGTAAACCACCGGCAACCAGACCTACGATGATAGAGGTTACTGTGCTTGAAGATTGGATCAGTGCCGTTGCAACTAAGCCAATCATTAGTCCAGCGATAGGGTGGGAAGCGAACTCAAAAAGAACTTTTGCTTGTTCCGCGGCTGCCCATTTGAAGCCATCGCCTACCATTGTTACAGCAAGTAATAGCAAATAAATCATGAAAGCCAAGTTTGTCCAGCGAAGCGCGCGAGTCGTTGACGAAATCGGAGCCGCTGTAGAAGCTGCTTGGTTTATCATTGTTTTCTCCATTGACCTTATTAACTACTTTGGGTCTGTTGTTGAATCTGTCGGCGATAGTAGAGAACGAATATTTCAGTAATATGACAGTTCTGTAATAAATCGATATTTTTATTAATTAGATTCAAGTTGGAGGTGTGTGATTAATAACAGTTTGTTTTATCTATTTGAAATTTAATGATTATTTTCATTTATTTAGAAGCGTAGATTTGATTATTCTGTCTAGGGTTTTCTGATATTTACAGATGAAAAGATGACGTTTATGTCATAAATAAATTTAAAATCATCGGAAATATCGTGGTTTACCTATTTATGTTTCGTCTTTTTCGAGTTTGTTGATTGTGGGCTACCGTTTGAGATAACCTTATCGATTATTTGACTACCGAGTTCCCAGCACTATGTCACATCTTAACTATAACCATCTCTATTACTTCTGGATGGTCTGCAAGCAAGGCTCTGTTACCAAAGCTGCTGATGCTTTGTTCTTAACACCACAAACGGTAACGGGGCAGATCAAAGCTTTTGAAGAACGTATGGATGGCAAGCTGACCAAGCGAAATGGCAGAAGCATTGAACCAACCGAACTCGGGCAGCTAGTTTTTAAGTATGCAGATCGTATGTTTGGCTTGAGTTACGAAATGTTGGATATCGTTAACTACAGCCAACGTTCAAACGTGTTGTTTGACGTGGGGGTTGCCGATGCACTTTCCAAAAGATTGGTCAGTAAAATCTTGATGACTACAATTCCTGAAAATAACAGCATTCATCTGCGTTGCTTTGAATCGACACACGAGCTTTTACTTGAACAGCTATCACAACACAAGCTGGACATGATTCTTTCAGACTGTCCTGTGGATTCCAGTCAAAGCCCAGGTTTGTATAGCAAAAAGCTAGGTGAAAGCCATATGGGTTTCTTCGCAAGAAATCATCTGGGTAAAGTTTCATTTCCTGCTGTTTTAGAAGAACGTAAGTTGCTAATGCCGGGAAGTCGCACATCAATGGGAAGAAAAGTGCGCCAGTGGTTCGATCACCAAGGTATCCAGCCAAATATTTTGGGTGAGTTTGATGATTCGGCCCTAATGAAAGCTTTTGCTCGTTACCATCCAGAAGCAATTTTCCTAGCGCCGTTGCTATATGTCACGGAAGTGGCTGATGATTCTTCATTGCAGCTGATTGCTCCTATCGAAGAAGTAAAAGAAGAGTATTACGTTATCTTTGCTGAACGTATGATTCAGCATCCTGCAGTTAAAAATATTTGTGACGCAGATTTTACTAAATTGTTTGAATGAGACTTATGTCATTATTTACAGTTGGATTAACTTCACACAATTTGATAAAAAGAACAATTATTACACAGTGCTAATTAATTCGAGCAGTAATAACGATGCAAGTTATGAATCGATAAGAATTCAGATGCGTCGCAGAAATAACATTAACAGATATTACCAAAACACTTTACCCCGCTAATATGCCGCATAACTAGTTGAATTAGTTAATCATGTCGACTTAAAGAGCGTTTAGAAGTTGTTCCTAGGGGACTTAATTCATGAATTTAGAAGAAATGGAAAAGAATTCCGCTCAAGCTGTTGTTCTATTGAAAGCAATGGCGAATGAAAGGCGTTTACAAATTCTTTGCTTGTTGCACAACAATGAGTTGTCGGTTGGAGAGTTATGCGGAAAACTCGAGCTAAGCCAATCAGCACTATCGCAGCATTTAGCATGGTTGAGACGTGACGGGTTAGTGAATACTCGTAAATCTGCTCAAACAGTCTTTTATACGTTAAGTAGCGATGAAGTGAAGAAGATGATTGAACTACTGCACGGTTTGTACTGCAGCTGATTCTAAAATTGTAAGACGATAACGTTCAGATATAAAAAGCAGATATAAAAAAACCGGCAGAAGCCGGTTTTTTTCATCGCTGATAATTCAAGCCAGAATTATAGAGCTTTGATAGCTGCAGCGAAGCGAGACTTATGACGAGCTGCTTTATTCTTGTGAATAAGGCCTTTAGTCGCCATGCGGTCTAGGATTGGTGTAACTACAGCGAAAGCAGCAGTTGCAGTTTCTTTGTCGCCTGCTTGGATAGCAGCAACAGTTTTCTTCATGTAAGTGCGCATCATAGAACGACGGCTAGCATTGTGCTGGCGACGTTTCTCAGCTTGGATAGCGCGCTTCTTAGCAGATTGACTATTTGCCAAGGGTCTAACTCCCAAAAACTTTTCGTTAGGTAACATTTTAAGGGCAAGGAATATCCCCTATTTGCTCTAAAATGTCAAATGATTTGTGCAAAAACCCACCTGCACCAAACAAGTTTGGTATAAAAAGGTCTTCGCGGTTAAGATGGCGTGGATTCTAACAGTATTTTTTTTTCAATGCTAATACTTATCTGCACTCTGGATGACATTCTTTTCATTCAGGGGGCAACTATGTTGTTTTAGCTTGTTTTTCGAGGTTATCGTGAGCAAACGCTTACTCAAGTCTGGCATGATTGTCAGTGCTATGACACTTATCTCCCGCGTACTGGGATTAGTACGAGATATCGTAGTTGCAAATCTTATGGGAGCAGGGGCTAGCGCAGACGTTTTCTTCTTCGCCAACCGTATTCCTAACTTTTTACGTCGCTTATTCGCAGAAGGGGCGTTCTCTCAAGCCTTTGTTCCGGTTCTGACGGAATATCACGCTTCTGGTGATAAAGAAAAAACGCGAGACTTGATAGCCAAAGCGTCAGGTACACTGGGCGTCTTAGTTTCTATAGTGACACTGCTTGGCATTGTGTTCTCCGGCGTTGTTACTGCTGTGTTTGGTGCGGGGTGGTTTCTTGACTGGATTAATGATGGTCCGGCAGCGCCAAAATTTGAGTTGGCGAGTCTGCTTCTCAAAATTACCTTTCCTTATTTATGGTTCATTACCTTTGTAGCCTTATCTGGTGCCATATTAAATACCCTCGGAAAGTTCGCGGTGTCCTCTTTCACGCCGGTATTTCTCAATGTAATGATGATCCTTTCGGCTTGGTACATTTCACCAAATTTGGAACAGCCAGAGATTGGTTTAGCAATAGGTGTATTTTTAGGTGGTTTAGCTCAGTTTTTATTTCAACTGCCTTTTTTGATCAAAGCTGGAGCGTTAGTTAAGCCGAAATGGGGTTGGAAAGATCCTGGTGTGGTTAAAATTCGCACTCTAATGATTCCTGCGCTGTTTGGTGTATCGGTTAGCCAAATTAACTTGTTATTTGATTCGTTTGTTGCCAGTTTCCTACAAACCGGCTCAATCAGTTGGCTTTATTACTCTGATCGTTTGTTGGAGTTTCCACTTGGTTTGTTTGGCATTGCTATCGCAACCGTAATTTTGCCTGCGCTATCACGTAAACACGTTGATGCGCACAGTGAAGGCTTTGCACATACGATGGATTGGGGCGTGCGCATGGTGACCTTATTAGGTATTCCCGCCATGCTTGGTTTGATGGTGCTAGCCAAGCCTATGTTGATGGTGCTTTTCATGCGAGGAGAGTTTTCTCCTAGTGATGTTGAGCAAGCTTCTATGTCGCTATTGGCGTATGCATCAGGTCTGTTGAATTTTATGTTAATAAAAGTACTCGCGCCCGGTTACTACTCTCGCCAAGATACCAAAACTCCGGTTCGTTACGGCATTATCGCGATGGTGAGCAACATGGTATTCAATGCTATTTTTGCTTGGTTTTATGGCTTCGTTGGGTTAGCGGCAGCTACTGCATTGTCAGCTTTCATTAATATGGCTCTGCTTTATAACGGCTTGCATAAACAGGGCGTGTATCAGCTTTCGCGTAAAACCGTGCTGTTCTTCGTGCGATTAATAGTCGCTGGTGGCGCTATGGTTGCGGCGATTTTATGGCAGTTAGAAGACATGTCTGTTTGGTTGGAGTGGAGCTTCCATCACCGTGCACTAATGCTGGCTGCGCTTATCGGTTTAGGTGCGATTGTTTATTTGATAACCGCATTGCTTCTGGGCTTACGCCTAAAGGATTTAAAAGCGGCGACAGAATAATGTTAATTAGGGTATAATCCGCCAGTTTCGCACCAATATAACTGAGAACTATAGGTTTTAAACGTATTCCAATGGAATTAATACGCGGTATTCATAACATCAAACCACAACATAATGGTTGTGTGTTGACGATTGGTAATTTTGACGGTGTTCATTTAGGACATCAGCAAGTTCTTCAGAAAGTCTCTGAACAAGCAAAGTTGCTGAATTTACCTTCGGTCGTAATGACATTTGAACCGCAGCCTATGGAGCTTTTCTTAAAAGACAAAGCGCCAGCTCGGTTAACTCGCCTGAGAGATAAGTTTGTTCAATTGAGTAAACTCAATATTGATAGGCTGTTGTGTGTGAATTTCAACCATCATTTTGCCAGCTTAGAGGCGGACACTTTTATCCGTGACTTGTTGGTAAAACGTTTGGGTGTTAAGTTTCTGGTTGTTGGTGACGATTTTTGTTTTGGCCGTGAGCGCAAAGGTAGTTTTGCTATGCTCAAAGAGGCTGGACAAAAGTTCGGTTTTGAAGTCGTCAGCACAGAAAGTTTCTGCTTAGAAAAGCTTCGCGTGAGTAGTACGGCGATCAGAGAATCGTTGGCCGAAAACGATCTGATGGGAACATCAGAAATGCTAGGAAGAGACTATAGTATCAGCGGTCGAGTTTCCCATGGTCGAAAACTGGGTCGTACTATTGGTTTTCCTACGGCAAATATTCCACTAAAGCGCTGTGTTTCACCTGTGTCTGGTGTGTATGTTGTCAAAGCTTATGGGCTAGGTGAGCAACCTATTGGTGGCGTTGCAAATATCGGTCAGCGACCAACTGTAAACGGTGTTCGTCAGCAGCTAGAAGTGCACTTATTTGACTTCCAAGGCAATTTATATGGAAAGCAGCTAGAAGTTGCACTTTTGCATAAGCTAAGAGATGAAAAAAAGTTTGAGTCATTTGATGCGCTTAAACAACAAATAGAATTGGATGCTGAAGCGGCTAGGGTGTGGTTGCTTCAGTTTAAGAATTAGCCAGTTGATTCCACTGGTTAAAAATAATGTCTAACTTCGCCCAATACAACGGAATTAAGAATCGATGAGTGACTATAAAAATACCCTGAACTTACCAGAGACAGGGTTCCCAATGCGCGGTGATCTGGCTAATCGTGAGCCAGCAATGTTAGAGCGTTGGTACCAAGAAGATCTATACGGTGAGATCCGTAAAGCTAAAAAAGGCAAAAAATCTTTCATCCTGCATGATGGCCCTCCATATGCCAACGGTGATATTCACATTGGTCACGCACTAAATAAGATTCTTAAAGACATTATTATTAAATCTAAAACACTTTCTGGTTTTGATTCACCATACATTCCAGGTTGGGACTGTCACGGTCTACCAATCGAATTGATGGTAGAAAAGAAAGTGGGCAAACCGGGTCAAAAAGTGACTGCTGCTGAGTTCCGCGAAAAGTGTCGTGAATACGCAGCGGGTCAAGTTGAAGGCCAAAAAGAAGGCTTCAAACGTCTTGGTATTCTTGGTGAGTGGGATAAACCGTACCGCACTATGGATTTTGCTACTGAAGCAAATATTATTCGTGCGCTGGGCAAAATTGCCGATAACGGTCACTTACTAAAAGGTTTCAAACCTGTTCACTGGTGTACAGATTGTGGCTCGGCACTAGCTGAAGCAGAAGTGGAATACAAAAACAAAGTATCTCCATCGATTGATGTACGTTTCAAAGCCGCTGACGAAGCTGCGTTACTTGATAAGTTCGCTCTTCAGTCTGATCACGCAGGCGAAGGTGACGTTTCAATCGTAATCTGGACAACAACACCATGGACGCTTCCAGCAAACCGTGCTGTGTGTCTACGTGACGATCTTGAGTACGTTCTTATTCAAGTAGAAGGCGCTCCTGAAAAAGGTCAGCAGCCAGAGCGTATTATCGTTGCTTCTGAACTTGCGAAACAAGTTATGGATCGCGCTGGTATTGAGCAATTCCATAACCTAGGCTTTGCGAAAGGTAGTGATTTAGAACTGACTCAATTCCAACACCCGTTCTATGACTTTACAGTTCCTGCGATCCTTGGCGACCACGTAACAACAGATTCAGGTACTGGTGTGGTTCACACAGCTCCTGGTCACGGTCAAGAAGACTTTGCAGTCGGTCAAAAATACGGTCTAGAAGTAGCAAACCCAGTAGGTTCAAACGGTGTATACCTTCCAGATACTGAGTTCTTTGCTGGCCAACACGTATTTAAAGCGAATGACAATGTAGTAGAAGTGCTGAAAGAAAAAGGTGCTCTTCTTCATCATCACGCTTATGAGCACAGCTACCCACATTGCTGGCGTCATAAAACACCAATCATCTTCCGTGCAACTCCACAATGGTTCGTTTCAATGGACCAAGCGGGTCTTCGCGCGCAAGCTCTGAAATCAATCAAGAGCGTTCAATGGATGCCTGAATGGGGTCAAAGCCGTATCGAAGGTATGATCGAAGGTCGTCCTGAATGGTGTGTATCTCGTCAACGAACTTGGGGCGTGCCAATTGCTCTATTCGTTCACAAAGAGACATCTGAGCTACATCCAAACAGCGCTGAGCTGATTGAGAAAGTTGCTAAGCTTGTAGAAGAGAAAGGTATTCAAGCATGGTGGGATGTTGAGCCTGCTGAACTACTTGGTGCAGATGCTGAGAAATACGAAAAAGTATTAGACACACTAGACGTATGGTTTGACTCAGGTGTTACTCACTACGCTGTGGTTGATAACCGCGAAGAGTTCAACGGTGCGGAAGCGGATATGTACCTAGAGGGTTCTGACCAACATCGTGGTTGGTTCCAGTCTTCTCTGATTTCATCTATCGCGATGAAGGGTAAAGCACCTTACAAAGAAGTTTTGACTCACGGCTTCGTGGTTGATGGTCAAGGCCGTAAGATGTCTAAATCTATCGGTAACGTAGTTGCTCCTAAAGATGTCACCAACAAGCTAGGTGCAGATATCCTGCGTCTATGGGTTGCTTCAACAGACTACACTGGTGAAGTTGCGGTTTCTGATGAAATCCTAAAACGCAGCGCAGACTCTTACCGTCGTATCCGTAACACGGCTCGTTTCTTCCTTGCGAACTTAAATGGCTTCAACCCAGCAACCGATATGGTTGCCGCGGAAGATATGGTGGCGTTAGATCGTTGGGCTGTTGCTCGCGCGCTAGCGGCTCAACAAGAAATTGTTAAAGCTTACGATGAGTACAACACTCACGCGGTTGTTCAGCGCTTAATGCACTTCTGTTCTGTGGAAATGGGTTCTTTCTACCTAGACGTGATTAAAGACCGTCAGTACACAGCGAAGAAAGGTGGCCACGCTCAACGTAGCTGTCAAACAGCGCTTTACTACATCGTAGAAGCACTTGTTCGTTGGATGGCTCCTATCATGTCGTTCACTGCAGATGAAATCTGGAACGAGATGCCAGCGAAGCAAGAAAACGGCGAAGATCGCAGTAAGTTTGTATTTACTGGTGAGTGGTACCAAGGTCTGTTTGGTCTTGTTGAAGGTGAAGAGCTTAACAATGAATTCTGGACTGAAATCCAAGAAATTCGTGGCGCTGTGAATAAACTGATTGAAAATGCTCGTAACGAGAAAACCATTGGCGGTTCACTGCAAGCTGAAGTGACTCTGTTTGCTGAAGATGCTCTAGCAGCGAAAATCAACAAACTTGAAGACGAACTTCGCTTTGTTCTACTGACTTCTAAAGCAGCGGTTAAGCCTGTTTCTGAGAAGACAGAGTCTGCACATGAAACAGAAATTAAAGGTCTGTTTGTTCAAGTAACTAAAACTGAAGCAGAGAAGTGTGACCGTTGTTGGCACCACACTGCAGATGTTGGCACCATCGCTGGCCATGAAAAAATCTGTGGTCGCTGTGTGTCAAACGTTGACGGCGAAGGCGAAGTTCGTAAATTCGCATAACCAAAGGCGTTTACATGACTCAACAAGCATTAACGCTAAAACAATCAGGAGTGCGCTGGCTATGGCTAGCCCTCCTAGTGTTTGTAGCAGACATCGGCATTAAGTTGGTGGTAATGAATGGCATGGGTTACGGATGGGAGAATCGTATTGAAATCCTACCGTTTTTTAACCTGTTGTATGTTCATAACTATGGCGCAGCATTTAGCTTCTTGAGTGATCAAGCTGGCTGGCAACGCTGGTTCTTTACTGCAATCGCTTTTGTTGTGACCGGTTTACTCGCATTTTGGATGAGACGTCTTCCTGCAAGCGACAAATGGAACAACATTGCTTACGCGCTGATCATTGGTGGTGCGGTGGGTAACGTGTTTGATCGCGTTGTTCACGGATTTGTTGTTGATTATCTTGATTTTTATTGGGGTAATTATCACTGGCCAGCATTCAATTTGGCCGATAGTGCGATTTGTATCGGTGCTGCGATGATTATCTTAGATAGTTTTCGTGGCAGTAAAAAAGCGGCGTAAGTTCTATCGAACCCTAATAACCCTAAGCGCTGTCCGTTGATTCGGAGAGCGCTTTTTGTTAGAAGAACACTCGATAAATGAAACAAAGAAAACGAGACAAAAAGATCTCGCATTAACTCAAAGGAAGCCCAACGTGACAACGATTAATCAGAACTCTGCTGTGACTCTGCACTTCACTATCAAATTGAAAGATGGCTCTGTCGCTGACAGCACACATAACTTAGGTAAACCTGCTAAGTTTGTCATGGGCGATGGCAGCCTAAGTGAAAACTTTGAACAATGCCTTATCGGGATGGAAGCAGGACAAAACCAAGCTATTGAATTGGTAGCGGATGATGCATTTGGTCAGCCGAATCCAGATAATATCCATCATATGGATCGCGCGAAATTTATCGGCGAATCAGAGGTGGAAGTGGGTACTATCATGGCGTTTAGTGGCCCTGACGGTATGGAAATTCCGGGAATAATCACAGAGATCGCTGGCGACTCTGTGACGGTTGATTTCAACCACCCGTTAGCCGGACAAGATGTTATCTTTGATGTCGAAATTTTGTCTGTCGAATAACTGATTATTTATAAATACACCCATGAGCAACAACATGAAAATACTGTTAGCTAACCCTCGCGGCTTCTGCGCTGGTGTTGATCGTGCCATCAGCATTGTAGAGCGTGCATTAGAAATGTATCAGCCACCTATCTATGTTCGTCATGAAGTCGTCCACAACCGTTTTGTGGTTGAAGGGCTAAAGCAGCGTGGCGCGATTTTTGTTGAAGAGCTGCATGAAGTTCCGGATAACAACATTGTGATCTTCTCTGCTCATGGTGTGTCTCAAGCGGTGCGGTTAGAAGCGAAAGAGCGTGACTTGACGGTGTTCGATGCAACATGTCCATTGGTAACCAAAGTTCATATGGAAGTGGCTCGCGCGAGTCGTAAACATATGGAAGTGGTGTTAATTGGCCATGCGGGGCATCCTGAAGTTGAAGGTACTATGGGGCAATATGCCAGTGATAAAGGCGGTATGTATCTGGTTGAGAAACCAGAAGATGTGGTTGTTTTGCTTGATAAAGTGAAAGACCCAACTCATCTACACTATGTAAGCCAGACCACGTTATCTGTTGATGAAACCGCTGATGTTATCGATAAACTGCGTGAAGTTTTCCCTGATATTCAGGGACCACGTAAAGATGATATTTGCTACGCGACTCAAAATCGTCAGGATGCTGTGCGTGTTCTTGCAAGCGAAGTGGATGTGATGATCGTCGTTGGCTCCAAAAACTCATCAAACTCAACACGTCTAAAAGAGTTGGCTGAAAAGCTGGGTACTCCGGGATATCTAACCGATTGTCCTGAAGATGTGCATTCAGAATGGTTTGACGGTAAGAGCAAAGTGGGTGTGACGGCTGGAGCTTCAGCACCAGAAGAGTTGGTTAACCAAATTATCGATCGTATTAAAGAACTTGGTGCGACTTCAGTGGAAGAAGTGCTAGGTCGTGAAGAAAATATGTTCTTCGAAGTGCCAAAAGAGTTACAGATTAAGCAGATTGATTAATCTCTTTTCTCACTGTTTTCACTTTCGTTGAACAAAAAAGAAGGGCTCCAATCGGAGCCCTTCTTAATTTCTACAAAAACGTTGTTTATCAGAATTAAACAGTTTCAGTCACGCCTGATGGTTTCTCTTCGTCAGCGTACTCTGTATCGCCTTTACCTTTAGAGATTTTGATTACGTAAGCCGTAATTGCTAGAGCCGCTACAACACCAATGATAGTTGATAGTTGCATTGATTGACCAAATCCTAGCGTACCGTTGTTCAGGATAAAGGTAATACATACAGCAGTCATGAAGGCCGCTGGAACTGTAGTGATCCAGTGGAACTTGTTGTGACGTAGTAGGTATGCAGAAGCTGTCCACAGCATCATTACTGCTGTTGTTTGGTTTGCAAAACCGAAGTAACGCCAGATGATACCGAAGTCTACTTGAGTCAGGATGCCACCGATAACGAATAGAGGTAGCGCCATAAATAGACGGTTACGTAGCGTTTTCTGTTCCATGTTGAAGTATTCAGCAAGAATCAGACGGCTTGAACGGAATGCAGTGTCACCAGAAGTGATTGGTAGAATTACTACACCTAGGAAAGCGATGACCCCGCCGAATACACCTAGTAGACCGAATGATGCGCTGTAAACAACGTTACCTGGGCCACCGTTAGCAACTGCAGCTTGAAGACCTTCAAGAGAGTCGAAGAATGATAGAGCGATAGCACACCAGATTAGGGCGATGATACCTTCACCGATCATTGCTCCGTAGAATACGAAACGACCGTTAGTTTCGTTCTCAATACAACGAGCCATTAGTGGAGACTGAGTTGCGTGGAAACCAGAGATTGCACCACAAGCGATTGTGATGAATAGTGCTGGCCATAAAGGCATATCTTTAGGGTTCAGGTTGCTGAACATGTCGCTTGGTTCAAAGCCACCTAGGATTTGGTGTTCGCTGGAGAATGCGATAGCTGTAATCAGACCTACAGACATGAAAATCAGTAGTGCGCCGAATAGTGGGTAGAAGCGACCAATGATTTTATCTACAGGAACGATAGTAGCAAGAATGTAGTAAGCAAAAATGATCACAACCATAGTGCTCATGCTTACAGTCAGACCTGTTTGTTGGTTGATTAGGTTAGTGATCATGCCAGCAGGCGCTGATACGAATACCACACCAACAAGAAGTAGTAGAACAATGGCAAAGATGTTCATAAAGTGTTTTGCGCCATTGCCTAAGTAACGACCTGTCATGGTTGGAACTGAAGCACCACCGTTACGGATTGAAAGCATGCCTGAGAAGTAGTCGTGAACCGCACCTGCGAACACACAACCAACAACAATCCATAGCATTGCCGCTGGGCCGTATAGAGCACCCATGATTGGACCAAAGATTGGACCAACACCAGCGATGTTTAATAGTTGAACAAGGTAAACTTTCGGCGTTGACATACGAACATAGTCGACACCGTCAGCTTTAGTATGGGCAGGGGTTTTACGTTTTTCGTTAATACCGAAGATTTTCTCTACGATAGCACCGTAGACGAAATATCCAGCTAGCAGTGCTGCTACACAGGTTAGGAACCACAACATAGCGATTGTCCTTTGTTATTGGATTATGAAATAAGCTCAATTTGCATAGTAATCGGTTGCTAGGCCAGAAACATTCGCTTTCCTAGTGAGTGGTCAAATAGAGAATTAAGTGGTTTCTGATGTAAATAAGCGGTTTCTGATGTTTGTAAGAGGTCTCTTAAAAAGGTTAAGTGGTTCAGTTTGCTGATTTAACAGGAAAGAATGACCAATCAGTGGTATACCTAAAGAGCTAAAGAATTTTGGCTAAGTGAAGGTAAATAATGAAAAAAACAATAATGATGTTGGCGGTGTTAGGACTCTTTGGCTGTGCGGCGAGCGACAGCGAACTAGCAAAAGAGGGCAATTGGTATCAAATCGGTTATCAGGATGGAATGATTGGGCACTCTCAACGTTCCTACAAAACCTTATCTGAATTGGGCGATGTTCAAGAGTCTGATTACGAAAATGGTTATTCGGCAGGTATCGCGGAATATTGTAATCCTAACTTTGCTTACCAGATTGGTGTGAGTGGCCAGTATTACGAAGGCGTGTGTGAAGGAACTGATCAAGCTCAGCAATTTCGTATGGAATGGCAACGTGGCTGGAGTGAGTACAACAACTAACGGAAGTTTTGTTCCTTTATCCTTTGTTACTGATTAGTTTTGGGATGTTGAGGTACCTCGATGCACGATGAATCACTCGCTTTAGCCTTAGCCAGTGTTGGTGTAGTTGGGCTGTTTTGTCAGTGGTTGGCTTGGCGCTTACGCTTGCCAGCCATTTTATTTTTATTGTTGGCTGGTATTGTTGCTGGCCCATTGACGGGAGTTTTGGTACCTCAGCAACTGTTAGGTGAACTGCTATTCCCACTTATCTCATTAGCGGTTGCCGTCATCTTGTTTGAAGGCAGCTTAACGCTCAATTTTAAAGAGATACGAGGTGTCAGTAACACCGTTTGGAGTATTGTCTCCATTGGTGCTTTTATCTCATGGGCGATCACCTCTTTTGCGGTTCACGCCTTACTTGGGTTTGATTGGCCGCTTGCTTTTCTCTTTGGTAGCTTGACGGTTGTGACTGGCCCAACGGTCATTGTTCCTTTGCTGCGAACGGTGAGACCTAACACTCGTCTGTCGAACATCCTGCGCTGGGAAGGCATCTTGATAGATCCTTTAGGTGCGCTTTTCGTTGTCATGGTGTACGAGTTCATCGTCTCAAGCAGCGAAGCTCATAGTCTTCAGGTCTTTGCTTTAATTATTGGCGTTGGCTTAGCATTTGGCGTGCTATCTGGCGCTGCTGTTGCGTATGTACTTCGAAAAGGGCTCATTCCGGAATACCTTCAGCCGTTTGCCGTTCTTAGTGTCGTGTTGGGTATATTTGCATTCTCAAACCACATTGAATCTGAGTCAGGTCTGCTAACTGTTACTGTGATGGGGATGTGGCTTGCGAACGCCAAGGATGTGAATATCCGCCATATTTTACATTTCAAAGAAAACCTCACCATATTGTTGATTACCGGACTGTTTATTTTACTGGCAGCTCGTATTCAATTGAATGACTTCACCACATTGGGCTGGAGCGCACTGTTGCTGTTTGCGGTGATGCAGTTTGTTTCCCGTCCGGTTTCAATATTGCTTTCAACCTTGCGCAGCAGCTTAGCATTTAAAGAAAAACTCTTTCTTGCATGGGTAGCACCGCGAGGTATTGTGGCTGCGTCTATTTCGTCACTGTTTGCAATTAAGCTTAGCGCTGTAGGTATGACGGAAGCTGAGTTATTAGTTCCACTTACCTTTATGGTTATCATCGGTACGGTCGTATTACAAAGTGCTACGGCAAGGCCGATGGCATTAGCGCTCGAAGTGGCTGAGCCTGCACCGAAAGGTTTTCTTATCATTGGAGCTAATGATGTCGCCCGCCAGTTGGGTTTGGCGATTATGAAATACGACTGCCGAGTCGTGCTCACCGATTCGAACTGGGACTATATTCGCCAAGCAAGAATGGCTGGGTTAGAGAACTACTATGGGAATCCGATTTCAAGTCATGCCGATGAGTATCTGAACTTAATTGGTATAGGGCATGTGGTGGCTCTCAGCCCAGATAAACACTTCAACATCATGGCGTGTATGCAGTTTGTATCTGACTTTGGAGATAAACGGGTGTTTTGTTTGCATGACAAGGTGAACGGAAATACTAAAGATAAACACGTCGTCGCACAGGAATACCATGGATTGTCTTTTCTTGGGGCTGATGTCAGTTACAAAAAGCTTGCAAGCTTAATCAATCAGGGTGGTGAAATTAAACACACGAAACTAAGTGAAAACTTCACTTATGAGGATTACTTAAAGAAACATCAGGATAGCTACGTTTTGCCACTGTTCTTGGTTGATTCTCGTAATCGAGTGCAAATATGTTCTGACCTAAACTCATTTGCACCAAAGGAAGGGGAGACGGTTGTCTCATTGATTAAAGCCTAGTTGGGTTCCAGCTTAGGTTGTATGAATGTTTAATTGACGACTATGTAACAAAAAGAGCCTCAAAAGAGGCTCTTTTTAGATAAGAAGAATGGGGAAGAGTTACTGATCTTTAATCACTTTATGCAGAACCCCGTCAGACTCCGAGAGTTTCTCTTTCGCAAGATCTGCATCCACACCAGTCAATAGCATCAAAATGGCGACTTTCGCGCTGTAACCACATTCCAATAATAAAGACTCTGCGGTTTGAGTATCGCAATCTGTGGCCTGCATGACGATTCGAACTGCACGTCGTTTTAACTTTTCTTGGTCATTGACCGTTTTATGATGAGGTTTAGGAGACTGAAAATGCTGTTCCAAATCATTCAGTTCCTGTTCTTTAGACACAATATGAGAAAGCGCGGATAAAAGTGCGTCGTTAGCCATTAATCACCTCAATAACCTCTAATTTAAGCCGTGATGGTTACTGCTATTTTTGAGTTCTAATATTAATTCGAAAAGTATACGACGCCTAAGCTTGCAAGGCGAGAGGCTCCTGTAACCGCCGGCAAATTACTTGGTAAATTATGCATTCTGCGCTGAGCAAGCCATGCAAATGCCATGGCTTCCATGTAGTTACTGTCCACCCCTTTACTCATCGTCGGAGCAACTGCCCAGTTTGGTAGAAGAGACTGAATTCGTTCCATAAGCAGTGGGTTTTGCGCTCCACCGCCACAGACTAACAATTCTGGTTGTGACCCGATCGTGAACTTTGCTACTTCTTCGCAAATTGTTACAGCAGTAAATTCACACAAAGTGCGAAGAACATCTTCTGGTAAGTAATGGGTGTTTTCGAGATGTTGTTCTAACCAAGGCATGTTAAATAACTCGCGCCCAGTACTCTTCGGAGCGGGCTCATGTAGGTAAGATTCTTGGCAAAAATGCTCTAGCAATTCAGGTATAACTTTGCCTTGTTTGGCTCTGGAGGCGTCTTTGTCATAACTCTCATTCCAGTTAAGTTGACACCACGAATCCATCAACATGTTGCCCGGACCTGTGTCGTAGCCAACTACTTCACCATTAGGTTTAAGAACTGAGATGTTCGAGATGCCACCGATATTAAGTACCACAACACAGGAGTCTTTAACTTGGAAAATAGTGTGGTGAAAAGCAGGAACCAAAGGAGCACCTTGACCGCCCAATGCCATATCTTTACGTCTGAAATCTGCAACGGTGGTAATGCCCGTTTTAGCTGCGATGATGTTGCTGTCACCGAGTTGCATCGTAAATGGCTTGGCTCCATTAGGCTGGTGGAAAACGGTTTGTCCATGGCTACCAATAGCTCGAATCTGTTGATTATCAACGTTCGATTTCTCAACCAGAGCCAATGCAGCATCAGCAAACAGATGACCAAGCTCATGATCGATCTCGCCAATTTCCGGTAAGTGAGTTGCCTGACCAATACAAATATTCAACACGCGAGATTTGAGATCTGCAGGAAATGGAAAGAAGTCGTGCTCAATAAGTTCGATTTTATCGTCTTGTATCGCCACCAAAGCGGTGTCGACACCATCCAAACTCGTTCCAGACATAATTCCTATATACAGTTCACGTTCATTCATTATGTAATCTCGCCGTCATATCTAAACAAACTCATTGTAATTGAAAAATAAACTGAATAACCTCACTCGCAGTGACAAATTTTGAACTTAGGAGAAATAATGGGACCGTTATGGCTTGATGTGGAAGGCTATGAATTGACCGCAGAAGATCGAGAAATTTTGCAGCATCCTACGGTTGGTGGCGTCATATTGTTTGCTCGCAATTACCACGACAATCAACAGTTGTTGGCATTAAACAAAGCGATTCGCCAAGCAGCAAAGCGTCCTATCTTAATCGGTGTTGATCAAGAGGGTGGTCGAGTTCAGCGTTTTCGCGAAGGTTTCAGTAAAATCCCAGCCGCTCAATTGTATGCGAAGTGCGAAAACGGCGCAGAGTTAGCAAAGCAAGGTGGATGGTTAATGGCTGCGGAGCTGATTGCTCACGATGTCGATTTGAGTTTTGCGCCAGTGCTTGATAAAGGCTTTGAATGTCGTGCCATTGGCAACCGTGCGTTTGGTGAAGATGTCGCAACAGTACTTAAACACAGCAGTGCTTTTATGCAAGGCATGAAATCTGTAGGTATGGCGACAACAGGTAAGCACTTTCCTGGACATGGTGCGGTGATTGCGGATTCTCATTTAGAAACTCCTTATGATGAGCGTGAAGCTATCAGCGATGATATTTCGATTTTTAAAGCTCAGATTGAAGCTGGAATTCTTGATGCCATGATGCCTGCTCACGTTATTTACCCGCATTTTGATGACCAGCCTGCTAGTGGCTCACCTTATTGGTTGAAAAAGGTTTTACGCCAAGATATGGGATTCAAAGGCATTATCTTCTCTGATGATTTAAGTATGGAAGGCGCTGCAATCATGGGATCGCCTGCAGAGCGTTCACAACAAGCGCTTGATGCAGGCTGCGACATGATTTTAATGTGCAATAAGCGTGAAGCTGCCGTTGAAGTGCTGGATAACTTAGCGATTGTTGAGGTTGATCAAGCTAATCAACTGCTGAAGAAACAGAACTTTAGCTATCAAGATTTAAAATCAGCGGAACAGTGGAAGCAAGCTGTGTCTGCGATGCAACGAATCATAGAACAGCACAGCTAATTAGCATGCGATCTGTACAGCAAAGAAAAGGCTCCATAAGGAGCCTTTTTTAATGAAATCCGAGTTTCTCTTTTAGCTCTTTTAAGTATCGACGACTGACGGGCACTTTGTGCTCTGAACGCGTAATGATTTCCGCTAATCCATTTTCAAGCAGCTTTATCTCTTTAATCGCTTTGAGATTAATTAAATACTGGCGATGGCAGCGCAGAAGCTGCGTTTTTTCTTCCAATATTTTCAGCGTAAGTTGGCTGGTGGCTCTTTGGTTATGGGTCTGAACATGCACACCACTAATATCAGTAAACGCGTATTCAACCTCTGTGGTTGGAATGATCACGATGCGGTTTAAACCAATGCATGGTACTTGGTCCAAGGTGGTTGGCGCGATGGGTGAGTAGTCTTGTTTCTGAGTTGTGCTACGTTGCAGACGTTGAATGGTTTTATTCAAGCGTGCAATTTCAATCGGTTTCAGTAAGTAATCAAACGCATTGTCTTCGAACGCTTGCAAAGCATATTGGTCATAAGCGGTAACGAACACAACTTTGGGCATAGTATCAGGGTCAAGCATACTCAACATTTCAATGCCTGTGATTTGAGGCATCTGAATATCAAGGAATACCACATCAGGTTTCAGTTGGTTTATTTTCTTAAGGCCTTCAATGGCGTTATTCGCTTGTCCAACGACATTAATTTCGCCGCTCTCTTCAAGTAATTCTGTTAGTTCTTCACGGGCGAAAAGTTCGTCGTCAATGACCAGTGCTGAAAGCATTCTAAACCCTTACTTCTTTTCTAAATTAAGAATTTTCTTGATTGGGAATGAGGAAGCTCATTCGTGTGTATTGTCCCGGTTCGACTTCGATTTTCAGAGCTGAGTCATCACCGAATTTATTGGCCAGTCGTTTGGCGACTATTTGCATTCCCAACCCGTCATGATCGTCACTAGGTGGTTGATAGCTGCCTGCGTTGTCTTCCACAACCACTCTGTAACCATTATCTGTCTGCTCGCTGTATATGCGAACTTTGCCATCTTCAAGCAGGTTGGAAGTACCGTGTTTGATTGCGTTCTCTACTAAAGGTTGCAAAGTAAAAGTAGGCACATTGCGTTCTAGCAAGGAGCTATCAATATCAATCTCTACATCGAGTCGGTCACTGAAACGGGCTTTTTCTATGGTCAGGTAGGCGTTGACATGGGCGATTTCGTCGCGAAGTGTCACGGTTTCAATATTCTGTTTCAAGTTACTACGGAAAAACTGCGACAAGTGCTGGATTAGTTCACGAGCCTTAGTTGGGTCTCTGCGAATCACCGCACTAATGGTGTTGAGTGCATTAAAAAGGAAGTGCGGATTGATCTGTGCTTGTAACAGCTTAATTTCTGCCCTTGAAAGCAGAATCTGTTTCTGTTGATACTCACCATAAAGAATCTGGCTTGAAAGTAACTGAGCGATACCTTGTGCCATAGACATATTGATGGTTGAGAACAGCTTACGCTTTGGCTCATAAAGCTTAATGGTGCCAATCACTCTGTCACCCGCTCTAAGAGGAATGATAAGTGCCGAGCCTAGCTTACAGGTCGGTGATAACGAACATTGGTAAGGTTGTTCTTTACCGTCAAGGTAGATGATGGCATTGCCTGAAATCGCATCTAGAGTGCTTTGAGAGGATATCGGAGTATTCGGCTTATGGTGGTCGTCGCCAATACCGACGAAAGCGAGAATCTTTTCTCTATCGGTAATGGAGACTGCGCCGACGTTCGTCAGTTCATAAACGATTCGCGCAATTTTGTCTGCATTTTTAGGGTTAAAACCTTGCGCGAGGATACCGACAGAGCGCTCTGCGATGTTTAATGCTCTGCGAGAAAAGGTGGCTGAATACTCTTCGAATATGGTTTTTCTGTCTTGTAGGATACTCATGAATAGTGCTGCACCTACTGAGTTTGCAATGATCATTGGCGCAGCAATAGTCGAAACAAGATCATAGGCTTCATCGAACGGCTTGGCGACGATAAGAATCAGCAGCATCTGAATAATTTCAGCAAACAGAGTCACAGCAAAGACAATGCTCGGGCTGAAAACCAGTCGCCCTTTACTGTTTCTCAGTAAATAGGTGTGTAGCAGACCACCAATAAGACCTTCTGCCGTAGTGGAAATAGCACAGGCTAAATCGGTAAAACCACCTAGAGTGTAGCGGTGAATTCCCCCCGTTAGCCCAACGAAGAAACCAACCACAGGTCCACCGAACAGACCTCCCATTACCGCGCCGATGGCTCGGGTATTGGCTATGGCGTCATCAATTTGCAGACCGAAGTAGGTGCCCATAATGCAAAATAGGGAAAATAGGGCATAGACACTTATCTTATGATCAATGCGGCTGGAGATATTAAGCAGCGGAAGAAAGAGTGGCGTCTTACTTAACATGTAAGCTAAAACTAAGTAGACACACATCTGTTGTAGTAAAGAAAGGATCAAATCCATAGTCCAGCCAATCAAGCAAAGGTTTGTGATTAAGGGTATTTTATGAAAGTTATCAGCAATAAAACACGTTTTAATCGCATTCAGTGACCAAAAGCGCTTAATTTATTTGTGTAAATAAATATTTACGTACGTGTTTTTTTAAATTTACACTTGAATTCTTTTTTTAGCCTGTTAAGTTGTGTTCTATTCGGTTTGTACTTAAGTACAGAAATATAGTGTAAAGATTTAAATACAGGTAGCGAGATGAAAAAAAGTGAATTGAGTGATATCAATATAATTGATGAACAAATATTGATCACACCAGACGCGTTAAAAGCGAAATTACCTTTAAGTGATGATAGCCGCCGCTTCATTCGTGAATCTCGTCAAACTATCGCAGATATTATCCATAAACGCGATCATCGTTTGTTAGTGGTATGTGGCCCTTGTTCTATCCATGATGTGGAGGCGGCGAAAGAGTACGCGAAACGTCTTAAAGCACTATCAGAAGAGCTGAACGATCAGCTTTACATTGTTATGCGTGTTTACTTCGAAAAACCACGTACAACGGTAGGCTGGAAAGGGCTAATTAACGACCCACATCTTGATGGCACTTTCGATATCGAGCACGGTCTTCATGTTGGTCGTGAATTGCTGGTGGATCTGGCTGCGATGAGTATTCCATTGGCCACAGAAGCACTTGATCCTATTAGCCCACAATACCTAGCGGATACCTTTAGCTGGGCTGCGATTGGCGCGCGCACCACGGAATCTCAAACTCACCGTGAAATGGCAAGTGGTTTATCAATGCCTATCGGTTTTAAAAATGGTACTGACGGTAGTCTTTCAACGGCGATTAACGCTATGCAGGCTGCATCATCAAGCCACCGTTTCATGGGGATCAACCGTGAAGGTAACGTGGCATTACTCACAACAAAAGGCAATGAGAATGGTCATGTGATTCTACGTGGTGGTAAGCAAACCAACTATGATTCAGTCTCAGTGGCTGAGTGCGAAGAAGATTTAGCAAAAGTAGGGCTAGATGCAGCGCTGATGATCGACTGTAGCCACGCGAACTCACGTAAAGATTACCGTCGTCAGCCTCTTGTGGCGGAAGATGCGATTCACCAAATCCGCGAAGGTAACCGCTCAATCATAGGTTTGATGATCGAAAGCCACATTAACGAAGGCAATCAGTCTTCAGATCTACCAATTAGTGAGATGAAGTACGGCGTTTCAATCACTGACGCATGTATTAATTGGGATTCAACTGAGGCACTATTACGTAAAGCTCACCGAGAGCTGACTCCGTTTCTAGAAAACCGCCTGAAAGGATAAAAAGGATTAACCATGGCTGTTGAATTGAATGAATTGCGTGATCAAATAGATGCTGTTGATAAGCAGATGGTAGAGCTGCTTGCACGTCGCTTAGCATTGGTGGAAAAAGTGGGTGAGGTCAAAAGCCAACACGGTCTTCCTATTTATGCTCCAGATCGTGAGGCGGCAATGCTGGCTTCACGTCGTGAAGAAGCAGAGAAGCAAGGTGTTCCACCGCAATTAATTGAAGATATTCTTCGTCGTACCATGCGTGAATCTTATGCCAGTGAAAAAGACTCAGGTTTTAAGTGTTTAAACCCTGAGTTGCGTTCAGTTGTCATCATTGGTGGTAATGGTCAACTTGGTGGATTGTTTGGACGTATGTTCAAACTATCTGGTTACCAAGTGAAAGTTCTTGGCAGTCAAGATTGGGGCAAAGCAGATGAGTTATTGAAAGATGCTGGTCTTGTTGTGGTCACCGTTCCAATTCATAAAACCCTTGGTGTGATAGAGAAGCTTAACAATCTGCCGGAAGATTGCATTTTGTGTGATTTAACGTCCATCAAATCTAAGCCTTTGAAAGCTATGATGGCGGTTCACAAAGGAGCAGTGGTTGGTCTTCACCCTATGTTTGGTCCAGATGTACCTAGCTTGGCGAAACAGGTCATTGTTCACTGTGATGGACGTGGTAAAGAGCAGTATGAATGGCTGCTAAAGCAGTTCTCTATTTGGGGAGCGAGCCTGTGTAATATCGATGCTGAAGAGCATGATCACGGTATGACGTTGATTCAGGCATTACGCCACTTTACTTCATTTGCTTACGGTTACCACTTATCTAAAGTGAAGCCAAATCTTGCTCAGCTACTGAAATTAAGCTCGCCAATTTACCGTCTTGAGTTGGCAATGGTTGGACGTTTGTTTGGCCAAGATCCAAATCTTTACGGCGATATTATTCTATCGTCTGACGAAAACATTGAAATGATTCAGCGTTTCCAACGTAGTTTCGGTGAAGCCGTGAGTTTGATTGAAAGCCGAGATAAAGCTGGATTTGTTGAAAGCTTTGAGCAGGTAAGCCAGTGGTTTGGTGATTACTCTCAGCAGTTTATGACCGAGAGCCAGAATCTGTTGAAACAAGCGAATGACTCTATTCACCGTCCTCATTCAAGCTAAAGTGAATAACTAGAAGAACCTAAAAAAGCGCTGCCTATTAGTCAGCGCTTTTTTGTTCGTATTGATTAACCAAAAGTTTTTATTGATCAGCTTAGTCTGCTCCTAATCAACATAGTCAGCTAAATCCACCAAGTGCTCAAGTTCGCGGTGTAGCAGTTCATCACTGCCTACATTCAATTCAACTAAGCGACGTAAATGCCCAACACTTTCAATATCAATGTGGTCAATTTTTAGATGCAAAATACGTTCATCTTGCATGATGAGCGTTGCTGAGAGGTTAATCGAAATATCACTGTCAGGGAGGGTAAAGGTCACGTCCACAATGCTGTTGGTATCGAGTTCGGGCTCATCCACCGCCCATAGCAATAGACCTTTTAATGATAAATCTTGAATGCAGGTTGTCAGCTGATAGTTGCCTTGAGTCAGCGTAGCTGGTGCTTGATAGATGATGCGTGAAAAACGTCGACGTTCAATCATAAGTTTATCTCTCAGTAAGCCTACTCAAAAGCATAGCAAAGGATAGTCTATTGAACAGAAACCTGATTCACGAATCCTTCTTTCTACTTGAAGCTATTCCACTCAGGATGAGATTATCTATCGAGATAAAAAAGGCCGCTATGAAAGCGGCCTTGAATTTTATGCAATTACTTCGAAATACGTTTGTATTTGATACGGTGCGGTTCAGCAGCTTGAGCACCAAGCGTTTGTTTCAACCACTCCATGTATTCTGTGTAGTTACCTTCGTAGAAGTTCACTTGACCTTCATCGCGGTAATCTAGAATGTGTGTAGCGATACGGTCTAGGAACCAACGGTCGTGTGAGATAACCATTGCACAACCAGGGAACTCTAGTAGTGCTTCTTCAAGAGCACGTAGTGTTTCTACGTCTAGGTCGTTGGTTGGTTCGTCGAGTAACAGTACGTTACCGCCAGCTTTTAGCAGTTTTGCTAAGTGCACACGGTTACGCTCACCACCAGACAATTCACCAATTACTTTCTGTTGATCAACGCCTTTGAAGTTGAAGCGAGAACAGTAAGCACGAGCAGGGATCTCGAAGTTGTTGATCTTAATAATATCTGCGCCTTCAGAAATCTCTTGGAACACAGTGTTCTTGTCGTTCATGCTGTCACGGAACTGATCAACAGACGCTAGTTTAACTGTTGTACCTAATTCAATTTCACCTGAATCTGGTTGTTCAACGCCACTTAGCATCTTGAATAATGTTGATTTACCGGCACCGTTAGCACCGATGATGCCGACGATCGCACCTTTAGGCATGCTGAACGATAAGTTATCGATCAGTACACGATCATCGAATGACTTAGTCAGGTTACGAACTTCAAGAACTTTGTCACCTAGACGCTCACCTGGCGGGATGAAGAGTTCGTTAGTTTCGTTACGTTTTTGGTGATCGCCGCTTTGTAGTTCTTCAAAGCGAGCCATACGCGCTTTAGATTTTGCCTGACGACCTTTAGGGTTCTTACGTACCCACTCAAGTTCTTTCTCGATCGTTTTTTGACGAGCACTTTCTTGTGCAGATTCCTGCTTCAAACGCTCATCTTTTTGCTCTAGCCAAGAAGTATAGTTACCTTGCCATGGAATACCTTCACCACGGTCAAGTTCCAGAATCCAGCCAGCAGCATTATCTAGGAAGTAACGGTCGTGCGTGATAGCCACAACAGTACCCGAGTAATCAACTAGGAAGCGTTCTAGCCAAGCTACCGACTCTGCATCCAAGTGGTTGGTTGGTTCGTCGAGTAATAGCATGTCTGGCTTTTCAAGCAGCAGACGACAGATAGCAACACGGCGACGCTCACCACCGGATAGAACAGCAATTTTTGCATTCCACTCAGGTAGACGAAGTGCGTTAGCAGCACGCTCTAGAGCGTTTTCTAGGTTGTGACCATCTTTAGCTTGAATCAGTGATTCTAGCTCACCTTGCTCTTTTGCAAGAGCATCGAAGTCTGCGTTTTCGTCTGCGTAAGCTGCATAAACTTCATCTAGGCGTTTTAGTGCGCCAGCAACATCTGCAACAGCTTCTTCAACCACTTCACGAACTGTTTTAGATTCATCAAGAACGGGTTCCTGAGGTAGATAACCTACTTTAAGTCCTGGTTGTGGACGTGCTTCACCATCGATGTCTTTATCGATACCGGCCATGATACGTAGTAGGGTAGATTTACCCGCACCGTTTAGACCTAAAACACCAATTTTGGCACCTGGGAAGAAACTTAGAGAGATGTCTTTTAGAATTTGACGCTTAGGCGGGACGATTTTGCTCACCCGCGACATGGTATATACGTATTCAGCCATTGCCGATTGTTCCTAATCTATCTTTCAGAATAAAGTCGCTATTCTATACCAAAGTTATGGCATTTGTTACTAGGGGCTTAAGCCCTTTGTTATACGATTTCAAAGGTAATAAATAGGCGATTATTAGTCGTGTGAATGTATATATTAGTTAATTATTATTTATGTCACATTATTCACATCAACTTTACATCCACCCCCTTTACATTTGTCACTAGAATTAGCGTAATGGATAGTAAGTAGTACTCAGTAAAGGATTAGAGTTCATGGCGCCCATGCATTCTTCAAAGCCGTCTCGTATTTTGTTTTCAATGATTGCTTTCAGTTCATTGTTTAGCGGCACAGCGTTTTCAGACTCTATCGATCTCAATGCTCAGCGTGATCTTTACGATCAAGCTCAGGAGTGGCTAGATGACAAGAATGTCTCTCAGTTTGAAACGGCGAGACCTAAACTTGCAAGCTACCCGCTGACACCGTATTTAGACTATCGGGCATTTCTCATCGATATTGGTAAGAAGCCACCGATCACCGTCAGAGTTTTTATCGACGGGCATAAAGAATTTCCCTTTTCCGGTCGTATTAGTGCTCCTTATCTTGATGCTTTAGCACAGCAAAAAGAGTGGAGTACGTTGTTGCAATTCCAAACGTCCGAGCCCAATGGTGAGACTTATCAATGCCACTACTACAATGCACATTTGCAGGTAGGTAAACGTGAAAAAGCGTTTAGTGGTGCTAATAAATTATGGATGAGTGGCGCAAGCATTGCAGATGCATGTGATCCACTGTTTAACGCTTGGGAAAAATCAGGCAGCCTCAATGATGAGCTGATTTTTAAACGTATGTTGCTGGCGTTTGACGGCAGAAACCGAAGTTTAATGGTCTATTTATCTAAAAAGCTGAGTTCGACCAAGTATCAGGAGAAAGGTAAAGCGATGCTAGCGCTTTATGACAAACCTGAAACTGTAGTGAGTTTTGCCAATAAATATTCTGATCCCTTATCCGTTCAGCAGGCACAATTTGCTCTCGAAAAGCTTGCTCGCTCAAACAGTGAAAAAACGCAGCCTCTAGTGGATAAAGTGGCCAAGAAACCGGCATGGACAGCTCAGCAGAAAGCAGAAATTGAGCAGTTTATCGCTTTGCGTTTAATGGACACTGAAGATGAAAAGCTTATCCGTTGGCGAGATAAAGTGATTGCTATGGGCGATAACGTCACGCTTACAGAGTCTCGTATTCGTGTAGCATTGAGAAAAGCTGATTGGACGGAAGTTTTATTCTGGATAAATCGCTTACCAGAAGAGGAAATTAAATCTCAGCGCTGGCAGTATTGGTTGGGACGTAGCGAAATTGAAAATGGCCACGTGGAACAAGGTATGCAGCGTTTGTTTGCTATTGTTGGCCAACGTAATTTTTACAGTGTGGCTGCGGCCAAAATTGTAAAACAGTCTATTCAGTATCCGAAAAGTAGCTTTGAACTGGATTTTAATCAGGTTAAGCCTTATCAAAAAAGCTTAGAACGCATTCAAGAACTGATTGATAGAGATAAAATCGCGGCAGCAAAGAGCGAATGGAACTGGTTGTTAGACCGAGTCAATCAAAGTGATAAAGAGATGCTCGCGGCTTATGCATCTAGCCAACACTGGTATCACTTAACGGTTACAGCTTCAATATCAGCAAGTTTATGGGATAACCTACAGTTACGTTTTCCTGTGGCTCATCAATGGTGGTTTAATTTTTACGGCAATAAACACGGTATTGACCCAATCATGCTGATGTCTTTAGCTCGTCAAGAGAGTGCCATGGATTCGGAAGCGCGTTCGCCAGTAGGGGCTCGCGGGATTATGCAAATTATGCCAGCTACCGCCAAGTACACCGCTAAGAAGTATCAGCTCACATACAGTGGCGCAGATGATTTGTATGAAGTAGGTAAGAACATTGAAATTGGCAGTCATTATTTAAACGGATTGCTAGAGCAGTATGACAATAACCGCATTTTTGCCTTTGCAGCCTACAATGCTGGGCCGCAGAGAGTGGATAGATGGCGTGAACAAACTCAAGGAAAGCTTGACGCTTATGCGTTCATTGAGGCGATACCATTTAGAGAAACTCGTGGTTATGTGCAAAACATATTGATGTTTGAAACCTATTACCGAGATTTGATGGGACTGCAAGGTGAGTTTCTCAATGAAAATGAGTTGAAGACAAAATATTGATTATCTTCGAGGTATCACTAAAATAGCGAGAGTGTATCACTTAACGAGTACAGTTATGTCTCAACAACCACAATACAGTGATTGGTCTCAATTAATTGATTTAGTTAAACAAGCAGCAGATAACGATCAACATGAGATGTTATTAACGATGTTAATGACGCCGGATGAAAGAGAAGCGCTTGTTGCACGCGTAAACATCTTTTGTGAGCTACTCAAGGGCGAGATGTCACAGCGTCAAGTGAGCCAGATGCTCGGTGTTGGTATTGCAACCATTACTCGTGGTTCGAATGAACTGAAATCTCGCTCAGAGCAAGAAAAAGAGACGCTGAGTCAGTTGATCCTCAAATAGTAGGAAGCCAGTCTTATGACTGGCTTTTTTGTCGCTGATATCTTCCGACCTAATGCAAGTTAGCAGGAAAGTGCTCAGGATTGGTAAATGGAATCAGAGCCAGTATTAATGCCTGATGATAGACCGAGCTACGGGTAAGTTGATGCTGAGTTAATAGCCCAATCGCACCACCTTTCTGTTTGATGTTATCGGTGCCGAATACTTCATCCATCACATCGCCAAGTTCATTGGCTTGTTGCAACTTGTTAAGCACTTCTGGCGGTAACATTAAACTCGCAGATCGAGATTCTCCTCGATGAGTATTGGATTCAATAATCATCCAAGCAAACGTCACATTTCCTTCAATGCCAGCTTCTAGCCCAACATAGTAATCACCAGTGCTGATTTCTTGTTTGGCATTTCGCACGCGGTTTAACGCACCCGCTTTGGTTTCTTCATTTGTCATCGGTTGATCCGCTACTTCACTCGGTACGCTGATACCTTGAAAGTGAAATGTTTGGTCAGGAAACGCGGATTCAAAAGCACTCTTTACTGCATTAATTTTGGCAGGATTAAGAGAAGCGATAATTACATTCTTCATAACTGATTTCTGTTTCGTCATTGTTCCAATATTGGATTTCACGTAGAGACATTGGCGGTGCTAAGTAAAAACCTTGCATGTAGTCGCAGTGATAACGTGTTAACCATTGCTGCATCTCATGACTCTCAATGCCTTCTGCCGTGACTTTCATCATCTGAGAATGACAGAGTTGGATAAGCGGCTCAAGTACAGACTGCTTACCCGTTTCTATAATGGTTTCCAAGAATCCTTGATCGAACTTGATACGCTTAATCGGGTATTGGACTAACTGAACAATCGAGGTATAGCCAGAGCCGAAATCATCGATCGTCAGGCTATAGCCTTGATCGACTAAGTCATACAACAGAGGGATCGCTTTGGAATCGGCAGCGAATGTCTCTGTGATCTCAAAATCGATCCAACGAGGACGAATCTTGTATTTGCTCGCCTGTTCGCGGATGTAGTCGGCTAAATCAACAGAGTTAAGTTCCGCAGACGAGAGATTGATAGAGATGTGTATCGGATAATCAAAGCTTTTAGACAGCGTGGAATACTCTTCAAATGCATGACGAATAACCCAACGGTCAATTTTACCAAACAGACCTGTTTGTTCTGCAATCGGAATAAACTCTGTTGGTGAAACTTCGCCGAGTTGCTCGGAATCCCAACGTAGCAGTACCTCGAAACCAGCTATCTCCATGTTGCTGCAGGAGTAATAAGGTTGGTAAACCAGAGTAAACTCTTGATCAAAATTCTCCATTCTCAGAGCTCGTTCCACTGCATTTCTGCGTTGAACTTGCTGATCTAATTGTTTTGAGTAGTGGGCTATCTGGTTTTTGCCAGCGCTTTTTGCCTGATACATAGCGGTATCAGCGTTGATGAGTAAACTTTCAATATCGACCCCATCCATCGGATAGGTTGCAATTCCGATACTGGCTGTAATCGGAAAACGTCCCAGTGGAGAATCGTGGTGCTCCTGAATTGGTTGTAGTAGGCGATTCGAAAATTCTTCTGCAAAGTCAGACAGACGGCTTGGAGCGCAAATCAAAATCGCAAACTCATCGCCCGATAGGCGCGCCGCAAGACTGTAGACATGTTGATTCTGATTGAACTCTTCAGAAAGCGAGCGCACGTGAGCGGCAAAGCTTATCAACAACGAGTCACCCACTTGATGACCGTATTTATCATTAACGTATTTGAAATTGTCCAAGTCGATATAGAGCACCTGAACGTGGCTGTTCATTGGTGATTCTCTAAGCGTTATTTGAGCTTGAAGCTGAAATTGATAACGGTTTGATAGCTTGGTGAGGTGGTCAAATTCCGCCAAGGTTTTGGTTTCTTGGTAGGTATTGTTTAATTCGTTGTACATATCGTAGAAACGTGAAGAAAGACGTCCAATTTCGTCATTCGAACGGAGCTTTTCTATGTTGTCTCTTTGTTTGTTCTCGACTTCCTGAAGCTGTTTATCTAAGCGAGATATAGGCTTAATCACGTGTCTATACAGCAAGTACAGCAATAAAATCAGACTAAACAGCGCTGAACCGCCAAAAGCCGCGACTAAACTTTGTCTGATTTCATTGAGTTTATTTCGCATCAGCATTGGGGCTGGCGAGAGTGTTGCAAACATGCCTGGTTGAAGCTCAACGCTTTGAGTTAATCCTTCAGGGAACCCTTGCGGTCTTTTACTAAAGAAAATCGGACTCTGGTTATCAAACTCCAATTTGTTACGTAGTGCATTGAATTCATCCAATACAACGTAAACGACAATAAAGAAGATTCTGTCTCGGTTATAGCTAAGTGGAGTATCAAGAGTACGAGTGTCTAATACATCGTAACGAACTAACACTCCATCGCCGCTGGAGTTTTCGGTGTAGCTAATATCAGACCTTCTCAAGGTTTGGTTAAAACGATTCTTCACAAACTTGAAAACGGTAGGGTCAATCTTGCTGAATGGATCTTCGCTGTTGTCTGCGAAATAGAGGATGTCTTTATCCCCATCCAATATCGAAAGAGCAACAGAATCTCTTTCGTTTGATTTCATTACATTGAAGGTTTTTTCAATATTTTCAGCCAGTTCTAACTCACGATAAGGATTATTACTGTGTTCGAAGTAGTGACGAATAATGTCACTGTTTGCGAGAGTAAAGGTATAGCTGCTGACAAGAGATTTCGTCTGTCGGAAATGACTAGCAAGCTTCTCCATATCAAGTTGTAAGTAGCTGTCCATACGCTTGACGAGCGCATCTTTCTGGCTGTCGTAAATAAGATAGCCAGAAACAGCCGAGCTTATGATGATCACCGGAGCGATGAGTAAGAGAATTCTATGGTTTAGCTTCATGTTGTTTGATCAGGCTGTTTATGATTTTTGCCCGCTGACTCAAATTGGATGAAGAAAGCTGACTATCAATGATGCTATGCGTTAGCAAATCATCAGTTAGAAATATGGTTTTGTCTTTAATGTAGCTCTCTGGCATGAACGCCATCGCGTTAACATTGGGCGTTGCAGCTTTAATGTCTTGGGCATTGATTGCCGCAATTTCTGGCTGCATTAAAAACTCAAGGAACAACTTAGCTTGTTGTTTGTTTTGTGAAGCGTTGTTTACGGCTAAGCAATCGACCCAGATATAAGGTCTGCCTTCAGGTAGTACAAAGTCCCAGTCATTATTCTCAAAATAGCGGTTGAGAGAAAACTGGTCGCCACTGTAACTCAACGACATATACAAGCCATCATTGTTGCTGTGGCTGCGAACATAACTCAGTGCGTATTCGTAGGTCAGAATATCTGGTGTCGCCGCTTCCATTTTTTCATATGCTTGCTTCAATTCTTTGACTGAAGCGGTGAGTGGTGAGAGGTTCAGGCTATAGAGTGCCGGAAGTAACGTTTCTATACTGTCCTGTATCAGGCCGACGTGACCTTTCATATTTTCGTCAATATCCACTAACTCTCGCCACTGAGTCGGTGGTTTAGATACTTTGCTTTTGCGGTAAGCGATACCGACGTATCCCCAGAAATAAGGAATACTGTGTGTACCACAGGCTTGTTGCCACATGGCGCCATTATATTGATTGGCGCTAAAGGTGGAGAGATCTTCAAAGGTTTCTTGATGAGAGAAAAGTTGTGCAGAAACGTTATCTAAAATCACGACATCAAACGGGATTTGTTCACTACTGAGCATGAGTAAACTGCGTTCATCGTCATTGTCAAAATGATAGAAATTGAGTTTAGTATCGTGAGTTTTGTTCCATGCCTCAATGACCCGTGGAGAAATGGTGTCTTCCCAAAGGTAGATGTTTAGCTCTGAAGCAATGACATGGCTACTGAGACCAGTAGCGCTGAGCATAAGGGAGATGAGTCGTCCTATCTTCACCACAAATAATGCGCCTTATATGACTTTAAGCAATTGTGTTTTCCCTGTGTTCACTTTCAAAACACTCAATAGCACACTAATTGATCTGAACTGAATTGTATAACTATTTCTGTATCATAAAGTTCTAATATGCAACTTAGGTCAAACTCGGTGAGTCAGGATAAAAAAAGTGCGGCTAAATAACCGCACTTTAATTGATATATAAGCACTTCGTTAGCTTAAACGTACTTGTGTAGGTTTGATGTTTTCACTCGGATAACAACCAAGAACTTTGAGATGTTTGGTTAGTTTGGTGAGCTCACCTAAAGCTTGCTGCATGTTTTCAGAATCAAGATGCGCTTCCAAATCCACATAGAACATCTCCTCCCAAGGATTACCCATGATTGGACGAGACTCTAGCTTGGTCATATTGATACCAAAACGTTGAAGTACCAAAAGTGTCGCAACTAGAGAACCAGCTTCTTGAGACGTTGACATAATCAATGTTGTTTTCGCTGGGATTTGCGTTGACACTTCTACCGGTTTACGTGCAACGACGATAAAACGAGTGTGGTTTTCTGTTTGGTTGGCAATATTGCTTTGAATCGCCTGAAGTCCATACAGTTTACCGCTTGAAGAGTTACCGATAGCAGCAACATCATTGCGATTCAGTTGTTGAACTTTCTTCATAGCATCTGCTGTGCTGGCGCATGTTTCTAACTTCACGCCTTTCAAGCGACTTAAAAACTCACTGCACTGCTGATGAGGTTGGGGGTGAGAATAAAGAACCTTCAGATCTTCTAAGCGAATGTCTTTGGTTGCAACCAAGCAATGTTCAATCGGTTGCGTGATTTCACCAACGATGTACAAAGTTGTGTGCTGAAGTAGGTCATAAACTTCATTGATTGAACCTGAGCTGGTGTTTTCAATTGGAAGAACACCATAGTCAGCATGACCCGATTCCACTGTTTTGGTCACTTCTTTGAATTGGTCACAGTTGAGTTCAACCAGCTCTGTGTTTCTGCGGCTGAAATATTCACGAGTCGCAAGATGAGAGTAGGAGCCCTTGGAGCCAAGGAATGCGACTCGAGCTAGAGGCTTTCTGCTCTGCGGATTAGCTAAGTTTTGTAGGTAAGCTTGTTGTAGCAGTACGGAATCTTCAATGATGGTGTGAAAAAGCTTAGTGATGTATTGAGCATCAAGCTGATATTTATCTTTGCCTGAGTTGATCAGTTTAACCAAAAGCTGTTGTTCGCGAACGGCATCACGAACGGGTTTTGATGTTTCTACTTTGCTTTTGGCTACTTCAATACTGAGTTTACGTCGTTCTGATAGCAGGCTTAATAATTGGTCATCAAGCTCGTTGAGTCTTAAACGAATCTCATCGAGAGAGTACTGTCTGTCTGTCATTGAAAATTATCCTTATAAAAAAACCTCCCAGTGGGAGGCTTTCTGTTCGTTTTTGACTTTTTTTTCTTAAACGACTTAGCCTCCAAAGGTTATTGGAGAAAAAAGAAGTCAAAAAAGAACAGTTGAGTATTTGTCATTATTTTCGAGTAAGTCGTTAAGGTAGTCCCACAATAAGCAAGGCGGCATAGAGCGTCAAGCAAAAAAATAGCGCCCGCAGGCGCTATTTTCTAATCTATTAATTATTCGCTTTCTTCTTCCAATTCTGGTTTTTCAGATCGTCTTGCTTCTGGCTTATGACGAAGTTTATTTAGTTGGCGTTCTAGTTTCTGTTCAACTTCGTTCACTGCTGCATATAGATCTTCGTGAATCGCGGAAGCAACTAATTGTCCTTTTGGTACCGTAACTGTTGCTTCAAACTTCATCTGTTTGTTTGGTTCTTCACTAAAGCTGCATTGACAACCTGTGATGTCGACTTGCCACTTCTCTAGTTTTTTTAATTTGCTCTCAATGTGGTCGCGGATTGCAGAGGTAATTTCGATGTTTTTACCAGTGATATTCATTTTCATAATGCTTTTTCCTCTGTGTCATCCCTCATGGGTTAACTCCAGATTACCCATTCCTAAATAAAAAATAGTGATTTATATCACTATTTTTTGTGGGTTAATTCCGATCGTTTTTAAACGTGATCTTCCGCAAAATGTTGTCTTGTAAGGGGCAAAAAAAGCTTGAGATTTTGTTGTTTATGACTAAATTTAGAAAGGTAGCTTACTGAAAATTCATCCATTTTTAGGGAGTTAATTCGGCCCTTTAATCACTTCTGACTATTTCCTGAACAACATATTTTTGCGATTGCTATCACTCTGCTTTCATTTCTACGTTCGTTGCTCCTGAATCTATACCTTCTATTGCATTTAAAGTTGCTGTCAAACTTTCTTCTTTGGCTTGTTTTAACTGTTCAAGTTGTTTGTACACCACGTAGTAGCGACTGATGTTTGCAACATAAGTAACGGGCTCTGCACCTATGTTCCTTCTGGTAATTACTTCTACATTTTTGAACCAAATGTTGGGGTTAAAACCATGCTTCTTGGCTAGGCGGCGCATTCTGGCGATGTTCGCTGGACCTGCATTGTATGCGGCCAATGCGAAATAAACTTGGTCATCTTTACTTATTGTTGGATCTGAAAAGTATCGGTCCTTGATGAAGCGCATATATTTCACGCCTGCGTGTATGTTGTTCTCAACTTTATCGATGTTTTTGATATTGACGTTTCTGTCTTTGGCTGTACTGGGCAATACTTGCATGATGCCAATTGCACCTTTGTGTGACACTTTTCTCTGGTCTAGCCCCGACTCCTGAAAACCTTGTGCTGCCATCATCAGATACTCGAAATCGTATTGATTGGAGTATTCAGTAAAAATTTTTGCGAGTTCATCGAGACGTTTTAGTTTGTCTGGATTGAGTGCTTTAGTTAGCCAGCGTGTATCGTCGATGTATTTGCTGAAAATAACATTCCCCAACAAGGTGCCTGATTTTGCTGTTCTCAAATATCCGTTAACGATTTTTTTCAGCTCCGGGGAGTTTTTACGCATAGCCCATGCGATTTGGGCATTTTCTCTTAACGGCAGTTCGGTATGCGCTTTGATGTCTTCCATAACATGCAGCCACATTTCGGCTTTATGGTTATCGAGTACTATTGCTGGGATGTGTCCGGAGTTAACCATTTCTAGTAACTCGTAATCTTGTAGTGCCTCTTCAACGTAATGAACTTTTATCGGTTTTAAATTTTGCAAAATCAGTGAGCTGTTGATCTTTTCCAAACTTTCCAGATAGCTAGAGCTGGCTCTGACCCAAATATCTTTGCCCGTTAATTGCGTCAGGCTAATGATATCTGGGTAGCTTTTGTTAGTAACAATCAGTTCCTGAATATCTTTGGTGAGAGGGTTACTAAAATCCACTTGCTTTAAACGAGTTGGTGTAATCGTGAGGTTAGCGACAGCAAGATCAGCAAAGCCTGATTCGACAGAAGGAATAAGATCGTCTCTCAGAACAGGAATGATCTGAATATGGACATAAGGAGCTTGTTTCTTAAGGCTCTTTTCGAAATGGTAGAGCAGTTCTGCACCGATACCTTTTGGGCGTCCAGCCTCTACGTAATAAAAGCCTAAATCAGCAGATACAACAACACGGATGACGCCTTTTTCTTTAAGAACTGGCCAGTCACCTTTGTAGGGCTTATCGCTTAATGGCGATAGTTCAATACTGCTTACGGGGAGGCTAATAAGCAAAGCAAGCAGGCTTATTAGACCACGATATAACCAACGCAAATACAGCTCCTTTGCATTCATATCAATCGGTGTGAATAAAGATAAGCTTATGAACAAAAGGAGAAATCAGCAAATTGAAACGAAAAAAAGCCACTGTAAAAAACAGTGGCTCATTTGAAGGGATTCGCAATTACTCTTCAGGGTTTAACGCAATCAGTTTCTCTGTGCGTGCAATAGAATCTTCAAGCCCTAATTGTTGATAGGCTTCTAGCTGAATTTGGAGCGACTTTCTTGCTGCTTCAGTGTCAGGGTAAGTTTTTTGCAGTTCCTGACAGCGTTTAATCGCTGCAATCCACGCTTCTCTGCGTAAGTAAAAATCCGCAGTCGCTAAGTCGTATTCCGCAAGACGGTTTTTCAGAGCAAACATTCGACGTTGCGAATCTTCTGCATATGGGCTGTCTGGGTAACGCTGTAGTAACTTTTTGAAATCTGCAAAAGCGGCTTTTACTGGTTCAGGATCGCGATCGCTACGATCGATGTTAAACAGGTCGTGCATAAAGTTACGATCTTGAGCCATGTGTGTCAGACCGCGCATATACAGAACCCAGTCCATTTTTTCATGAGTCGGATTTAAACGGCTAAAACGTTCGATAGTTGCCAAACCAAGAGCAAGATCGTCATTTTTGTAATAGACATAAATCAGATCAAGTTGAACTTGCTCAGAGTAAGCACCGAATGGATAGCGAGAATCCAAAGCTTCAAGTTTCTCTATGGCTGTTAACCAATTACCACTTTGTAATGATGATTGAGCTTCTGTGTATAGCTCGGAAGGTGGTACGTCAGGGACAATATGATCTTTACTTGAACATCCAAATAACAGTGATAGTGCAAGTAAGCCTGATAAAGTTTGGTATTTCATGTCAGGAGTGGGTTCCTTGAAAATAAAGCATCTTAAAGCTGGAGCAACTGTTTTAAGCCAGAAAAATAGTTTCTTGTTTTAGCTCGAACAACAGGGCTCCTCAAAATCGTTTGGTTACTTTCTCTTTCGTAACAGATACAATAGCGGCCATTATTTTATCCATACTAGTGAGTATTAGTCTCACGGTTTTTAAAAAAGTTCGATATGGCTCAGCAGATTGAATTAACTCAAACAGTAAAAGATAGCCAGCTTGGTCAACGTTTAGATCAAGCTGTGGCTGAATTGTTCGCCGATTTTTCTCGTTCACGTCTGAAAGAGTGGTTACTTGACGGCAAAATAACAGTAGATGGACAAGTTGTCACTAAACCGCGCACGAAAGTGATGGGCGGCGAAGAGATTACTGTGCAGGCTGAACTTGAAGATGAAGTTCGTTGGGAAGCGCAAGACATCCCATTAGATATCGTTTATGAAGATGACGACATTATCGTTATCAACAAACCTCGTGATTTTGTTGTTCACCCTGGTGCTGGTACTCCAGATGGCACAGTGCTTAACGCGCTGTTATTCCACTATCCACCAATCGCAGAAGTACCACGCGCGGGTATTGTGCACCGTCTAGACAAAGACACCACTGGTTTGATGGTAGTGGCGAAGAACGTTCCTGTGCAAACTCGTTTAGTACGTGAACTGCAAAAACGTAACATTACCCGTGAATACGAAGCGATTGCGATTGGCAGAATGACAGCTGGTGGCATGATCGACAAAGCTATTGGTCGTCATGCAACTAAACGTACACTGATGGCTGTATCACCAATGGGTAAACCTGCGGTAACACATTATCGCGTCGCTGAACATTTCCGCGAGCATACACGTCTTCGTCTTCGTCTTGAAACGGGTCGTACACACCAGATTCGTGTTCACATGTCGCATCTGCAGCACCCTCTACTAGGTGATACTGCATACGGCGGTCGTGCGCGTATTCCTAAAGGCGCGTCACAAGAGTTAACGGATATGATCCGTAATTTTGATCGCCAAGCTCTGCACGCTGTTATGTTGCGCTTCAATCACCCTGTGACTGGTGAAGAAATGGAGTTCCACGCACCAGTGCCAGAAGACATGGTTATCATGACTGAAGCACTACGCGCAGACGCACAGCAGAACAAAACGGAAGAGTATTAATCCTGAAGGGTTCTAACATGAATTGGATCACACCTAACTGGAATGCGCCTAAACAAGTCAAAGCTCTGGCTTCAACTCGTATTGGTGGCTTATCAAAAGCGCCTTACGAAGGACTGAATTTAGGAATGCATGTCGGGGATGATCCTATTCTTGTGCAACGTAATCGAGAGTTATTACTGCAACAAACTCAGATGCCGAGCTCGCCCGTGTGGCTTAACCAGACTCACTCAACACTAGTGTTGAATGTCTCTGAGCCAACAAATGATGTGCTCGATGCCGATGGTGTAATTACCTCATCACCGAATGTGGTTTGTTCTGCAATGACTGCCGATTGTCTACCAGTGTTGATCACTAACACATCTGGAACACAAGTTGCTGCTGTTCATGCTGGCTGGCGTGGTTTAGCAGGAGGCATTGTTGAAAATGCGCTTAAGCAATTTTCTGATGATGTGATGCTATGGCTCGGTCCTGCCATTGGTCCTGAAGCATTCGAAGTCGGCGAAGATGTTTTACAAGCATTTTTAGATTACGACTCAAAAGCAGAAGAAGCATTTGTGCCGGGTAAACAAAACGGTAAGTGGTTGGCAAACATGGCTACCTTGACTCGTTTACGCATGGCTAAACTGGGAATCGATCAGGTTTTCGACAGCGGATTGTGCACTTACCAAGATTCACAGCGTTTTTATTCTTATCGCCGCGATGGCGTGACAGGCAGACAAGCTACCTTCATCTGGATTGCAGAAAATTAGCAATCTCTAAAAACTTTCCTTCGCCACCTTGAAAAGTGGTGCGTATGTAACCATCTTTCCTAACGTAATTAGTTCATCTCAGTTGAGGTTAGGAAGGTTGTTATGCGTCTCGACAGATTTACCAGCAAATTTCAAATAGCGATTTCCGACGCCCAGTCACTCGCACTTGGGCGAGATCACCAATACATCGAACCTGTGCACCTGATGGTTGCGCTGCTAGATCAAAATGGCAGCCCAATTCGTCCATTGCTGACCATGCTTGACGTCGATGTCATGCAGCTTCGCTCTAAACTGGGGGAAACGTTAGATCGTTTACCAAAAGTGAGCGGGATCGGCGGTGATGTACAGCTTTCTAGCGGCTTAGGTACTTTGTTCAACCTGTGTGACAAAGTGGCTCAAAAGCGCCAAGACTCGTACATATCTTCTGAGATTTATCTTTTGGCTGCGATTGAAGATCGCGGTCCGCTTGGTCAAATTCTTAAAGAGTTTGGTTTAACTGAGAAAAAAATCTCAGATGCGATTGAAAAGATCCGCGGTGGTCAGAAAGTGAATGACCCGAATGCGGAGGAGCTGCGTCAGGCTCTGGAAAAATTTACTATCGATCTTACTGAGCGAGCAGAGCAGGGTAAACTTGACCCTGTTATCGGTCGTGACGACGAGATCCGTCGAACCATTCAAGTATTGCAACGTCGTACCAAAAATAACCCTGTGATCATCGGTGAACCGGGCGTTGGTAAAACGGCAATTGTTGAAGGTTTGGCACAGCGCATTATTAATAACGAAGTGCCAGAAGGATTACGTGGACGCCGCGTTTTATCCCTTGATATGGGCGCGCTCGTGGCGGGTGCAAAATACCGTGGTGAGTTCGAAGAGCGTTTGAAATCGGTGTTGAATGAGTTAGCCAAAGAAGAAGGTAACATCATTCTGTTCATCGATGAGCTGCATACCATGGTGGGTGCGGGTAAAGGCGAAGGTTCAATGGACGCAGGCAACATGCTCAAACCTGCACTTGCGCGCGGTGAGCTTCACTGTGTAGGGGCAACAACGCTTGATGAATATCGTCAATACATCGAGAAAGATCCTGCGCTTGAGCGCCGTTTCCAAAAAGTGCTGGTGGATGAGCCGAGCGTGGAAGACACCATTGCAATTTTGCGCGGCTTGAAAGAGCGTTACGAACTTCACCATCACGTAGAGATTACTGACCCAGCGATTGTTTCGGCAGCAACGCTGTCTCATCGTTATGTGTCAGATCGCCAGTTACCAGATAAAGCGATTGACCTGATTGACGAAGCGGCTTCAAGCATTCGTATCCAAATCGACTCGAAACCAGAAGCGTTGGACAAACTGGAACGTCGTATCATTCAGTTGAAAATTGAGCAGCAAGCGCTGTCGAATGAAACGGATGAAGCCAGCGAAAAACGTTTAAGTATTCTCAACGAAGAGTTGGGGCTAAAAGAGCGTGAATACGCTGAACTAGAAGAAGTTTGGAAAACAGAAAAAGCGGCATTATCAGGTACTCAGCACATTAAAACGGAACTTGAACAAGCTCGAATGGACTTAGAGGTTGCAAGACGTGCAGGTGATTTAAGCCGTATGTCTGAGCTGCAATACGGTCGTATTCCAGAGCTGGAAAAGCAGCTTGATCTTGCAGCTCAAGCTGAAATGCAAGAGATGACTCTACTACGCAACAAAGTGACAGATACCGAGATTGCAGAAGTGCTGTCTAAGCAAACGGGTATTCCTGTTTCGAAAATGCTGGAAGCAGAAAAAGAGAAATTGCTTCGCATGGAAGACGTTCTGCATAAACGTGTTATTGGGCAAGTTGAAGCGGTTGAAGTGGTGGCGAATGCGATTCGTCGTAGCCGTGCCGGATTGTCTGACCCTAATAAACCGATTGGTTCGTTCCTATTCTTAGGTCCAACTGGTGTGGGTAAAACCGAGCTTTGCAAAACGTTGGCTCACTTTATGTTTGACAGCGAAGACGCGATGGTTCGTATCGATATGTCCGAGTTTATGGAGAAACACTCTGTGGCTCGTTTGGTCGGTGCACCTCCGGGATATGTGGGTTATGAAGAAGGCGGTTATTTAACAGAAGCGGTTCGTCGTAAACCTTACTCTGTAATCTTGTTAGATGAAGTGGAAAAGGCGCATCCAGATGTGTTCAACATCTTGTTGCAAGTGCTTGATGATGGTCGTTTGACTGACGGTCAAGGTCGTACGGTGGATTTTCGTAATACGGTCGTGATTATGACATCGAACTTAGGCTCTTCAAGCATTCAGGAAAACTTCGCAAAACTGGATTATCAGGGTATCAAAGAGCGGGTGATGGAAACCGTGACCAAACATTTCCGTCCTGAGTTCTTAAACCGTGTTGATGAATCGGTAGTGTTCCATCCGCTTGGCAGAGAACATATTAAATCTATTGCTTCTATTCAGTTGGAACGTTTACATAAGCGCTTAGCTGAAAAAGACTACGAGTTAGCGGTTAACGAAGAAGCATTGGAGCTGATTGCTCAAGTGGGCTTCGACCCTGTTTACGGTGCTCGTCCATTGAAACGCGCGATTCAACAGAATATAGAGAACCCGTTAGCGAAATCGATTCTGTCTGGAAAATTCTTACCGGGCAAACCGATCCAACTTGGTGTTCGAGATGGCAATATCATCGCCAGTCAGTAATTTTCGAAAGATAATCGTAGAAAAGCCATGCGAAAGCATGGCTTTTTTGTATTCCTACGTATTGAGTTTATAGGGCTCATCTATCAACCCAAATACTGGGTTAAGATCATTTAGCAAAGTTAGCGTTAATGCGCATTTTCAAATAGTCCTGCGCAGTGATTGGCTCGTAAACTTTCTTTGGTCCTTGAATGATTTGGTCGCGGTTTGCTTGGCAGAAAAACGCCATGCTGTAGCGTGAATCTTGGTTTTCTTCAGCGGTTGGCATACGTACGCGGTGCAGAGTTGATTTGAGCAAATCATCACTCCAACGCATCAACATATCTCCAATATTGCACGTAATCACTCCCGCTTTAGGTTCAACAGTGCTCCACACCAGATTCTCTTTCGCATCTTTACCTGCAGCTGCTTGCAATCCACCTTGGTTTTCTTGTTGGAATACCATGGTTAAGCAGTCAAAGTCGGTATGGGCACCTGCACGCCAGAAAGTACCTGTTTGCGGAACTTCTTTCATTGGCAAGTAGTGAAGCATACGCAAAGTGCTAAGGTAATTTTCAGACTCTCTTTGATGCGCTTTAGTGAAAAAGTCACGCTCAAAGCCTAGTTTGTCGGCAAAGCAAGAGAGGATCTTCATACCCAATTGCCAAGCTTGATGCTCAAATGAAAGAAGGTGTGATTCAAAGTCTTCCACTAATTCATTGCTTGGCCACAGGTCACTCATATGAGGAAGAGTGATTTGGTAAGACTCTTTTTGATCGGCTGTACCGGTTGACGGACGAACTTGCTGTTTAAATTCCCAGCCCGCATTTAACCCTTCTTTTAAAGGGAACTGTTGCTTTTCTTCGATAGGAAGTGCAAAGAATTGTTCGCTTAACTTAAAGGATTTTTCGATATCGGTTAAAGTAATACCATGATCAACCAGTTGGAAAAAACCAACTTCTGTTGCGGCTTTCCAAAGTTGTTCGGTGATCTCTTCTCGGCGATTATCAAAGTCATGCAAGTTGATCATAGGGATCACGGTGTCACTGGTTTCTAACCCTTTGCCACCGATGGTTGTTTCAAAGTTAAGTTCGTCTAAAAGATATGATTGACTCATTGTTTTCTCCAATTAAGCATTTGCTTGTTATTGGAGCAATGTCCAGCAATAAGCCAAGAACCTTATTCTTGGTATTACAGACCGCTTCTACTCCGTTACTTGCTCCTTCTAATCAAAGTGTTGCTTTAACCAGTTAGAGCAAATTGAATATTTGTAGGTTAATTCATCGAGAGTTATTACCAAACTCCGTGTTGGACTTGTTCAGCTTCGTCTTCAAGCAGCGGACCGATGACTTCCACTTCACGCTGACCTGATTCAAAAACCACTCGGCATGGAAGTGCCAAGGTTGGGTTTTCTGGATGATTGCCGGTTAACTCTTTTAGTTTGGCTTCGCTCAGACCGTAGACTACGCGTCCAACACCTGCCCAATAAATGGCACCCGCACACATCGCGCAAGGTTCTGCAGATACATACAAAGTACAGCGGTTAAGAAAATCTGGGCGATAGAGCTTGCTTGCACGCGTCATAATCACTCGCTCCGCATGGCCCGTCATATCGAAATCCGGTAGATAACCGTTGATTTCTTCCAACAGAATTTCTCCGTGTTCATCGACCAATACCGCTGAAAATGGGTGAATGCCCCTCGCTTTTGCATCTTCTGCCAAAGAGAAGCTGTAGCGTAAAAATCTAAAATCCGTTTCCTGGTTAAACATTTCTTGTCCTTGTTTGTTTTGCACTTAACGTTGTTTTTCTTCTTCAGTCAGGCTCCAAGAGAAGTAACCTTTTTGCACCCAACTAACGGCTTTGAACAGCAACATACTGACTAGAGATAGGAACACCAGAGCTGCAAAAGCTTGTGGGATCTTGAAATAAGACGTTGAAAACTGAACCAAGTAACCTAGACCTTTTTCAGCTGCGACAAACTCAGCAATAACCGAACCAATAACTGCCAACGTGATAGCAACTTTCACACCACTGAAAATGTGAGGAATAGCGTAAGGTAGGCGAATTTGCCAAATGGTTTTACTGTTTTTCACACTGAGTGAACGAGACAACTCAATCAGTTCAGGCGGTGTTGCTAGCATCCCTGTCGTTGCTGAAACCACTAGAGGGAAGAAGGTAATTAAGCAAGTGATCGTCAGACGCGGCGCATCACCCGTTCCTAAAATCACAATCAGTAGTGGAGCGATAGCCACCACAGGTGTGGATTGGATCACCACCAGAATTGGAAACAATGCACGAGTGAGAAACTTCGAGTTCACCATCAAGATAGCAAGAGGAATACTAATCAAGAACGAGATAACAAAACCTAATAACGCTATACGCAAAGTTGCCCATAGGTTATCGAGCCAACGTTCCATTGGTACCTGAGTGAAAGCGATAGCGATATCGCTAGGCGCTGGCAAGATAAACGTTGGTACGGAGAAAATTTTACAAATGGCTTCCCAGATAGGAATGATCGCTAATATTGCAATCAGTGGCAGCCAGTTTTGTGACCATTGAGAAAACAATCGTTTCATATCTATTCCCTTAGACAAGTGCCGTTAAGCGACGGTTTTACGAATCGGCTCAACGTTGTCGTTATTCTTACTTTCCATTTCTTCACTGCTTGCTGAGTCGCTTTTTTCTGAACGATAGAAATACTCGCGAATTTTGTTGGTGTAAGTACCAAACTTAGCGTCTTGAAGAGTATGTATGTTGCGTGGTCGAGGAAGATCGATTTTGATCTCTTCTAGCACGGTACTTGGACGAGGTCCCATAACCAGTACTTTATCCGCGAGCAATACTGCTTCTGAAATCGAGTGAGTGATGAACAGAACCGTCTTTGGTTTCTCCATCCAGATTTTTTGCAGTTCAAATCCCATCTCCTCGCGCGTTAATGCGTCCAAAGCCGAGAAAGGTTCATCCATGATCAAAATGTCTGGATTGAGCAGTAATGCACGTGCGATACCCACACGCTGTTGCATACCACCGGAAAGTTGGTCAGGCATACTGTTTTCAAAACCTGCTAGTCCAACCGTGTTCAATAGCTCTTGTGCATTTTGACGGTCTTTCTGGCTGACATAATTAAACTTATGTTTAAGTGGAAACAGAATGTTATCGAGGATGTTTTTCCATGGCAGTAACGTTGGTTTTTGGAAAACAATACCGATGTCTTCACGTGGTCCAGTTACTGGGTGTCCAAAAACGGAAATTTCACCTTGTGTTGGAATGATTAACCCTGACAGTAGGCGCAGCAAGGTAGACTTGCCGCAACCTGAAGGACCAACGATGGCGACGAACTCATGTTTTTCAACATTGAAGTCGACATCGTTGAGAACCGTAACCGAATGTTTGTCAGAGTTATAGGTATGACCTATACGCTTGAACGAAACAAATGGTTGCATTAGTTCACTCCCTCGTAAAACTGACGATCAACTGCTGTTTCTGGGTCCAGTTTGCTGAGATCTAAACCTTGAGCTTCTGCTGTCCATTTCCATGTTTCGTTCAGACGAGATGGCGTAAACTGACCAACACCGTCACGTTGTGAAACTTCGTTCAACACTAGACCATGGATAGACTTGATGGTGTCAGCTGCTTGTTTGGCATCCACTTCTGGAACCATTTTCGTTACGTCAGCGCCACTTTCTTCAGGATGTGCCCAAGTGTATTCCACTGCTTTGGCGTAAGCTTTAACAAAGCGTTTCACCACATCAGGGTTTTTAGCCATGAATTTTTCGCTAGCAATAATCGAAGATGAGTAGAACTCTAGACCAGCGTCATACCAAGGCAACACAGTAAGTTTTTTACCTGCTTCAGCGGCTTGCTGTTCGTTTTTAACACGGTCAGTCATCCAAGAGATCATCACATCAGATTGACCAGTGATCAGCATTGGGTTAAGCGCGCCTGGATCTGCTTTTAATACTTTGACACTTTGTTCTTCAATGCCGTTTTTCTTAAGCATTAAAGGAAGGAATACGTTCGCAGAAGTGAACGGAGAAGTAGCAATAGTTTTACCTGAAACGTCTTTTACTGAATTGATACCTGAAGTATCCAAAACATAAAACGCGTAAGGAGCTTTACTAAATAGTGAGTAGATAGCTTTAACTGGCACGTTGTCATTTGCTTTCGCCACTAACAACGAAACAATGTCTGCTGAACCAATATCTGCTGTACCTGTAGCAATTTTAGTAATTGCGTCGGTCGAACCTTTACCACCAAGGATGGTAACGTCTAGGTCCTGCTCTGCAAAAAATCCCTGCTGAACTGCTACGTAAACAGGTGCTTTATCGCCACCAGGAAGCCAGTCAAGTTGAAACGTGACTTTATCTGCTGCGAAGCTACTTGCTGATGTAAGTAGCAAAGATAGCGACAGGCTTAGTTTGTTGAATTTCGAAATAGTTTTCATAGTTACTCCGTGTCTTCCTTTTCACTCTAAAGTGCAACTTATGTGGGCTGCATCTTTTCGCTAACTATGAGCAATGTCCCGACACCATCATTGGCATCTAACCGCTTCTACTCACACTTCCGATGATTACAGAGCAATCGGTGTGCCATAAATTTCAAACTAGCGATTTGGTTATTAACTGTACACTAACCAACCGTTAACAGATGGGCTTTGCAGAGGATTCGGTAATAGTCTTCTTTGTATACAATGTTTAACTGTGATTGGATAAATATTGTATGCAATTGCACCTTTGTAATGCATTGCAAGTAGGCTTGGCTCAATATTGGTGCAAGAATGACGAGCAAAATTTGCAAGTACTGAGGGTGTGGGACTGGTCTGCAATTTGCATTGTATACATTAAAAATTAATGCTCAGAACAGATAATGTTTTGTGTATGTTAAATGAGTAGAAGCGGTTAAGAGTAATCAAACTCTGGGACATTGCTCAAAAGCGAATAAACCGATGAAACAAAATCGGTTTACTTAAAAGGAAGCTTTGATGAACTACTTAATTAAGAATGCCAACAGTGTCTTTTCGCCTAAGCAAGATATTAAAGATATACGTATCCACGATGGTCTGATTGTTGAACTAGGACAAAACTTATTGCCTCAGCAAGGCGAAGACGTTATCGATGCAAGTGATTGCGTTATCTATCCCGGCTTTGTCAACACACACCATCATATTGCACAGTCTATTTTGAAGGGCATACCCGCAGGACTTAATGACGGATTGGGTGACTGGTTAGCCAGTGTCCCTTATCGTTACTGGCCACAGATTACGCCGGAGATTATGTATTCAGCGGCGAAGCTTGGGTTTTATGAGTTGTTACGCTCTGGAGCGACAACCTGTGCTGACCACCATTATCTTTACCACGCTAATTCTTCAATGGAATTAGAAGAGGCGGTTTGGCAAGCCGCAGATGAAATGGGTATTCGGCTGGTCTTATGTCGAGGTGGTGCGACAGTTAAAGGAACTCATAAGGGGTTAGCGAAAGCAGGCGTTGAACCAGAATCCGTTGAGTTGATGATAAACCGTTTGGAATCAACCCGTACTCGTTATCACCAAGAGGGGGATTTCGCCATGCGTAAGCTGGTGGTCGCCCCAACCACAATTGCTCATTCAGCAACGCCGAGTGACTTACGCTTATTGTCTGAATACGCAAGAAGCCACAAGTTACGTATGCATTCACATATGTTAGAAGTAGATTTCGACAATGAGCAGTCGTTGGCTAAATATGGCAAGGGCATTGTTGAATTCGCACAAAGCTGTGATTGGCTAGGCGAAGATGTTTGGTTTGCACACTTAGTCAAAGCGACAGAGCAGGATATAAAGCTATTAGCTGAAACAAAAACAGGTATCGCGCACTGTCCGACGTCTAATTGTCGATTGGGTAGTGGTATCGCTCCAGTGATTAACATGGCTAAAGCCGGAATGCCAATTTCTATTGGTGTGGATGGCTCTGCATCGGCTGAATCGGGTTCTATGCTTCAAGAACTGAACCTGACTTGGCTGATTCATCGAGCGCAAAACGGTCCTAAAGCTACAACGTTAGAACAAGTACTTACTTGGGCAAGTAAAGGTGGCGCAGATATTTTAGGTTTGAGAGGTGTAGGAACAATCGAGGTAGGTCAAGCAGCGGATATTGTCTTATACGATTTAAACCAACCGCGCTTGTCTGGTTGCCACGATTTATCAATGTCTCCAATAATGGCGGGAGAGCCTTCTTATATTAAAGCGAGTTTCATCAACGGTAAGATTGCCTATCGCCATAGCGATGAAGCCAAATATCTCAATTTAGTTGAAGAAGTACGTCACTCTATTGCCAAATTAAACCAGCGAGTGCAAAAGCTAGAGGCTCTATAAGCTTATTTGTGGTGAAATCGCCTATATAAAACTCGATTTGTGTCTTTATTAATCAATCAGTCTGAAAACTTGGTTTTTAGGCTGATTTCCTCTTGCCAACTTTTTTTTCCTCCCTATAATGCGCCTCCGTTGACCAGCAATTCTGAATGAAAGAATGTTGGGAAATATGACGGAAAGTTAAATTTCTTAACCTAAAGAAAATTAACTAAAAAAGTGGTTGACTCTGAATGTTTACTCGCTAAAATGACCGTCCGTTTTGAGAGGAATGACTCGCAAAACCAAGCTCTTTAACAATTTAAACCTATCAATCTGTGTGGGCACTCGTTGATGAAAATCA
>NZ_JBMMKS010000015.1:0-117915 GCF_058630515.1 Vibrio sp. HM8-C
TATCAGTTTTGCTCATCCATAATGCGATGACGCTCTTCATGATAAGCCTCTTCCGTATTGCCTCGTTTCCAATAAGGTACGGCATAAAGCTCTTTTTTGGTCAGTTGGAATGTATCAACTAAATATTTACGGCAGTTAATCACACTGCGGTTTTCCCCTGCGATAAATGCCGAGACTGTACATTCAACTTCAGGCTGACCAGTAGTTTTGATTGCATTGACTAAAACCGATGAACCTTGTTCATCATCAATTTTCAACCAAGTTAAAGAGACGCCTTGTGGATGTTCAATTTCATGAACATCATCGAATGAGTCCACTTCAATAAATGCCGCACCTTTCGCATCGGCTGGCATCTCTTCCAAAATAGCGCTGATAGCAGGAACAGCCGTGAGATCTCCCGCTAAAATATGCCAATCTGAAGGCTGAAGTAGCGGATCTGGGCCTGCTGGCCCAATCAAACCTAATGCATCACCTTCTTGTGCAGCAATAGCCCAACCAGAACCAACACTGTCTTCACCGTGCGCGACAAAATCGATATCAAGCTCATTGCTCTCAGGATGGTACTTTCTTACGCTATATGCACGTGGTACAGGTTTGTGCTCTGGATATTCAACATGGTCTTCATAACGAACAGGAAGTTGTAAAATGCCTGATTCCTGATTAGGGAAAAACACTTTGATGTGTGCACCATTTCGATTTTCAGCGAAACCGATAAGTTCATCACCAGTAAAAGTAACTCGAATAAGATGTGGGGTTATGTATTGCTTACGCTTGCAAACAATTAGCTTAGCTTTGATTGGATAGATTACTTGTTCGCTCATACGACAGACTCATTTTTGATAAAAGCAGAAAAGCCCGACTTCTCCAGAAGAAGCCGAGCTCAATAATGTTATCTATGGTTGAAACTACATTCGGTAAGTTGCATTTAAACCAAAGGTTCTTGTTTGACCAACAGACGCTTTAGTTGTGCCTCTTGAACTCACTTGATATTGGTAAACCACATCTTCATCCGTTAAGTTGGTCACGTAGCCATCAAGAGTAAAATCGCCAATCGTGTACTGAAGACGAGCATCAGCAGTAACATAATCACCAGCGGTGTAATCTTCGCTGTTCTCTAAATCAGAGTAGTACTTACCTACGTAAGTCACGTCAGCACCTACGGAGAAGTTTTGACCTATATATTGAGTGAAACCTGCAGACAAGTTAGAACTTGGCGCATTCGGTAGTTCTAAACCACTTTCTGCTACGTCATCTTTAACAATTTTCGTTTCTAGGTAACCAGCACTTGCACGAAGTTGTGTGCTTGTCGTTGCCCAGATAGAACCAGCAAGCTCCACACCGTACGTACGTGACTCTTCGATATTATCGAATCGGCTGTCTACATAAGCTTGGTAGCCGGAGTAATCGTTGTAGAACAAGTTAGTACTGAATTGTCCACGCTCAAATTCTTTCAGTAGACCAGCTTCGTAAGCGATAACCGTCTCTTTATCGTACTCATAGTATTCTTGCTCAGTGAAGTCTAAAGCATGGCCGCCTGAGTTATAGCCTTTACGAACAGAGGCATTCACAGTAGTCGTATCATCGAAGTAATAGATTGCGCCCACTTTAGGCAAGAAAATGTTGTTACTACGGTTATCTTCTACATCAAATGTGCTGGTACGTGCTGAGATATTTGTGCCTTTATGCTCAAAATCTTCATTTTCAAAACGAACACCACCAACAAGTTTAAACGCTGGGTTTAACGTGTACGTTGTTTCACCAAATGCAGCGGAAGTGGTCGTCGTTCCATCAATTACCGTTCCGGTAAATTCAGTGTTGGTATCCGCTTTTGAATAATAAAGCCCTAAAACTGAAGAGAAGTCTGAGCCAGGAGTTTGTACTAAAAGTCGGTTTTCTACGGTGATATTATCGACATCAGATACAACATTGAACGCAGAAGGATATTGATCAAACTCCACATCAGAAGTGAGATAAGCAACATGTAGTGAGTTAACAAAACCATTGTCAAAATCGTAATCAACATCGGCGGCGATACTTTGAGCAACTGAATCTTGAAGACGAGTATTTGAAGAGTTAGCGCTGTCTAAAATCAATGCCGGATCATAAACATAATCAGTTGAAGCAAAAGATAGGTACTCACCTTTGTAAGTGTGACGGTTGTAAGTCAACTTAGCACTCAAACCAGGCATTGAAGACGGTTCCCAAAGCAGTTTCAAACGAGCATTGAGATTTTCAGATTCTTCAAGATCAGGTGCGCCTTCAAGCTCATCAGATGCTTGAGTATAGTTCATCCAACCATCACCTTTGTTGCCATCAACAGCTAGACGGAAAGCAAGCTCATCTTGAATTAAAGGGCCAGATGTCATAACGGCCAAGTTGTTTTTAACATTGCCGTTCTCGTAGGTTTCAAAACCTGCGCGTAGCTTCGTTTCCCAGTAGTAAGTTGGATCGTTGGTTTGAACCACCAAAGCACCACCGATAGAGTTAGTACCTTGGTTAGTCGATTGTGGTCCACGCAGCACTTCTACCTGTTTTACATCCCATGATTTACTTGGGGTATAGCCTTGACCCATCCAAGCTTGAGCAACACCATCTACGATAGTCGAAACACGAGCTTTACCACCGCTGTAAAATGCATTACCACCAGTTGCAACACCAGCACCTTCAATACCACGAATGCTGATCGACTCATAACCTGCTGTAACCACGTTTGGTGCTGAAGTAGCAATGTCATTTATTGACGTCTTCTCACCATTTTCCAATTGCTCTTCACCGATAACGGTGACTGCGGTGGTGGTGTCCTTCAGACTTTTATCCATTCGCTCGCCAGTAATGACGATTGTTTCTGTTCCTTTTGTTTCATTACTTAACGCTGGTAAAGATACAGCCATACCGATAGCCACTGCGATGCTATAACTTAAGTAATTCATCCTTTTTGTTTGTAAAGATTTCATCCTGTTACCTATTTTTTAATGAGCTTAACTTCAAATCTTAATCGCAATGATATTGATTATCATTTGTTATATCAATTAAAAAATTAAGCAATAATTTAAAAAACAAATAACGAACAGAATTTAGTAAGACTATTGGGTTAATAACATGTGCTATCTGGTGCCATAAGGAATAACCATCGGCGAGCCACAAATGGGGTCATCCATGATTAGGCAATCTAAGTTGAAAACTTGTTTGATGATCTCACTGGAGATGATGTCCTGCGGTGCGCCTTGCGCGGCGATGTTACCTTCACTCATCAACAAAATATGGTCTGCGTAGCGAAAAGCTTGGTTGAGTTCATGCAACACGGCCACAATGGTGAACTTTTTCCTGCGGTTCAAATCACGGCAAAGCTCTAATAAATCAATCTGATGAGCAATATCTAAATACGTTGTTGGCTCATCGAGAAAAAGAATTGGCGTCTGTTGCGCGAGAACCATCGCAATCCATACTCGTTGTCGCTGTCCACCTGAAAGCTCATCAATCAACCTTTCTGCTAAATGCTCAATATCGGTCAATTGCATTGCTTCACATACCGCCAGCTCATCCTCATCACTCCACTGCTGAAAAAGCTTCTGATATGGGTAGCGACCTCTGGATACGAGATCTTTCACTCGAATACCATCTGGAGCTGTGACTCGCTGAGGCAACAAACCAATCTGTTTTGCTAAAGATTTGGGGTGAATCGAATAGATCTCTTCTCCATCTAACTCAACTCGACCTGAATTCGGTTTCTGCAGACGACAAAGCATACGTAGTAGTGTTGATTTACCACAACCGTTTGGCCCAATAATAACGGTGAACTTGTTATCCGGAATAGTGACATCAAGCGACGAAAAGATTTGCTCAGATTCATAGCTGAGATTCATGTTTGAACCCGATAGCCGATCGATATGCAAACTTTCTCCTAATGATTCAAATAACGTTTGTTCCATAATACTCATAAGCTTCGCAACTCAAAAATTCTTTGTTCGGGTTAATAACCAAAGCAAATACACACCACCAACAAGGCTTGTTAATTGCCCGATGGGAAGGTTGATAGAAAATGGTTTGATTTGAGAGACAAGGTCAGCAATGACTAAAAGAGTAGCTCCCATTACGGCTGAAGCAGCAACGGGAATATGACCAACTCTAAGTAAGCGAGCCACAAGCTGAGGTGCAGCTAACGCAATAAAACTGATTGGTCCTGCTGCCCCTGTCGCTAAAGCTGCAAGTGCCACAGATAGGAAAGTCATGACTACTCTTTCTCTTTCTACGCAAACTCCAATCTGTGAAGCCATTTCATCTCCCATTTCCAATAAATGAAGAGTCCTAGCTTTGGAAATAATAATTGGAACAATCAGCAAGACGCCGAGCATGACTGGTAAAGCATGCCCCCAGTTTCTCGCATTGAGAGATCCGGCAAGCCAAAGGTTCGCCATCACGGCCTGATCTAAATCGCCTTTGACTAACATCAAGCTGTTGAATGCGCTCAATATAGAACCTATTCCAATGCCGATAAGAATCAGTCGATAACCGCCTACAACACCACTTTTTCGGGAAAGAAAATAAACCGTACCGGCAGTCAACATTCCCCCAATTAATGCGGAAATCATCACAGCTTGAGCTGAGTTCTGAAACACAATAATTTGGATTAAAGCACCAGATGCTGCCCCTGTGGTAAAGCCGATAATGTCTGGCGAGCCCAGAGCATTTTTGGAGATAGATTGGAAGATCGAACCTGATACACCCAATGCCATCCCCACAAAAATAGCCGTAATGATTCTCGGCAAACGAACATTCCAAACAATACGTTCAGCAATTGCTTGATCGCCACCAGTATGGAAAAGCACAGAGAACAATTGTTCAAACGTTAAAGGAAATGACCCGACGGTAAGCAAATAACAACTTATCGCGAGTAAACCGACTAATGAGTACATTACAAACAGCCACTCTTTTTTTGAGTATCGAATGGTAATGTCTCTGCGATGAATGAGCTGGTCACTCAACACCTTAGACTGAAACATCAGGCTCATAACTCAGTCATCCTCCAGCGCCGAACTAAGATGACAAAGATTGGTCCGCCTAGTAAAGCCGTCATTATTCCTACGCTAATTTCGTCAGGAGAAACCAGTACTTTTCCTAAGATATCCGCGATGGAAACCAATACAGCCGCAATCATCATCGAATATGGAAGCAACCATTTGTGCTCTGTTCCAACCCAAAAACGTGCAATATGTGGCGCAGTTAAACCAACAAAGCTAAGTGGCCCTGATGCTGCTGTTGCTGCTCCCGCAAGAATAGTGATAGATAAAGAGGCGCGAATCCATACACTGGTATGATTAATTCCAAGCGACTGACTGATGTCTCTACCTAAAGAAACGGTATTCAGCTCTCTGATCAAAAACATAGTGTAAATTAACCCAAGGAACACTAATCCAGATATAGGATAGAGAACATCAAAACCTCTGCCCTGAAGTGAACCTACAACCCAATGTCGAAACTGGTTAAAGGCTTCTTCCTGACTATTAACAGTAATAATTTGGGTTATCGAAAGCAGAATGACCGACAGTGCTATGCCCGAAAGAACAACTTTAACAGGGTTAACGCCACCATTGAGCCCAGCCAGAAGATAGATAATACCGCCTGCAAGCATTGCCCCTAAAATGCTAAACCACATGTAATAGTGGACATCAGTAATACCAAAGAATGCTATTGCAATAACGACCGCTAAGGTTGCTCCTGAATTCACACCTAACAGTCCGGGCTCCGCGAGGGGGTTTCGAGTTAGAGTTTGCATCAAAACCCCAGCCCCGCCGATAGCCAGTCCAACCACGATAGCTAGAAGGGCTCTGGGTAAACGTAGATGATGAACAATTAAATGCTCACTATTTTGTGGCGAGTATTGAGTTAATGCCTGCCACGTTACCTCCGGTTCAATATCTCTAGAACCGAAGAAAACGCTTGTAAAAGCACACACTAGGGCTACAACCAGAAGAAAGAACAGCCCAGTGTAGTAGAAAGAATCTCGATGGCTAGATGAAGCTTTCATTTCACTATTGAGCCAACCCGAAATGCTTTTTCATCAGCTCAATGATTTCTAGGCTACTGTAGTAATCGATTCTGAAAGAATTGAGTCCCAGTTCGTAAACCTGCTTTTGTTTCACCGAAGGCAAATTTACTAACACCGGATCTTTCAATAGGGTTTGAATACTCGATTCGTCAGCAACAATAACAAAGCTCACTGGAGCTTTAAGCAGTGTCAATGTCTCGTAATGAACGCGGGCAAAATCATTTCTTTTATCACTGAACGTTTCCCACTCATCTTTAGCTCCTTCAATCTCAAACCCTAAAGCATGGATTAATTCACTGTGAGGGCCTGTGACTTTAGCTATCGCATTAGCCATCCCAGGACCGTTATAGCGAATAATATTGGCTTGTTTTGCTGGTAGATTCAGCTTAGTGGCTTCAACGTATTGGTCAAACTCAGCTATTTTTTGTTTAACAAAATCCTCTCGCCCAGTCGCGTAACCCAGTTTGATAGCTAGCTCCTGCCAAGTCTGGCTACCATAATCAACCACAATAACAGGGGCTAAAAGCTTCAATTCAGGAACCAAATCAAGCACTGAATCCCCACCGGTTTTAGCCACAACAATAAGATCAGGCATAACAGCGTAAGCCATTTCGGTATCAACCCCGCCAACAGGCCAAAGCTCGGTAATCTTTCGCTGCTTCGCTACAGCTTCCCATTGAGAGAAAAATTTCCCATCTCCCGCTGTTGAACTGGCAACAACTGGAGCATCAATCGCGACAAGAGTGCCAGTAAGCGTCACTGAAGTGGAAAGTACCTTCATCGGTTTTTTCGGGATAATCGTTGTCGAACCATCCGCATTCACAAATGTTCTGGGCCACTGTTCACTCGATGTGTCAGCGGCAAAGACAGAACTCATTGAACAGAATACAACAAAGAATGAAATGATAATACGTATCATAAACATTACCATTATTAATAAAATCAACGTATGCTAACACAAAAATCATTCAGGTAAACAGTCGCTTTCATTGGATGAATCGAAAAAAGAATCGATCAGGAGAAGTTAGGTGAGTTTAGAATCGCTGTTGGAAAGCACACTCTTAGTAGGGTTATCAATCGGTTCCGAGTCTTGGTGGAATAAAGTTTCCTCAGTCGGTACTCCATTACAAATTACGAGAGACAACGGAACAACTGAACTTATTTTTCTGTGGAGGAAACCCGCTACTTCGCCCGAAACTATCGCTGCCTACATAGATATTAATGGCGTCATTAACCACCATGACTTCAACGCGGCTCAGTTTACTCAATTCGAAAATACCGACGTTTTTTATTACGTTTGCAGCGCTCCGAGCAGTTGGAATGGTACCTATGCGTTAATTCCTGTCACTGAGGAGGCAAAACAACCTGAGTACTATGGAACCCGTGAAGAGCAAATTTCTCAACATCGAAATTGGATCATAAAGAGACGTGCATACCACGTGGCAGACCCACTCAACAAAAGAAACCTTCCATTGTGTGAGTGGGGTAAAATGCATTCTCGACTTTACCTAGATCCTTCCGTTATTCATCCCGCTTGGAGTACTTTTGATCGTAGCAAAGGTAAGGCAGAACTAACTTCTCTCTGTCATGAACATATTTTTCATAGCGAGATCTTAGAGCAAGAAAGACGTTTTTGGAGTTATTCAACGGCGCTTAATGGAGAAAAAAATCTTCCTCTTATTATCGTTCTTGATGGTCAAACATGGACGCAAAGCATACCAATCATGTCTGCTCTAGACTCATGTACTCAACAAAAACTTCTTCCACCAGCGGTTTATCTGATGATCGATGTGATGTCCATGACACAGAGATCAATTGATCTTCCTTGTAATTCGACCTTTTGGAAATCGGTCATTGAAGAGTTCATTCCTATTATTTCAGAGAAATATGACATCACATCAGAGCGAAACAACACCGTTGTGACAGGACAAAGCTACGGCGGTTTGTCTGCGGTTTTTGCCCTTCTTAATTGGCCAGAAAAATTTGGTAAAGCAGTTTCTCAATCGGGATCTTTCTGGTGGCCAAATGATTCATTGATTCATAACTCTCATCAGCCGGATATTCTTCAGCAACTACCTGAGTCACTCTATCTTGATCAATATATCGATGTTCTGAGCACGACCTATCAACACAAAATCTATATGGAAGTGGGAAAGCGAGAGGGAATGATGGTGCCGCTTGCTAAACACATACATAAAAAGTTAGAAGATAATAAACACAGTTTAATCATTGAGTTATATGATGGCGGGCACGACAGTCTTATATGGAGAGAAGGATTAATTAAAGGTTTAATCTGGCTGTTTTCAGATTAAATATAACCAAGGCTTATCTACGAAGATTTGCAAAACAGTGACCTGCCTCCATTATCTAAACGGATGCATATGTCCTTTTTATGGTCAGATCACTGTTTAACAACTCTTAATTCCTATAATGAAACTGCGTTTCTATTTAAAAGATCCGACATTTCATAAAGGAAAATAAAATGAATAAGTCTGTAGCAAACGGGCTAGGGATTGCAGCTTTACTCTACCTCTCTTCTGCCTCTGCCACCGCTCTTTACGATGTGAAAGTTTCTCTTGATGGTTCTGCTGATTACGCTTCTATTCAACAAGCTATCGACAGTGCTCCTGACAATAACCAACCATTCGTTATCTATATCAAGAACGGTGTTTATCAAGAAAAACTGCATATTACTCGTCCTAATATCTACCTGATTGGCGAAGATCGTGACAAAACGATCATTACAGCAACAACAGCGAACAGCATGAAGGATGAGAATGGGAAAAACTTCGGAACTTTCGGTAGCCGAACTGTTAGTGTCGATGCCGTTGATTTCAAAGCTCGCTCTCTAACGATTGAAAACGGTTTTGATTTCCCAGCAAACCAAGCCAAAGCAGCCGATGATCCTACTCGTCAAAAAGGCACTCAAGCAGTGGCTTTGCTTGTTTCACACAACGGTGACAAGGCTCAGTTTAAAGACGTTAACCTCGTTAGCTACCAAGACACCTTATATCTTCGTTCAGGTCGATCTTACTTCGACCAATCTCAAGTCAGTGGCACTGTCGACTTCATTTTTGGTCACGGGACTGCTTTGATAGAAAACAGCGACATCATTGCTCGCTACCGAAGTGACAATGAAGAAAATGAACCGCTTGGCTACATTACCGCTCCAGCGACAGACATCAATTCACCATTTGGTCTGGTCTTTAAAAACTGTCATCTCACCAAAGAAGATCAAGTACCGGCTGGTAGCTATGGCTTAGGTCGCCCTTGGCACCCAACCACCACATTTACTGACGGCCGCTATGCCGATCCTAATGCTATTGGACATGCAGCGTTCATCAACTGCCAAATGGACGATCATATCTACGGGTGGGATCGCATGAGTGGTAAGGACATCAAAGGCGAGAAAATTTGGTTCTATCCAAAAGATTCACGCTTCTGGGAGTTTGCTAATACAGGTAGCGGAGCACAAACAGCCGAGCGTCCACAGTTGGCAGAATCAGAAGCCGAAAACTACACCAATAAAAATATACTTTCTGGCTGGGAGCCAGATATTTCTCTTGGAGCAAACAGTCAACTGGCAGGTCAAGTCACTCATAGAAGCATGAGTTTCCCAGCAGTGGTAAATGTCAAAGACAGCTTAGGCAAAGTAGCAAAAACTAATACCGACAATAAAGGTCACTATCAGCTATCCATCGCTTCAATGACTCCTCCATTGTTAGTTTCTGTGGATGATCAAAGTGGCAACACCTGTATCAACAGTGACACCAAACGCTCTGTGTGTGTAACGGCGTTAGTAGCTGAAGCACATAGCAACAAAGTGACAGTAGCGAACGTGAACCCTTTCACAGACCTTATTGTCTCCGGACTGGCAGATAACGAGAGCATTGATGGACCACAAGTGCTAGCCGCTCAAGCTCACCTTCCAGCTTTTTCACATCAAGCTTGGTTAGATGCAAACAGCAACTTCAGCACGGCATTCCAAAGCGTTGTTAAAGCTCATGGGTTGGATGCATCAAAAGAGTGGAACCCTGTTAACTACAACAGCAGCTACCAACCAGTGATGAATGAGTTAGCGTCTCAAGTTATTCATAACCTTGGCCACAACACTCGCACAGGGCAGCTTTCCAAAACCTTCTTATCTGATTTGGCTTTCAATCCTATTGTCAGCCTAGACACCATTCCTCGTTACGAGCTTAAAGACGGACAATTAGCTCAAGCAGCTAAAGCCGTCGCTGAGAAGAAAACTCGTTTGTTCATTGTGGGTGATTCAACGGCATCGAACTACTCGCAAGATGTCTTCCCTCGCATGGGATGGGGACAAGCTTTTGCAGATAAGTTCAATAATGATCAACTTGTGGTTGTGAACGCTGCTCAATCAGGTCGTAGTTCTCGTGACTTCATCAATGGTCGATGGCTGAGTTTCATCGAGCCTTTGGTTAAACCGGGCGATTATCTCTTCATTCAGTTCAGTCACAACGATGAAAAATGTAATGGCGCCGCTAAAGGGCGTGGTCCGCTAGATGTCGGTACTTTGTGTACTTATCCAAACAGTGCTGATGGCAAACGTCAGTTTCCTCAAGGCGAGCAGGAATACTCTTTCCAATACTCTCTTGAACGTTACTTAAGCTTTGCAAAACAACACCAACTAACTCCGGTGATGCTAACTTCAGTACCAAGAGCTCGTACCGCAGATAAAAAAGCAGGCACTCCGATTAACACAGAGCAACACACTACAGCGCAAAACGGCGATAACGGCTACCGTTTCTTTGGTGATTACACCGCAACCGTTCGTCAAACAGCTCAAGCCAACAAAGTTCCACTTCTCGACATGCAAACCAGTGTTATCGAGATGGCGAACAACGAAGCGGCTGGAGAGTGGCAAAACCTATGGTTAGCGGTCGATCCTAATCAGTACCCGTATTATCAAGGGAAAACTGGCTCAATTGAAAAACCGGACGTCACACACTTCCAAAAACAAGGTGCTGAAGCTATTGCTGATTTAGTGTTAGAAGAGATCAAAGCTCAGAAATCACTGTCTAAATTGAGCCAAGTGATTACACAGTAAGAAATAATAAAAATACAAACAAAAAAGGCGATGAACTTAATGCTCATCGCCTTTTCTTATTGAGGTTTGTTACTCAACAGTAACTGCTTTTGCAAGGTTACGAGGTTGGTCAACATCGGTGCCTTTAATTAGCGCTACATGGTAAGAAAGTAGCTGCATTGGCACTGTGTAGAAAATTGGTGCAGTGATTTCACTGACGTGCGGCATTGGGATAATTTTCAAAGTATCGTCCGCTTCAAAGCCTGCTTTTTCATCTGCAAATACATATAGCAGACCACCACGAGCACGAACTTCTTCAACGTTCGATTTCAGTTTCTCTAGTAGGTCGTTGTTTGGCGCGATAACCACAACAGGCATATCTGCATCGATCAAAGCCAATGGACCGTGTTTCAGTTCACCAGCAGCATAAGCTTCAGCGTGAATGTAAGAGATCTCTTTGAGCTTAAGTGCTGCTTCCATAGCAATTGGGTAGTACTCACCGCGACCTAGGAACAAGGTGTGGTGCTTATCAGCAAAATCTTCTGCTAATGCTTCAATCTGTTTATCAAATGCTAATGCACTTTCGATCTGCACTGGCAGTGCATGAATTGCTTCAACAATTTCCGCTTCTTTAGCTGCATCGATGCGACCTTGTTCTTTACCAATTGCGGTTACAAGCATCAACATTGCTGCAAGTTGAGTAGTGAATGCTTTCGTTGATGCCACACCAATTTCAGTACCTGCGCGAGTCATAAATGCGATGTCTGATTCACGAACTAGCGAAGATCCAGATACGTTACAGATGGTCATTGCCGCCATATAGCCTTTCTCTTTAGCAATGCGCAGCGCAGCAAGTGTATCTGCCGTCTCACCTGACTGAGAAAGCGTAATCAGCAAGCTGTTTGGACGAGTAACAAAGTTACGGTAACGGAACTCAGAAGCGATTTCTACGTCACAGCTAACACCTGCGATGTCCTCAAACCAGTAGCGAGCAGCCATACCTGAGTTATAAGAGGTACCACACGCGATAATTTGTACGTGTTCTACTTTCTTCAGAATCTCAACTGCATTTACGCCAATGCTTTCAGTGATTACAGAGTTATGTGTGATTCGACCTTCCATTGTGCTTTTCAGCGCCATTGGTTGCTCAAAAATTTCTTTCTGCATGAAGTGACGGTATTGACCTTTATCACCAGCATCGTGCTCGATGTTTGATTCGATGATTTCACGCTCAACAAGCTTGCCCGCTTGGTCGTAAATTGTCACATTGCGACGAGTAATTTCAGCAACGTCACCTTCTTCCAAGAACATAAAGCGACGAGTAACACTTAAAAGAGCAAGTTGGTCAGAAGCTAGGAAGTTTTCACCAATACCTAAACCGATAACAATTGGGCTGCCTGAACGAGCAACAACAATACGACTTGGGTCTTTACGATCAAGAACCACAGTACCGTAAGCGCCATCAAGCTGAGTAGCTGTTTTTTGTAGTGCTTCTAACAGAGTTTCTGATGTGCGTAATTCCCACTCAACAAGGTGCGCAATTACTTCTGTATCGGTTTGGGATACGAATACATAGCCGCGCTCTTGAAGTAGAGTGCGAAGCTCTTCGTGGTTTTCGATAATACCGTTGTGAACCACAGCAATATCACCTGAAACATGTGGGTGAGCATTCACTTCAGAAGGAACACCGTGTGTTGCCCAACGAGTATGCGCAATACCAGTGCCACCGCTAACTTGTGCGGAATCAACAGCATCAGCTAACTCTTGAACCTTACCTAAACGGCGAATACGAGTTAAGTTGCTCTGCGCATCAACAACTGCAACACCCGCTGAGTCGTAACCGCGATACTCTAGACGACGTAAACCTTCTACCAGAATTTCAGCCACATCACGCTGTGCAACAGCGCCAACAATTCCACACATGTTATTACTCCAATATTTTCATTATCTAATGCTCTCTACGGCTGCAAGCAAAGCCATAATGTAGAGGCAGATTAATTTTTATCTGGCACGAATAACTCGTACCTGATGAAATTCTATTTTTTCTACAAGTTCGTCTGACAAGCCTTTGTCTGTCACCAGAACATCAATGTCTTCCCATGGAAGCTCTAAATTTGGGATTTTTCGCCCAACTTTGTCAGACTCGACCATGACAATCACTTCTCTGGAAACTTCAGCCATTACCTTGCTTAAGCCTACCAATTCGTTAAATGTTGAAGTACCACGTTCAAGGTCAATGCCGTCTGCACCAATAAACAACTGATCAAAATCATAGGAACGAAGAACAGACTCAGCCACTTTGCCTTGGAATGATTCGGAATGCGTATCCCAAGTACCACCCGTCATAAGTAATGTAGGCTCGCTCTCTAGCTCATTCAGTGCGTTCGCTACATTCAAAGAATTGGTCATAACGATGAGCCCGTGTTTGTCATTAAGCTGGTTAATTAACGCAGCGGTTGTACTTCCGCTATCAATGACAATGCGGTTGTGATCTCGAATCAGTTTTGCGGCGGCTTTTGCCAACGCTTCCTTACGAACTGAAACTTTTGAATTTAATTCATCATTGACGACTTCTTTAGGCAAAGCAATCGCACCACCATAACGACGAAGTAATTGGCCGTTTTGCTCTAGTGAAGCTAAATCCTTTCTAATCGTGACTTCTGATGTTTCAAACTGGGCGGATAATTCATCAACACTTACCTCACCTAATTGATTCACTAAGTTCGCAATCGTGTGTCTTCTTAATTGAGTATTACGTTTTGACATGCGGCCCACTGATATAAGTTTCAAAACGAAAGGAAGTATATTCAAAACGAAACATTTATGTCTATTTATTTCGATCTAAAAAATTAATATTTCTGGCTAAAACCTTGTCCTAAGACAATTCTTAAGCAGTGATATTGAAATGATTAGGTGTTAGAATTCGCACCCTAAAGAAAAAAAATTACAGAATGGTGTGTGATACTTTTGTAATTGTCACCAAACACGGTGATACAGATCACACTAACGTGACGATACACCCTCAAATGGTAGTCATAAAATGACTAAACCTTTTGTAAGACTTTCAGTTTTGGAGTGAGCAGTACTCGAGAAAGAAATGTGGTAATGAAGAGATAAAATTGCCGCCATCGAGGCCATTCTTAAGCTATATATTAACTTTCAAATTGATAATATTCACCGGAGAGACTCTTCCATGAAAAAGACCAAAATCGTATGTACGATTGGCCCTAAAACTGAATCTGTAGAAAAATTAACAGAACTTGTTAATGCAGGCATGAACGTAATGCGCCTTAACTTTTCTCACGGAGACTTCGTAGAGCACGGTACTCGTATCGCTAACTTCCGTAAAGTTATGGAAAATACTGGTAAGCCACTAGCTATCCTTTTAGATACTAAAGGTCCAGAGATCCGTACTATCAAACTAGAAAACGGCGACGACGTTGATCTAGTAGCTGGTCAAGAGTTCACTTTTACAACTGATACTTCAGTTATCGGTAACAAAGACAAAGTAGCGGTAACTTACGCTGGTTTCGCAAAAGACCTATCAGCTGGTAACACTATCCTTGTTGATGACGGCCTAATCGAAATGGAAGTTGTTTCTACAACTGACACTGACGTTATCTGTAAAGTTCTAAACAACGGCGCACTTGGCGAAAACAAAGGTGTTAACCTACCTGGCGTTTCAGTTAACCTACCAGCTCTATCTGAAAAAGATAAAGGCGACCTTAAGTTTGGTTGTGAGCAAGGCGTTGACTTCGTTGCTGCATCTTTCATCCGTAAAGCTTCTGACGTTCAAGAAATCCGTGAAGTTCTAGCGGCTAACGGCGGCGCAGACATCCAAATCATCTCTAAAATTGAAAACCAAGAAGGTGTGGACAATTTTGACGAGATCCTTGAGCTATCTGACGGCATCATGGTTGCACGTGGCGACCTAGGTGTTGAAATCCCAGCTGAAGAAGTAATCTTCGCTCAGAAGATGATGATCGAGAAATGTAACCGTGCACGTAAAGTTGTAATCACTGCAACTCAAATGCTTGATTCTATGATCAAAAACCCACGTCCAACTCGTGCAGAAGCGGGTGACGTTGCGAACGCAATCATGGATGGTACTGACGCAGTAATGCTTTCTGGCGAAACAGCGAAAGGTAAATACCCTGTTGAAGCGGTAACTATCATGGCGCAAATCGCTAAACGTACTGACTCTGTACTTAAAGCTGAACTAGGTTCTCGTCTAGACAGCCCACGTCTACGTATCACTGAAGCGGTATGTAAAGGCGCTGTAGACACTGCTGAGAAACTAGCTGCTCCACTTATCGTTGTTGCAACTGAAGCAGGTAAATCTGCTCGTTCAGTTCGTAAGTACTTCCCAACAGCAAACATCATCGCTGTAACTACTAACGCTAAAACTGCTGCACAGCTTGTTCTTTCTAAAGGCATCACTCCAGTAGTTGTTGACGCTTACGAAAGTACTGATGATTTCTACCGTCAAGGTAAAGAAATTGCTCTTTCTTCTGGTCTAGGTAAGAAAGGCGACATCATTGTTATGGTTTCTGGCGCTCTAGTTGCTTCAGGTACTACTAACACTGCATCTGTACACGTTCTTTAATTAGAATTCTAGATACTAAAAAGCCGGGGCATATGCTCCGGCTTTTTTATTTCACGAATTTTTTATCGTTACTTGTAGTCTACCAACCAAAAAATTCTTTATGGTGGGTGTTAAGCAATAACACCATAAGAAGAAAATAAAGTGCGCTTAATTTTATTCCTAGCACCAATAAAGAACTAATTGTCAGCTTCACTAGAAAATGATTAACCATACCCTGCCTCATGTTGCTCAGAGTGCTTGATTTCCTTCTGTTTACTTAGCTGAGCTTACATACCCGAACTCAGTAAATTGCCATAAATGGGAAAACCGGATCACTACTGATGAAAAAAACAACAGTTTACTTATTGTACAGTTTAGCTCAAGTTAAATTTTAAATTAGACTTTAGTCGATGCGTAACAAAAATGTGACATCAGGCCACATCATCCGTCGTTAAACAGAGAGAAACTTGATTTCGACCAAGACTTTTTGACTCATAAAGCGCAATATCCGCACACTTATAGGAACGTATACTGTCTTTGGAAAGGTCTGATATACCAGCACTTATGGTTACAGTTAGACTTTCGTCTAATTCAATCGCCAGCCTTAAACGTTCAACTACTACCTGAGCTTCTGGCGTTGAAGTATGAGGCATGATGACAGCAAATTCTTCGCCACCAATTCGGGCAAGAAAATCTGTCGCACGCAGTTTTTCAGAAAGGACGTCTGCCACTTTAGTAATAACTCTATCTCCCTGATCGTGGCCTTGTTCATCATTAACACGTTTAAAATAATCAATATCAATTAAACACAGGCAAACAGCGTAATCATCAGGGTATCGCTCAACAAGCTGAGTCTGCAGGGTAAGCTCTCTTTCAAACTTACGACGGTTCCAAAGATGAGTAAGTGAATCTTTCTCACTCAGTTCTCTCAGCCTATTTTCAAGCTCTTTTCGCTGAGAAATATCAACGATAGAAGTGATGTAATAACTGACTTTTCCAGCTTCGATAATTGCTTGAATACGCATGATCGTTGTCAGCATCTGCCCTTCAGGGGTCACACACTCAACTTCACCTTCCCAGAGGTCATTCTGATCAACCTGTTCCAGTACATTGAGAATAAACTCCATACCATTATGGCTGAGTAAGGTTTTAAGCGCATTGTGCCCACGAACCTCTTCGCTGGTTAAACCGATCATGGTTTCAAACTCTCTGTTCACCATGATTACTTGGTGAGACTTGTCTGAAATCATTACCGCAGTCATGCCATCCAAAGCAGCTCTCGCAAGCTTACTTTCGATATTACGATGATAGTAATGAAGCGACATTGAAACTGTCGGCAAAGCAAATACCAGCATGATCATAAAGACGAAGAAGCCTTCTTTAACCACATCGTTTAGCTCGTGTGTAGCTCGATCACTGAGTTGCTTGGGTGTAAAACGAATCACTAGATGAATGTTTTGACCGAAAAACTTGTCTATTGGTTTGAAGACAATAAGGTTCATATCTTCCATCAGATACTGACGATCTGACGATTGCATTGCTTCCCATGTTTTAGGGAAAAAGGTAGCGAGATCGAAACCATGATATTGATTAGTCACATCACCATAAAATGGCAACATGTTCTTTCCTGTCACCAAATACCCGTTACTACCCACAATAGCTGGTGTTAAGTCATTTTTGGGCGTGTAATTTAGTTTATCAACCATCATCGACATATCTACGGATATAACGATGTAGCCTTTTCGGACACCGAGAACAGATACGGGAGTAATCACCTGTATGGTGGGCGTGTATGGTTTAGTAAAAGTATCAGGATCATTTGAGAGTTCTTCCGCCCAAACGCCAACTTCATCTTCAGTTAAAGACTGAGCATATTTAAAGAATTCGGTTTGAGAAATATCTACCACGCCATCTAAAGCTTTCGCTTTATGAATGCTTGGTAGGTAATCTACGTGAACTGTGTCGATGCCTTTAACATCAATAAAACCAACACCATCAAACCACTTCTGCCCATTGGCAGTAGAGGCTAAAGCAAGTTGTAACTGATTACGGGTAACTAAGTTTGGAGATTCAACATAGTTATAAGCACTACGACCATGACTTAAAAGGGATATGGTTGAAAACACCTGATCTCTTAAGTTGCGGTACTCGTGTTCACTATAAGAAAGTTGCTTAACGGCTTCGCGTATAGAACGGCTGTTATTCGTAGATTGGACTTGCTCGTATCGGTAAGAGTAGAAAGCAACAATACCAGCTGTAATAAGCGCACAGGTTATGAGAAAAGCGACAATGATTTTAGAATATCTCATAACCCAGACTAACAATTAACAGCAAAAGCAAAGGCGCGCATTATATCACCATTGATAGTAATCTGAATAAAAAAGTAGCGCCTAAATATCATTCTACTCAATAAAAAGTGTTACAAGCCTCGCATACTAATATGATTACTTTCAATAAGTTACAAATCACTCAAGTTTATATACGACATTCACGTTATCTCGAATAATCAGCGTAGAATCTTGATAACTATTACTTACTGCTGAATCTTCGCTAAATGTTGCTGCTCGAGTCAAAACTGGCTTCCTCATCGGCGCGTTATATTCAATTCGCCAAACACCATCAAGTTTACGTCCAAATCCATTCGCTAAAGACTGAGCCTTTTGTTGCGCATCTTTAATCGCCGCCATACGCGCTTGCTGCTGGTACTTCTCTTCATCCCGCACTTTTAGCTGAATATCGTCAACTTGGTTAATTTTCTCCTCTAAGGCGATATCCAAGTATTCGTTTAGTTTGAATAGCTCATCCACTTCAACAGATACATTTCTAATCGCACGATAACCGACCAACTCAGGTTTTCCCGTTTTCGGGTAGTGGTATTGAGGCGTTAAATAGAGGTTTGAACTGGTTATTTGCGACTCTTTTACACCCGCTTCTCTAAGACGCTTAATAAACGAGGTGACAATGTTATCGACACTCTCCTTGGCTTGCTCCGCATTCATTGTAATTTCGACAACTTTCACCGAAAACTGAGCCATATCCGGAGTCGCAATAACTTCACCATAGCCAGATGTAGTCACATGCGGAAAATCGAATTCTTGAGCCTGAACAAGCATTGAAGCTGAGCTCAATACCACTAAAGCCAATACAGATAGTGCCTTCATTTCATTTTCCTATTTAACTTCATATGGCTAAATAATAGATGAAAAAGATTTCAGTCCTAGAGTTTATGTCGGTAAATTGCACAATCTTGACATGCTTACTGTGGCAGCGTTTTGCTCGCATATTCAACAATAGCTTGGGAACATTTCTTCAACCTTCCAGTTTCCAGTTGCCAATGATGCCAGTAGAGTTTCTGATCGATATACATACACGGCGTAATATCCACAAGTCTTCCTTGTTTTAACTCTTCAACAATCTGAATTTTCGGAATCATGCAGTATCCAAAGCCCGCTAAAGCTGCCTTTACACAGGCTTCAGAACTACCGACGGTGTGTTTCACTTCGCTAACCATTTCAGTTCCGAAATGGTCATGAACAAAACGTTCATTGACGAAGTCATGCCGATCAAATGCCACCGCAGGTGCTTTCTCAAATGCTTCAATCGTGACACCTTGAGAAAAGTACTGCTGATAAAACTGAGGAGAAGAGACACAGAGATAAGGCATATCTCCAAGCAAAACAGCGTTGCAGCCAGGTAACGTTCGTGAAGATTGGCTAATTGCACCAATCACCTCTCCATTTTTTAGCTTATCAAGTGTCCGATGTTCATCATCCACAACTAGATGTATCTCGAGGTTACTTTGCTGCATAGCATCGGCAATCGCGGGCAATAACCATGTTGCGAGGCTATCAGCATTGGTTGCAATGGAAACTGAAATCGGCTTTTCACCAATATCATCACTGAGCTCTGGCAGTATATCTTGTTCCAATACACACACCTGACGATATAGCCCTAATAGCTTTTGCCCTGCAGGAGTCACTTTAGGTGGTGTTTCCCGAACGAGTACAGGCTGTGCTAACCATTTTTCCAACTGTTTAATTCTTTGTGACACCGCCGATTGTGATACACACAATACGGCAGCTGCTTTTTCAAAACTTCTTTGCAAAATAATCTGATCCAAGGCTTCAAGCCATCGGTAATCTAATCCACGCATCGTTACACCATAAGTCTTACTAATGACATATTAATATTATTAGTTTTATTTCTTTTTCTCTATGCCGTATTTTTCTTGCAACATTTCTTAACTCGAATCAGAAACAACACGATGAATTTATGGATATTGCTACAAGGGTTTAGCTTAGGCGCGACAATGATCATCCCTATCGGAGCACAAAATGCGTACGTGCTTAATCAGGGAATAAAAAGAAACCATCATTTAACTACTGCGACTATTTGTAGTGTTATGGATGTGTTCTTTATCTCTTTGGGGATATTTGGTGGAGGAGCGCTATTGTCTCAAAATGAGACATTGCTAACCGTCGTTACGTTGGGCGGAATTGCCTTCCTATCATTTTATGGGTGGCTTTCTCTCCAAGCTGCGTTACAGAGTGCTGAAGCACAGGAAAGTCAGCCTCAGAAACTGGCGAGAGGACGAAGAGCCGTTATATTAGGTGCACTCGCTGTGACTGTACTCAATCCACATCTTTATTTAGATACAGTGGTGATTCTGGGTTCAATAGGCGGACAATTTGAGGGAAGCGATCGCATCTCATTTGCTTTAGGCACGATGACGGCTTCTTTCGTTTGGTTTTATGGCCTATCCATTGGTGCAGCTAAATTAGCGCCAGTGCTCTCAAAACCTAAAACGAAGAAAACCATCGATCTAATAGTAGCAACAATGATGTTCGTTATCGCCTTTGCTTTAGCCAAAAGCCTCTATAATCAATGGCTAAGCTGAAATTTTTAGCAAATTTATAGACTTAAAATGATATAAAAAACGGAGGCTAATGCCCCCGTTTTCAAATTCATCATCAATATTAATCGACTTTGTTGAGATGAACATCCATTTGTGGGAATGGGATTTCAATACCGTTCGCATCCAACGCTTCTTTAATCGCTTGCATTGAATCGAAGTACACACCCCAATACTCCTCAGTTTTACACCAAGGGCGAACCACGAAGTTCACTGAAGAATCTGCTAGTGCCAACACACCAATCGTGATGTCTGGATCTTTCAAAATACGCGTGTCTTTTTCTAAAGTTTCACGAATAACTTGCTTGGTTTTTTTCAAATCAGACTTGTAAGACACACCAATCACCAAATCAACACGACGAGTTGAATGGCGAGAATAGTTTGTAATTGAACCACCGATAATCGCACCATTTGGCACTACAACCATTTTGTTGTCAGGCGTTTTTAAAATCGTTTGGAAGATTTGAATCGCTTCTACAGAACCAGCCACACCTGCAACTTCAACATAATCACCAGATTTAAACGGACGGAATCCAACAATCAATACACCAGCAGCAAAGTTAGAAAGAGAACCTTGTAGAGCTAAGCCAATCGCTAAACCAGCAGCACCGATAACAGCTACCACTGAAGCTGTTTCTACACCCACTCTGCCTAGCGCCGCAATCAATACGATAACGAATAAAACGTAACGAACAAGACCATGGATAAACTCAACAACCGCCTTATCCATCTCTTTCTTCTTAAGAACTTTAGCGACACTTCCCGCTACAGCCTTAACAATCATATTACCAATGATCAGGATAAGAACTGCCGAAACAATATTTACCCCGTACTGAATTAACAAATCTGAATTACTACTAAGCCAATCACTCATTTTATTTAATCCATCAGCAATTGGAGCATCCATATCCAACGATTCACCAGCCATACTTTCTTACCCTCTAAGACTCTTAATTTTAACAACCGACTATTTGACTCACTGAGTTTGTCTGGCATTACAAAACTGCACTGCTAATTTTCACTCATTGTGGGCTTTATATGATATGACGTATAACTTTTTGCAAAGTCAGTATTTTGCAAACTACAAAACAAAAGGTTATCCCATCTATTTAGATCCTGTATCAGAGTAAGCAATAAATACGCATTCTGCCAGTGCTTTGAAAAAAATAGCTTTTTCTGTTCCATAACAGAGAAACAAAAAAGCCCGCTCAATGAGCGGGCTTTTCAAGCAATCAATTCAGATTACAGTACGTCTACAGCGTTAAGGTCAGCGAATGCTTTCTCAAGACGAGCAACCATAGAAGCTTGACCAGCACGTAGCCATACGCGTGGATCGTAGTATTTCTTGTTCGGAGCATCTTCACCAGTTGGGTTACCGATTTGACCTTGTAGGTAATCGTGGTTTTCTGCTTCGTACTTACGGATACCATCCCAAGTTGCCCACTGTGTATCAGTATCGATGTTCATTTTGATAACACCGTAAGAGATAGACTCTTTGATTTCTGCTTCAGTAGAACCAGAACCACCGTGGAATACGAAGTTTAGAGAGTTCGCTGGAAGACCGAATTTCTCTGAAACGTACGCTTGAGAATCACGTAGGATAGTTGGAGTAAGAACAACGTTACCTGGCTTGTAAACGCCGTGAACGTTACCGAAAGAAGCTGCGATAGTGAAACGGTGGCTAACTGCGTTTAGTTTCTCGTATGCGTATGCAACATCTTCAGGAGATGTGTATAGCTCAGAAGAATCCATATCTGAGTTATCAACGCCATCTTCTTCACCACCAGTACAACCAAGTTCGATCTCGATTGTCATGTTCATTTTTGCCATGCGCTCTAGGTATTTAGCACATGTTTCAACGTTCTCTTCTAGTGACTCTTCAGAAAGGTCTAGCATGTGAGAAGAGAATAGAGGCTTACCAGTTTGAGCGAAGAACTCTTCACCCGCGTCTAGTAGACCGTCAATCCAAGGTAGTAGTTTCTTCGCAGCGTGGTCAGTGTGAAGAATTACAGGAACACCGTATGCTTCAGCAACAGCGTGAACGTATTTCGCACCAGCAACAGCACCAAGAATTTGAGTACCTTGACCTTCTAGCTTAACGCCTTTACCTGCAAAGAAAGCAGCGCCACCGTTAGAAAATTGAACGATAACAGGAGCTTTAACTTTAGCAGCCGCTTCTAGTACGCCATTCACAGAATCTGTGTTCACACAGTTAACTGCTGGAAGAGCGAAGTTGTTCTCTTTAGCTACTTGAAATACTTTTTGTACGTCATCACCAGAGATAACACCAGGTTTTACGAAATCGAAGATCTTAGACATGGATTTGATCCTATTTTCTGTCGTTTTAACAAATAAAAACGGTGAGTTTAAATTCTTTCATACGTCTGCTCACAACACCTGAAGTTTAACAGATCCAAGCTTATTGCGCAGCAAACAATAAAGCGGAAAAATATTTTCCGCTTTATTAATAAATTATGATGATTAAGCTTTCGCGCGCTCTTCTAACATCGCTACTGCTGGAAGTACTTTACCTTCAACGAACTCAAGGAACGCACCGCCGCCAGTTGAGATGTAAGACACATCCGCTTTGATACCGAACTTGTCGATAGCAGCTAGAGTGTCACCGCCGCCCGCTACAGAGAAACCTGCAGATTTAGCGATAGCTTCAGAAATACCTTTAGTACCCGCTTCGAAGTTCTTGAACTCGAATACACCTACAGGGCCGTTCCAAAGGATAGTTTTTGCATTACCGATGATTTCAGCAAGAGCCGCAGTTGAGTCTGGACCTAGGTCGAAGATCATGTCGTCATCTTGAACATCAGCAACGTTCTTAATTTCAGCTTCTGCGTTTTCGTCGAATGCTTTCGCACATGCAACGTCAGTAGCTACTGGGATAGAACACTCTTTCATTAGCTTTTGAGCTGTTTCGATAAGGTCTGCTTCGTATAGAGACTTACCTACGTTGTGACCAGCAGCAGCGATGAATGTGTTCGCGATACCACCACCAACAACAAGTTGGTCAGCAATTTTAGAAAGAGATTCTAGAACTGTTAGTTTAGTAGAAACTTTAGAACCACCAACGATAGCAACTAGTGGACGCTCTGGTTTATCCATTGCTTTACCTAGTGCTTCTAGCTCAGCAGCAAGAAGAGGACCAGCACAAGCAACAGCAGCGTGCATACCAACACCGTGAGTTGAAGCTTGAGCACGGTGTGCAGTACCGAATGCATCCATTACAAAGATGTCACATAGTGCAGCGTATTTCTTAGATAGTTCTTCTTCGTTTTTCTTTTCGCCTTTGTTGAAGCGAACGTTTTCAAGAACAACTAGCTCACCAGCATTTAGCTCTAGACCGTCTAGGTAATCTTTAGCTAGTTTAACTTCACAATCTAGTGCGTCTTTTAGGTAGTTAACTACAGGTAGTAGAGAGAACTCTTCAGCGTATTCGCCTTCAGTTGGACGACCTAGGTGAGAAGTCACCATTACTTTAGCACCAGCTTCAATACAGTGTTTGATAGTTGGTAGTGAAGCTAGAATACGTGCATCAGATGTCACTTTGCCATCTTTCACAGGTACGTTTAGGTCAGCACGGATAAATACACGTTTACCTGCTAAATCCAGGTCAGTCATCTTGATTACAGACATGGTTTGTCCTCTCAAATATTAAAAAGAAAAGTTTCTGTAAGCCCGGCTATCCCGCCGAGCCTGTAAAATCTTAAACTGCATACTAATATGGGGCATCGGATATTTATTTCAAGTTCTAAAATAAATAATTTTGCCTTTAGGGGAGGTAACTACTTTGCAGCTTGCATTGCTAACGCTGTATCCAACATTCGGTTAGCAAATCCCCATTCGTTATCACACCAAACAAGCATCTTAACGAGGTGCCCGTTACTCACTCGAGTTTGGCTTCCATCAACAATCGCACTATGTGGATCGTGATTAAAATCAATGGATACGAGCGGTGATTCAGTATAGTCAACAATGCCCTGTAATGTACACTGAGATGCCTCTATCATGGTTTGATTTACGTCATTAACTTTCACATTTGCGTTAATAGTGACACTCAAATCCATCGCCGTCACATTTACAGTCGGAACTCGTACCGAAATCGCTTCAAATTTGTTAGAAAATTTCGGAAATATCCTTTCTATCCCTTTATGTAATTTTGTATCAACGGGAATGATCGATTGGCTAGCGGATCGGGTACGACGTAAATCGCTATGATAAGCATCGATGACTTGCTGATCATTCATCGACGAGTGAATAGTAGTGATAGTGCCTGACTCAATACCAAAAGCCTCATCCAACACTTTAATGATTGGAACGATACAGTTCGTAGTACAGGATCCATTGGAAACAATATGATGCTGCGCGGTCAACGTTTCATGGTTCACACCGTAAATAATGGTGTTATCAAGATCGGCAGAGCCTGGGTGAGAAAACAGAACTTTCTTCGCACCAGCTGCAATATGTTGCTCCCCATCTGCTTTAGAGCCGTATACACCGGTACAATCTAAAACGATATCGACTTCGAGATCACGCCAAGGTAATAAATGAATGTCAGAAGAGTGAAGAATTCGAACACTATCAAACTCACCATTTTCATGATGGACATAGAGATGTTCTTGATCGTGAGAAATTTTCTTTCCAAAACGACCATGACTGGTGTCGTACTGTAATAAGTGCGCCATAGCCTCAGGCTGAGCTAATTCATTTACAGCAACCACTTTTATCTGCTGAGCTTTGCCACTTTCGTAAACAGCGCGCAAAACATTACGCCCTATTCGCCCGAATCCATTAATTGCGACTCTTAACATCCGTACTATCAACCGACTAAAAATTCGTGGCACAGATAGTAACCGATGACAGCTTAAAGCGCACCCTGAACAGAGGTGATCCAACCATTTATTTCACATCAAAAAAAACCCCGCACTGTGGCGGGGAGGTCTGTTCTTTATCGTATTTGATTAAACAAGTAGCTCGTTTGCTTTCTCAACTACGTTTTCAACTGTGAAGCCAAACATCTTGAACAGTTGATCTGCAGGTGCAGATTCACCGAATGTCGTCATACCGATGATTTTGCCGTTTAGGCCAACGTACTTGTACCAGTAATCCGCGATACCCGCTTCGATAGCGATACGCGCTGTTACGTCTGCTGGCAGAACTGCACTGCGGTAAGCTGCGTCTTGTTTATCAAATGCATCGGTTGATGGCATTGAAACAACACGTACTTGTTTACCTTCAGCAGTAAGTTGCTCAGCCGCTTTCACAGCCAAATCAACTTCAGAGCCTGTTGCAATCAGGATTAGCTCAGGTTTACCTGTACAATCTTTCAGGATGTAACCACCCTTAGCGATGTCAGCTACTTGCTCTGCGGAGCGTGGTTGCTGTGCCAGGTTTTGACGAGAGAAGATAAGCGCTGTTGGCGCGTCTTTACGCTCGATAGCCAGTTTCCAAGCCACTGCTGATTCAACTTGGTCACATGGACGCCATGTGCTCATGTTTGGAGTCAGACGTAGAGAAGCGGTTTGCTCAACCGGTTGGTGAGTTGGGCCATCTTCGCCAAGACCGATAGAGTCGTGCGTGTACACTTGGATGTTTTGCACTTTCATCAGTGCCGCCATACGCAGTGCGTTACGTGCGTATTCCATGAACATCAGGAAGGTTGCGCCGTAAGGAACGAAACCACCGTGTAGCGCGATACCGTTCATGATAGCCGTCATACCGAATTCACGAACACCGTAATGGATGTAGTTGCCTGATGCATCTTCTGGCGTGATTGACTTAGAGCCAGACCACATGGTTAGGTTTGAAGGTGCAAGGTCAGCCGAGCCGCCCATGAACTCAGGGAGCATTTTACCAAACGCTTCGAGTGCGTTTTGTGATGCTTTACGTGATGCAATGTTCGCTGGGTTTGCTTGAAGCTCAGCGATAACCGCGTTTGCTTTTTCTTCCCACTCAGCTGGAAGTTCGCCGTTCACACGACGTTTGAATTCTGCTGCTAGCTCTGGGTATGCCGCTGCGTACGCTGCGAATTTTTGATCCCATGCTGCTTCTTTCGCTGCGCCAGCTTCTTTTGCATCCCACTGCGCGTAAATATCTGCTGGGATTTCAAACGGTGCGTATTCCCAACCTAGGAATTCACGTGCTGCTTTGATTTCATCAGCGCCTAGTGGAGCACCGTGACAGTCGTGTGAGCCAGCTTTGTTTGGCGAACCAAAACCGATGATGGTTTTAGTACAGATTAGAGTTGGACGACCTGTTTCTGCTTTCGCTGCTTCAATCGCTGCGTTGATTGCGTCAGCATCGTGACCATCAACCGCAGGGATAACATGCCAGCCGTACGCTTCGAAACGTTTTGGTGTATCGTCAGCAAACCAACCTTCTACGTGACCATCGATAGAGATACCGTTGTCATCCCAGAATGCAATCAGTTTGCCCAGACCTAGTGTACCCGCAAGAGAACACGCCTCGTGCGAGATACCTTCCATCATACAGCCGTCGCCCATGAACGCGTATGTGAAGTGGTCAACGATGTCGTGGCCTTCTTTGTTGAACTGAGCAGCAAGCGCTTTCTCAGCCAACGCCATACCCACAGCGTTAGTGATACCTTGACCTAGTGGACCAGTCGTCGTTTCAACACCTGGCGCATAACCGTATTCTGGGTGACCTGGAGTTTTTGAGTGAAGCTGACGGAAGTTCTTTAAATCTTCCATTGAAAGCTCGTAACCAGAAAGGTGAAGCAGTGAGTAAATCAGCATCGAGCCATGACCGTTAGACAGAATGAAACGGTCGCGGTCAGCCCAGTTAGGGTTTTGAGGGTTATGGTTTAGGTGTGAACGCCAAAGTACTTCAGCGATATCCGCCATACCCATAGGTGCACCCGGGTGGCCAGAGTTAGCTTTTTGAACACCGTCCATACTCAGAGCACGGATTGCATTAGCCAATTGTTTGCGAGACGCCATGTCAGCTCCTGATTGATTTAAGCGAAGTAAAATAATCCCATCTATACTATGCGGTATTGTTACAAAGCACCTAAACCACTGCAATCGTTTACTTAGTTGTTCAAGTAATTTTTGTCGGTTACACACAGATGAACTTGCTTGTAAAGACAGTATGTAAGCAAACGTTTGGTTATATCTAAAAGTGAAAAAGAGCTTGTAATTTAAGCATAGAGAACTAAAATAGCCGTCTAGATGTAGAAACGCCTACATAATGAACTTTTTTCAAAGTAGTGAAAATAGTTTTTCCCTACTTTTTGACTACTTATATGGAGCTACCATGGCTAAACACCTGTTTACTTCTGAGTCGGTATCAGAAGGCCATCCAGATAAAATCGCAGACCAAATCTCAGATGCGGTTCTAGATGCTATTTTGGAACAAGACCCTAAAGCACGTGTTGCTTGTGAAACTTACGTAAAAACCGGCATGGTTATGGTTGGTGGTGAGATCACAACTTCAGCATGGGTTGATATTGAAGAACTAACTCGTGAGACTGTTCGTGAAATCGGTTATGTCCATTCAGATATGGGCTTCGATGCTAACTCATGTGCAGTTCTAAACACCATTGGTAAGCAGTCTCCAGACATCAACCAAGGTGTTGATAAAGCAGATCCTAAAGAGCAAGGCGCTGGTGACCAAGGTATCATGTTCGGTTACGCAACAAACGAAACTGACGTACTGATGCCAGCACCGATCACTTACTCTCACCTTCTAGTACAAAAGCAAGCTGAAGTTCGTAAGAACGGCACGCTTCCTTGGTTACGCCCTGATGCAAAATCTCAGGTAACGTTCCAATACGAACAAGGTAAGATCGTTGGTATCGATGCAGTTGTTCTTTCAACTCAACACTGTGATTCAATCTCTACTCCAGATCTGCGTGAAGCAGTAATGGAAGAGATCATCAAACCAGTGCTTCCAGCAGAATGGTTGAGCAAAGAAACTAAGTTCTTCATCAACCCAACTGGTCGTTTCGTAATCGGTGGCCCAATGGGTGACTGTGGTCTGACTGGTCGTAAAATCATCGTAGATACTTACGGCGGCGCAGCTCGTCACGGAGGTGGTGCATTCTCTGGTAAAGATCCATCAAAAGTTGACCGTTCAGCAGCATACGCAGCTCGTTACGTTGCAAAGAACATCGTAGCAGCAGGCATGGCTGATCGTTGTGAAATCCAACTTTCATACGCAATCGGTGTTGCTGATCCAACATCTATCATGGTTGAAACGTTCGGTACCGAGAAAGTATCTCACGACATCATCATCGAAGCCGTTCGTCAGTTCTTCGACCTACGTCCATACGGTCTGCAAGAGATGTTGAACCTACTTCAGCCTATCTACAAGAAAACAGCAGCTTACGGTCACTTCGGTCGTGAAGAATTCCCTTGGGAAGCAACTGACAAAGTTGAATTACTACGCGATTTCGCAAACCTTAAGTAATTCAAAACAAGTAGTTCAAAACGCTTTACTGACAAGCCCTCGCCATCTGGCGGGGGCTTTTGTTTTTGTGCACTTTCAAAATCTCGCCTGATTAAAATTCCACCAGCACATTTGTAATTTTCAGCCTTATCAACAATAGTTAACAAAGTAACAGTTAATAAAATGTTACAAAACTAACGAGTATTTTGTGCTCGAACAAAACCGAACTTTCTTATTCACTGCCATATTGTTTTGGGAGGATTTATGCCTCGTACAGTAGACCCTTCTGACTTCAAGCAAAAAGACAAAGAAGTCAGCCATCAAGAATATGCTCGCACGCTGCCTTGCAACAAAGTGGAAGTTTCTGCACCCTTACACTGGCTTGCTCTTGGTTTGCACGATTTTATTCGACTACCTTTAATCAGCGCATTTTATGGGCTTTGCTTTATGGCTGCTGCTGTTGGTATCGTTCTGCTCATTCAATGGCAAGGCACTCATCTTGTCGTCATGCCAGCTCTAGTGGTTTATATGTTAATAGGTCCCTTCCTAGCGCTCGGACTCTACGATGCATCTTGGCAAAGAGAAAGAGGCAGAGACTCAGGCTTAATGCACTCCATGAAAGCCATTACTCGAAATAGCACTTCACAATGGATGTTTGCCGTTGTTCTAGCTGTAGCAATGATATTTTGGATGAGAATTGCAGCGCTGTTACACGCACTTTATCCATCGGTTCAAGGCGCTCCGTTGACCGACTTTCTCCCCTTCTTAGTCATCGGCTCACTGATTGGTTTCATCATAGCGTGCGTTATTTTCAGCATCTCCGCGTTCTCTATTCCATTGATGATGGAGAGACGTGTTGATGTGATGACGGCTATATTCAGTAGCTTTAATGCAGTGAAATCGAATATCCCAGCGATGATTGTTTGGGCTGCAATCATCTGTGGAGGCATTTTAATCGGCTTCGCAACTTACGGGATTGGAATGTTGTTTACCATGCCAATACTCGGATATGCCACATGGCATGGTTACCAAGCAACGATTAAGAAAAAACATCAACCATAGGGTCTCCTCCTTCTCTTTATCGCTATTTGTATTTTCTTAATAAGGCTCAGAACACAACTCAGTGATAAAAAGAGGTTTGATGTTATAATTTCCCCGCTAATACCGAACTAGATATGTATTAGTGGGGAATTTTTTGGAGCCAGCTTTGACCGATTTTCAACTGCAGTACCAAGCATTATCACAAGTGAAGAAGTGCATAGATACTGCCTCTCAATATTTCAAACGCCAATTTGAACTACCAGAAATCAGCTATCGACTCAGAGGTAAGGCGGCAGGTAAAGCTTATCTGCAACTGTGGGAAATTCGCTTAAACCCCGTTTTATTCAAAGAAAACCAGCAAGCTTTTCTCAATGAAGTGATTCCCCACGAAATCGCCCACCTCATTACCTATGCCATTTACGGTCGTGTAAAACCACATGGTATCGAATGGCAAGCCGTGATGAATCGAGTATTCAATTTGCCAGCGGAAACCACACATAAAATGTCGGTTGAATCCGTACAAGGAAAAACATTCGCTTATCAGTGCGCTTGTAATCAGTATCCACTCTCCGTGCGCCGTCATAACAAAGTACTGCGTAAGCAAGCGACCTACCGTTGCCAGCAGTGCAAACAAACTCTGACTTACACTGGAATTCAACTGACTGGGTAACCATCACCCTAGCAGACAAATCACCTTCGCAAACAAAATAACTGTGAGTGACGTTAATATTTCCTTAGAAATTAACGTTGTATTTATCAACTAGCTTTCAAATTAGAGAATGTTAGACTGTAAAAAACAATAAAATACAGTCCAACATATGTTTAATTTTCGCTTTCTGCTTAGCTGTAGCTTGATCTTAGCTACCTTCCCTTCTCTGGCTGATTTTCCTAGTTCGTTTTCTCAAGCCAAAAACGAAGCAATGAAAATCTATAAAGATCACCCAAAGTCTTTTTACTGTGGCTGTGATATTTCATGGCAAGGCAAGAAAGGCATTCCAGACTTAGAAGGCTGCGGATATCAAGTTCGCAAACAACAAATCCGAGCTAGCCGCATAGAATGGGAGCATGTTGTGCCAGCTTGGCAATTCGGACACCAACGTCAATGCTGGCAAGAAGGTGGACGCAAACTCTGTAGCAACAGTGATGAGGTTTTTCGCCGCATGGAGGCAGACCTTCACAACCTGACGCCAGCAATTGGTGAAGTCAACGGCGACAGATCCAACTTCAATTTTAGCCAGTGGAACGGCACATCTGGTGCTACTTATGGGCAATGTGAAATGCAGGTCGATTTCAAACAGCGTAGCGCAATGCCACCAGCCAGAGCCAGAGGTGCAATTGCTCGCACATACTTGTATATGAGTAACGAACACGGTTTTAAATTATCCTCGGCTCAAACCAAGCTGATGCATGCATGGAACAAAACCTATCCTGTCGATGAATGGGAATGTGAACGCGAAAGGCGAATTTTCAAAGTCCAAGGTAATCGCAATCCTTTCGTTTTTGAGCAGTGCCAAAAATAAAAAATAATCCATCCAACTCAACGGATATATGAGGGGGATTCACATTCCCCCCTTGTTTTTTCAGCACAAAGCATCCATGTTAGATGCGAGATATCCCACGCTATTGAATAGCAATACTCAAGCTACTTAAAGTAGGAAGAGTATATTTTGATTAGGAAACAACACATGCGCATTCCCCGTGTCTATCATCCGCAGCCCATTACTCAGTTGGGCAACATTAACCTCGACGATGATGCAGCAAACCACATTGGTCGAGTACTGCGTATGAAAGAAGGACAAGAAATCCTTCTGTTTGATGGTAGCGGTGCAGAATTTCCAGCAGTCATTAGTGAAAGTGGTAAAAAGCACGTCACCGTTGAAGTGACGAAGCGAGTAGAAAACAGTAGCGAATCACCGCTTGATTTGCATTTAGGACAAGTGATTTCACGTGGCGACAAAATGGAATTCACTATTCAGAAATCGGTGGAATTAGGCGTCAACACCATTACTCCACTACTGTCTGAACGCTGTGGTATTAAGCTGGATGAGAAACGTTTCGAGAAAAAGCTTCAGCAATGGCAAAAAATCGCCATCAGTGCTTGTGAACAATGCGGACGCAATGTCGTTCCAGAAATTCGCCCTGTGATGGAATTAGAACAGTGGTGTGCTGAGCCAAGTGACGCATTGAAGCTGAACCTACATCCTCGTGCTCAATACTCAATTAACACTCTTCCAGAACCTGTTACTAAAGTTCGCTTATTAATTGGTCCTGAAGGTGGTCTTTCTGAAAAAGAAATCGATATGACCACCAAATACAACTTTGAAGAAACGTTGCTTGGGCCTCGTGTCCTGCGTACAGAAACCGCAGCGTTAACCGCAATTACAGCCTTACAAGTTCGTTTTGGCGATCTTGGATAACGGAGAATTCCAATGATTAAACTCGGCATCGTAATGGATCCAATTTCATCCATTAATATCAAGAAAGATTCTAGCTTCGCGATGATGTTAGAAGCGCAGCGTCGCGGCTATGAAATTCATTATATGGAGATGAATGATCTACACTTAGATCAAGGTGTGGCTGTCGCTGATACAAAAATCGTCACACTGAAAGAAGATCCAAAGGGTTGGTACGAGTTCAAATCAGAGCAAACTATTAAGTTATCTGAGTTAGACGCTGTGTTAATGCGTAAAGATCCTCCTTTCGACACCGAGTACATTTACGCAACCTACATCCTAGAGCGTGCAGAAGATGAAGGTACGCTGATCGTCAACAAGCCACAAAGTCTACGTGACTGTAACGAAAAACTGTTTACTGCTTGGTTCCCAGAACTAACACCAACCACTATCGTGACCCGTAAAGCAGAAAAAATTAAGCAATTCAGAGAGCAGCATGGCGATGTGATTTTAAAACCACTTGATGGCATGGGTGGTGCATCTATTTTCCGAGTGAAAGAAGGTGATCCAAACGTCTCTGTGATTATCGAAACGCTAACCAATCACGGTCAAAATTACTGTATGGCGCAAACCTTCGTTCCAGATATTAGTAATGGTGACAAGCGTATTCTAGTGGTTGATGGTGAACCAATGCCTTACTGCTTAGCTCGTATCCCTGCTAAAGGGGAAACGCGTGGTAACTTGGCAGCAGGTGGTCGTGGTGAACCTCGTCCACTAAGTGAAACCGATAAGAAAATTGCACTTGCAGTTGCACCAACACTAAAAGAAAAAGGTCTAATTTTTGTAGGACTTGATGTGATTGGAGATAAACTGACTGAAATTAACGTAACCAGCCCAACTTGTATTCGTGAAATCGAGGCAGCTTACGATATCTCTATCACTGGCAAGTTAATGGATGCCATTGAGACGCGCATTAAAGCAATGGCGATGTGATACCAATCTTTGAGGTTGGAGATACTATGAATCTTACTAATCATTTTCTCGTTGCTATGCCGAGCATGAAAGACCCTTACTTCAAACACAGTGTTATTTACATCTGTGAGCACAATGAAGAAGGCGCGATGGGGCTAATCATCAATTCACCGATTGATATTACGGTCGGCAAAATGTTGAAGCAGGTGGATGTGGAGCCTGCTTATCCTCAATCGCAAAGTAAAAGTCTTACGGAGCCGGTTTTCAACGGTGGTCCTGTGTCTGAAGATCGCGGGTTTATTCTGCACAGACCGAAAGATCACTATGAATCGAGTATTCGCATGACCGATGATATCGCGGTAACGACGTCCAAAGATATCCTCAGTGTTTTGGGTACAGATGCCGAACCTAAAGGCTATCTGGTTGCACTTGGCTACTCTGGCTGGGAAGCGGGTCAATTGGAAAGTGAGCTGTCAGATAACTCATGGCTCACCATAGAAGCAGACTCGGATTTGATTTTTAATACTCCAACCCGAGATAAATGGAACAAAGCCATCCAGAAGCTAGGAATAGACCCCGTTCAGTTATCTGGTGAAGCCGGTCACGCTTAACACAATCCAAAGCGCTCAATATTAATTGAGCGCTTCTGTTTTTAGCCAAACATCGTTTTTATATAAAGAGTTTTACATGTCTCGAACTATTATGGCTTTCGACTACGGAACCAAAAGTATTGGTAGCGCCATTGGTCAGGAAATCACAGGTACAGCCTCACCGCTCAAAGCATTTAAAGCCAATGATGGTATTCCAAATTGGGATGACATCGAAAAGCAATTGAAAGAGTGGAAACCAGACCTTGTGGTTGTGGGTTTACCTACTGACTTACATGGCAAAGATTTAGAAACCATTACCCCAAGAGCCAAAAAATTTGCTCAGCGCCTTCATGGGCGTTTTGGTGTTCAAGTTGAACTGCATGATGAGCGATTATCAACTGCAGAGGCGCGAGCTGAACTTTTTTCTATGGGTGGCTATAAGGCGTTAAGCAAAGGCAACATTGACTGCCAGTCAGCGGTGATTATCTTAGAAAGCTGGTTTGAAAACCAGTGGGGTGAATAAAACCCGACGCTGACAGCAGAGACAAAAAGACAGCAGAGACAAAAAACGCGCTTTATCAGCGCGTTTTTTATTGTCATCTCTAAACCACCGCCTTGGGCGGTGGTGATTGAACCTTGGGGCTATTGCCCGAAGGAATGCCCATGTTAGAAGTAAGCCTCTTATTCACCACAAGTAAGAGGAAACAAAAAACATGGGCGACTATAGAAGTTCATCACATGTGTATTGGCGTTGTAAATACCACATAGTTTGGACACCGAAATACAGATTTAAAATCTTGAAAGGGAATGTAGGTAAGGAGCTTTATCGCTCAATCTATATTTTGTGCAATATGAAAGATTGTGAAGTCTTGGAGCTAAATATCCAACCAGACCACGTTCATTTAGTTGTGATAGTTCCACCTAGTATCGATATCAACGTTGATGGGGATATTGAAAGGGCGTTCAGCAATCCGCTTGTTTAATAAATACCCACATATAAGAAAGAAACTTTGGGGGAATCATTTTTGGGCAAGAGGGTACTTTGTTGATACGGTCGGTGTAAATGAAGAAATTATCAGGCGATACGTAAAACACCAAGACAAGAAAGATCAAGAACATGAGGCGCAGTTAGAGTTGAAGATGAACTAACAGCGTAGGTATGCCCCCTTTAAGGGGGCTGTAAGCCAAAGCCGCCTTCTAAGAAGGCGGATTTTTACTAGTTCATATCGATTTTTACATTCGCGAGAGAGCTTGAGCTTGGAGCATCTCCACGCTGAGTTTTAAGCATCATGCGTAAGTCATTGGCTGAGTCAGCACTGTGCATTGCATCTTGCTCAGTGATCTTATCTTCCACCAGCAATTGATATAACGCTTGATCGAAGGTCTGCATGCCAATCTCTTTGGACTTCGCCATCGTCGATTTCAACTCATGCAACTCTCCTTTGCGAATCAAATCTGAAACGCGAGGTGAATTGAGTAAAATCTCAAACACACCGTGACGACCTTTACCATTTTTATCGCGAATAAGCTGCTGACCAACTACACCTCGTAAGTTCATCGACAAATCAAACAAAAATTGCTCTTTTTGTTCTTTAGGCACAAGGTGCAATATGCGTTCTAATGCTTGGTTGGCGTTGTTGGCATGCAATGTTGCCATACACAAATGCCCAGTTTCAGCAAAGGTCATCGCATATTCCATGGTCTCACGACTACGGATTTCGCCAATCAAAATCATGTCTGGCGCTTGGCGTAGAGAATTCTTCAGTGCTACCTCGTAGCTCTCAGTATCCAAACCCACTTCACGCTGGGTGACGATGCATTTTTGATGCTCATGAACAAATTCAATCGGGTCTTCAACCGATAAGATATGCCCTGTGCGATGACGGTTACGATACCCTGTCATTGCAGCCATGGTGGTGGATTTACCTGAACCTGTCGCGCCCACGACCAGCACTAAGCCTCGTTTAGCAATCGAGAGATCCTGCAAAACAGCAGGCAGATTGAGTTCTTCAAATGTCGGAATCTGCGTTTCGATGCGTCGAATCACAGCGCCCGGTAACTCACGCTGGAAAAAGGCACTCACCCTGAAACGTCCGTTCCCTCGTACGATGGCAAAGTTCGCTTCGTGTGATGCGTTAAACTCAGACTTACGCTCTTCATCCATCATTTCGTGCAATAAAGAAAGCACCTCTTGCTGTGAAAGCTTCTCGCCTTGCGGACGCATCTCACCATCGACGCGCAATAATACTGGAGCGCCTACGGTGATATACAAATCTGACGCTTTTAGCGAGGTCATCGCTTCAAGGTAGAGATTCAATTCCATTTCATTCGCTCTTAAAAGGTAGAGATTTCAGACTCAATCTTCTTCTGCACTTCAGCCGGATCCACTAAGCCTTGAGCAATCAGCTGCTTGGAGTTTTGATCCATAGTCTGCATTCCGTGAGCAGCACCAGTTTGGATGATCGAATACATCTGCGCCACTTTATCCTCACGGATCAAATTACGAATTGCAGGTGTTGCCAACATGATCTCATGACAAGCAACTCGTCCACCACCAGCACGTTTTAGCAGTTTCTGAGCAATCACCGCGCGTAATGATTCAGACAACATAGAGCGCACCATATCTTTATCGTTGCCCGGAAACACATCAATAATACGGTCAATGGTTTTTGCCGCAGAACTGGTATGCAGTGTACCGAAGACTAGGTGTCCTGTTTCCGCAGCCGTTAATGCTAGGCTAATGGTCTCTTGGTCACGCAGCTCACCGACCAGAATCACGTCAGGGTCTTCACGCAGTGCAGAACGCAGTGCATTCTTGAAACTGTGCGTATCGCGGTGAACTTCACGCTGGTTGATCAGACACTTGTCGTTGCTGTGAACGAACTCGATTGGATCTTCAATGGTAAGAATATGCTTATTGTGATTCTTGTTGATGTAATCAACCATCGCTGCCAAGGTGGTTGATTTACCAGAACCCGTAGGTCCAGTCACCAGAACTAGACCTTTTTCATAGTTGGCAATTTTGCTGAAAATCTCTGGCGCATCTAACTGGTCAAGAGTGGGAATGACTGTTGGGATAGTACGAAACACCGCAGAGCAGCCACGAGCCTGATGGAAAGCGTTGACACGGAATCGTCCAACATCCGGCAGCTCAAACGAAAAATCCACTTCGAGTTTCTCTTCAAACTCACTGCGCTGAGCATCATTCATCACTTCGAACACTAGGCGATGAACATCCGCATGAGTAAAAGCAGGCACGCCAAGCTTTCTTACTTCGCCATCTATCCGTACCATAGGAGGAACACCTGCAGAAAGATGTAGATCTGACGCATTATGCTTTACACTAAAATCCAGTAACTCAGCGATATTCATTTATTTATTTTCCTTAGGGTCTGTGGACCAAATAAAGTCAGGCTATGAGTAGTATTCAACAAAATATCAAAGATATCATTTCACAAATTGAGAGCGCACAACAAAAGTGTGGACGTACTCCAGACTCAGTGCAACTTCTCGCGGTGAGTAAAACCAAACCTGTCGAGGCAGTTCTAGAAGCGGCACAAGCCGGACAACGCAGTTTTGGTGAAAATTATGTGCAAGAAGGTGTCGAAAAGGTTCAGTATTTTCAACAGAATCACCCTGAACTTAAGCTAGAATGGCACTTCATTGGACCGCTGCAATCAAACAAAACTCGTCTTATTGCTGAAAACTTCGATTGGATGCATACCATTGACCGATCAAAAATCGCTCAACGCCTCAGTGAACAAAGACCACCGAATCTACCGCCATTACAAGTATTGATTCAGGTTAACACCAGCGGCGAAGCATCCAAATCAGGCATTTCCGAAAATGAAGTATTTGAACTGGCTGAATTGATTTCTGGCTTACCAAACCTCATGTTAAGAGGATTGATGTCGATTCCTGAGAATGTCTCAGATTACGAATCCCAACTCGCTGCGTTTAAGAAACTAGCGGATTTGAAGAGCAAATTGGCTGATAAATTCCCGAGTATCGATACCCTATCTATGGGGATGAGCGGTGATATGGAAGCCGCGATTGCAGCTGGCAGCACCATAGTTCGTATCGGTACAGCTGTATTTGGTCAGCGTGACTACAGTCATTAAGAAAGATAGTCATTAACAAAAATGACTATCGCTGACAAAAAATCTAACACTAAAAATTTTGGATAGAAGAGCAGACATGGAACAAAGAACAATCGCGTTTATTGGTGCGGGTAATATGGCTCATGCGATTATCGCAGGTCTAGTGGCAAGCGGTTACGATGCAAAGAAGATCATCGCAACAGCGCCTTCAGAGACTCGTCGTAAACCACTGGAAGAGAAATACGGTATTCGTACCACCAGCGATAACCTTGCTGCAGCCCATGAAGCCGATGTGGTTGTTATGGCGGTAAAACCACAGCTAATGGCTGAAGTATGTGCGCCTCTACAAGCTGTCGACTATTCAAACAAGCTAGTGATCTCAATTGCTGCTGGCATTTCAGTGGCTCGCTTCAACGAAATGCTGGCAACCGAACTACAACTGGTTCGCGTGATGCCAAATACACCTTCGTTAGTGAACAAAGGTATGGCTGGACTTTATGCAGCTAATTCTGTTTCTCAGCAAGACAAAGATTTCACTTCAGAGCTGATGTCGGCTGTTGGTGAAGTTTGCTGGGTAGAACAAGAGTCTGGTATCAACAGTGTCATTGCTGCGGCAGGTAGTGCTCCAGCGTATTTCTTCCTTTTCATGCAAGCCATGCAAGAAGAAGCAATGGCACAAGGGTTCGATGAACAAACAGCGCGCCTGCTTGTCCAACAAGCGGCTCTTGGCGCTGCAGAAATGGTTCAAGCTAACCCTGACGTCTCGCTGGCAACATTGCGTGAACAAGTGACATCTAAAGGCGGTACAACGGCTGAAGCTATTCGTACATTCAATGAAAGTCATCTCTCAGAGATTGTTGCTAAGGCGATGCAAGCTGCAGTAGCAAGAGCCGAAGAGATGGAAAAACTATTTTAATTAGCGAAACACCCAAACAACTCAAACTAAGGGCTCTCTATGAATTCTATGAGTTTTCTAATCTCCACTGTGTTCGACCTGTACATCATGGTCGTGATTCTACGTATCTGGCTACAAGCGGCACGTGCAGATTTTTACAACCCATTTTCTCAATTTATCGTCAAGGCAACTCAACCGGTAGTAGCACCACTGCGTCGTGTTATTCCATCTTTGGGCAGCATTGATTTAGCAACGGTTCTTTTTGCTTACGTATTGTGCGTAGTGAAGTTCGTTGCCCTAATTCTTATCGCTTCTAAAGGTTCGGTAAGCTTTAGCACCGATTTCCTATTCCTAGGTCTGCTATCACTAGTGAAAGCTGCCGGTGGTTTACTGTTCTGGGTACTGTTGCTGCGCGCAATCCTAAGCTGGATTAGCCAAGGTCGTAGCCCGATTGAATACGTATTCCATCAATTAACAGAGCCAATGCTTGCACCGATTCGTCGTATTCTGCCAGCACTAGGTGGCATTGATTTAAGTGTATTGGTTCTATTCATTGTGCTGCAATTCGCTAACTTCCTGATGGGCGATATCATTGGTCCTATCTGGCATCAACTATAATGAAAGCAGCTTGGTTTGATGGCGAAGACTTGATTCTTAGGCTCTATATCCAGCCTAAAGCAAGTCGTGACAGCATTGTTGGTCTACACGGCGGGGAGATAAAAATAGCGATCACCGCGCCACCTGTAGACGGCAAAGCCAATGCCCATCTCACCAAATATTTAGCCAAACAATGCAAAGTGGCTAAAGGGCTGATAGCAATAGAAAAAGGCGAACTTGGTAGGCATAAGCAAATCAGAATTATTGCGCCTGCCGAGATACCTCAAGAAATTCAAGCCATTATTCAATAACGACACTTTCATTCCCCACTTATGTGGGGAATGTTTTTAGCTAGCATTATTTTTATAGCTAAGTGTTCATAACGAAGGAAATGATCATGCGCCAATGGATGATAGCCCTACTACTGACATTTATCGCTCTGCCAAGCTCAGCAGAACAATTTCAGAACATCAAAGATGTTGAAGTACACTACTCTGCGTTTAATTCAACGTTTTTAACACCGCAGGTAGCTCGCAGCTACAAACTCACTCGCAATGGTTATTCTGCGATTTTGAATATCAGCGTGTTGGATAACTCAGCGCTTGGCAAACCAGCGGTTGAAGCAAAAGTTTCAGGAAATGTAAGAAGCTTGCTAGGTAACATTCGAAACTTGGATTTTAGTGAAATTAAAGAAGGCGAAGCCATCTACTACTTAGCTGAATTTCCGATTAACAACGAAGAAGATTTGATATTTGATATCGACGTTAATGCTGGCAATAAAGGCGCAGGCAAAGTTAAATTCACCCAAAAATTTTATGTTGAAGAATGACGCATATTAAGGCTCGTTCTTTGGCAATAATGACGTCGAACATAGAGATAACAGAAAATGAAAAAGATTGTATTAGCGACCGGCAACCAAGGTAAAGTTCGCGAGATGGCTGACCTATTGGCGGACTTCGGCTTCGACGTAGTAGCTCAAAGCGAATTCAACGTTTCGGAAGTAGCCGAAACAGGCACCACTTTCATTGAAAATGCCATCATCAAAGCGCGCCATGCAGCAAAAGAGACTGGTTTGCCCGCGATTGCGGATGATTCTGGCTTAGAGGTCGACTATCTAAAAGGCGCACCGGGTATCTATTCAGCGCGTTACGCTGGCGAAGGTGCATCTGACCAACAGAACCTAGAAAAACTGCTTAACGCAATGCAGGGCGTTCCAGAAGAGCTGCGTACCGCTCGTTTCCACTGCGTGTTGGTTCTGATGCGCCACGAAAACGACCCTACTCCGATTGTCTGCCACGGCAAATGGGAAGGTCGTATTTTAGAGCGAGCACACGGCACTAATGGCTTTGGCTATGACCCAATTTTCTTTGTGCCACAAGAGAACTGTGCATCAGCAGAGTTAGAACCTGCACGTAAGAAGCAGCTTTCTCACCGAGCTAAAGCTCTACAAAAGCTTTTCCAAGCGATTAAAGAGCAACATTAATGTTAACACCGCCTGATCTTAGCCTTTATGTACACATCCCTTGGTGCGTACAAAAATGCCCATATTGTGATTTCAACTCTCACGCACTAAAAGCTGAGATCCCAGAAGATCACTACATTGATGCTTTGCTTGAAGATCTTGATACCGATATTGAACGTTATCAACTTGCTGACGATCCACGCCAACTGCACTCGATCTTTATCGGTGGTGGCACTCCAAGCTTGATCTCTGCCGAGGGGATCAAGCGCTTATTGCAAGGTATTGAAGAGCGAATAGCGTTTAAACCGAATATTGAAATTACCATGGAAGCCAATCCGGGCACGATTGAAGCTGAACGTTTTGCTGGTTACAGAAAAGCGGGGGTCACTCGTATCTCGATAGGCGTGCAAAGCTTCGCGCCTGAAAAGCTGCAACGTCTTGGTCGAATACACGGTAAAGATGAGGCTCTGCGAGCAGCAAATCTGGCTCATACCATTGGGCTAACGAGCTTTAACTTAGATTTGATGCATGGTTTACCTGATCAAACCATTGAAGAAGCGTTAGCCGATCTCGATCAAGCTATCGCGTTAAATCCGCCGCACCTATCTTGGTATCAGTTGACGATTGAACCTAACACCATGTTTTACTTCAAACCACCGACGTTGCCCGATGACGATGCATTGTGGGACATTTTTGAATTAGGACATAAGAAGCTCACCGAAGCCGGTTACGTGCAATATGAGATATCTGGCTACAGCAAGCCCGGTTATCAGTGCCAGCACAACCTGAACTACTGGCGATTTGGCGATTATCTCGGTATTGGTTGTGGCTCTCACGGCAAGCTTAGCTTTAGTGATGGACGCATTGTTCGCACAACCAAAGTTAAGCACCCGAAAGGTTATCTAGCGGCATACCAGAACCTGACTAAACCATACTTGGATTCAGAGCAGCTAGTGGCTGATGAAGATCGTCCATTTGAGTTCTTTATGAACCGCTTTAGATTGATGGAGCCTTGCCCGAAAGCAGATTTTGGTGCGACGACAGGCTTAGATCTCGACATCATTGAACCAACGATCAATTGGGCGTTGGAATTAGGATATTTAAGTGAAGATGCAACGCACTGGCAGATCACAGAAAAAGGTAAATTGTTCCTCAATGATCTGCTTGAAGCATTTATGGCGGAAGAAGACTAATTCGCCATTGAAGTGAACAGGTCGGTATCCAAACTTTGCCAAATATGCAATGCAAAGTAAGAACGATAAGGTGTGACTGTCGACAGAATCTCTTGTCCACTCACACCTTCTTTTTCTGCAACCAAATCAAGACCTCTGGCTAATGCCACATCTCCTCTTGACCAAACATCTGGCAATCCAAAAAAGAAAATCGCTGTCATCTCTGCCGTCCAGGGGCCAATCCCCCAAAGCTGAGTCAGTGTTTTAACCATCTCTGATTCCGGCATTGTGGCGAGTACCTCAGGAACAATCACTCTCTGCTCAAGAGCTTCTCTCACACCGCAGATTGTTTTTATTTTCGCATTCGACAATCCACATCCCCGAAGCACTTCGCGGTTCGACTCAACAAATAAATCCAACAGCTGCTGATCGACGGTTAACAACGCTTCGACACGCTGCCATATCGTTCGAGCTGCGGTATTAGAGAGTTGTTGCCCCGCTACAGAGCGAGCTAAATAAGGGAAGAAATTCTCTTCACCTTGCAGAGAGAGTTGTTGAATACCGTTGGCGTGGAGTAACTGTTGTAGGTAAGGAAGAGCCTTTGTTTGTTCAAGTAAAGCTTTATGAATCGCTTGTGACATCTTCCTTTCCTCACGTCTCGTTAAAAGATAGAACGACCAATACGTTGCGCTAACAGTTCAAGAGCACGAGTCCCTGCCAGCGAGTTACCAGAAGCATCCAGCTCTGGAGACCATACCGCGATCGTCATCTCACCCGGAACTATGGCGACAATACCACCGCCAACGCCTGATTTACCCGGCATCCCTACTCGGTAAGCAAACTCCCCAGCGCCATCATACAGACCACATGTTGCCAGTAACGCATTTACTTGTTTACTTTGAATTGGCGTTATCACTTCTTCTCCGGTATGAACGGAAACACCTTTATTGGCAAGATAGCTGAAGGTTTTTGCCAGTTCAACACAGCTCATTTTTAATGCACAAGCGTGGAAGTAGTTATTCAATACGGGCAATACATCATTATGGAAGTTACCAAATGAACGCATCAGGTAAGCAATTGCAGCATTGCGGTCACTGTGCATCATTTCTGAAGCGGCAACCACCTTATCGTAGACGATCTGTGGCTCGCCACTTAGCTGACGGGCAAATTCAAGTAAACGTTGGCGAGGTGCAGACAAACGACTACTAAGCATATCTGCAACCACAATAGCTCCAGCATTGATGAAGGGGTTGCGCGGGATACCCTGCTCAACTTCCAACTGAATCAACGAATTAAATGCCTGACCAGAAGGTTCTTTACCAACACGGCGCCATATTTCTTCAGGCTGATAAAGCCCCATTGCCAATGTCAGACTCAGTGCTTTAGAAATAGACTGAATGGAGAATCCCTCTTCGGCATCTCCGGCGGTAAACACTTCGCCTTGGTTGGTGTAAACCGCAATACCTAATTTGCTGTTCGGTACTTTTGCCAATGCTGGGATGTAATCAGCGACTTTTCCTTGTCCAATCAAAGGGCGAACGTCATCCAATATGCTCGCAAGTATTTCTGAAGTCGGTTTCATCATGTCACTTACTTGTGTCAACACGCTTTATCAAAAGTTAAAGGTCAAAAAAAGCCAACATTGCAGCAATGTTGGCATTTTGAAAATTCATTCTTTGGAACAAAAATCAGCTCACGCGCTTGTATTTTATATCCCAAACTCCGTGACCAAGGCGATGACCACGCTGTTCAAACTTAGTCAGTGGACGCTCATCTGGGCGTGGAATGTAATCACCATCTTGTGCGATGTTCGCAAAACCCGGTGCTTGATTCATGATTTCAATCATGTGCTCAGCATAGTTTTCCCAGTCAGTTGCCATATGGAAGATACCTTCATCCACAATCAGCTTTTGGCGAACCATTTCAGCAAACTCTAGTTGAACAATACGACGTTTGTGGTGACGTTTCTTGTGCCAAGGATCTGGGAAAAATAGTTGTAATGTGTGCAGGCTGTTGTCAGGAATCATGTGCGCGAATACTTCTACAGCGTCGTGACACATAACACGCAGGTTAGTTACACCCGCTTCACGAGCAGCAGACAAACAAGCACCAACACCTGGGCTATGCACTTCAATACCAATAAAGTTTTTCTCTGGAGCATTCTTTGCCATTTCAACCAAAGACGCACCCATGCCGAAACCGATCTCTAAAACCACTGGGTTGTTGTTGCCAAATACTTGATTCCAATCGAGTAAGCTCGCTTGATATTCGATACCCATAGTTGGCCAGCATTCTTTCATCGCTGTTTCTTGGCCTTTAGTTAGACGACCTTCACGACGAACAAAACTGCGAATTCGACGAACGATTTTGCCATCTTCTGTGAACTCGTTAGTGGTTACTTCACTCATTGATATTGCCTGTATAAAATTTAGTCTTGAGTTTGAGGGCTGTGATTATCCAAAGAATTACTTTAGGTGCAAGTATTATTGTTGGTCAAATCAACACAAATACCCGTAGTTTTTGTCTGTTTTACATCCTGACCAATCTGTGGTGCAATTTTGCCTCATTATTTTAATTAATATAGATGAGTAAAGTCGTGACTCCTTTTGCTAAGGCAATTCTCACTTGGTATGACAGCTACGGGCGTAAAAATCTGCCATGGCAGCAAAATAAAACCGCATATAGCGTCTGGCTGTCGGAAATCATGCTCCAACAGACGCAAGTAGCCACCGTTATTCCCTATTACGAGCGCTTTATGCAGCGTTTTCCAACGGTGACTGACCTTGCTAACGCTGAGCAAGATGAAGTTCTCCATTATTGGACGGGGCTAGGTTATTACGCTCGCGCTCGTAACTTGCATAAAGCAGCAAAAACAGTTGCACAGCAATATAACGGTGAGTTCCCAACGGATATTGAAGATATGAATGCACTACCCGGTGTTGGGCGTTCTACCGCCGCAGCCGTGCTTTCTTCTGTCCATAAACAGCCACATGCGATTTTAGACGGTAACGTTAAACGAACATTAGCTCGCAGCTTTGCCATTGATGGATGGCCGGGGAAAAAAACGGTTGAAAACCAACTTTGGCAATATGCAGAAATGCATACTCCAAAGGAAGATGTCGACAAATACAATCAAGCCATGATGGATATGGGGGCGATGATTTGCACCCGTTCAAAACCCAAATGTAGCCTGTGCCCTGTTGAAGAATTTTGCCTAGCAAAACAACAAGGTAATCCATTGGATTATCCGGGTAAGAAGCCCAAAACAACCAAACCAGAAAAAGAAACCTGGTTTGTGATTCTGCGTCACGGAGATGATGTTTGGCTTGAACAACGTCCACAAAGTGGCATTTGGGGGGGACTGTTTTGCTTTCCCGAAAATGGCGACTCTAAGATTGAAACTGTTTTAGATAAACGTGCTATTCACGACAAGCAAGTGCTGGCTAAGAAGCAACTTATCGCTTTTCGTCACACGTTTAGCCATTACCATCTCGATATCACGCCAGTTTTGCTGGAACTGTCCACCAAACCAGACATGGTAATGGAAGCAAACAAAGGTCTTTGGTATAACTTAAACAAACCTGAAGAAGTTGGCTTAGCTGCCCCAGTAAAACAATTACTGCAAAGCCTTCTGTATGAGATTTAATTAAGAGGAAATCCTTATGAGCCGCACGGTATTTTGTGCTCGACTAGAAAAAGAAGCTGATGGTTTGGATTTTCAGCTTTACCCAGGTGAACTCGGTAAACGTATTTTCGACAACATTTCTAAGGAAGCTTGGGGTCAATGGCAAGCCAAGCAAACCATGTTGATCAACGAGAAGAAACTCAACATGATGGATCCTGAGCATCGTAAACTTCTGGAACAAGAGATGGTGAATTTCTTGTTTGAAGGTAAAGAGGTGCACATCGAAGGCTACACTCCACCTAGCCAGTAAGAAATCAAGTCCAAAGTAGATAAAGAAAAACCCTATTTTATCGAAGGAAAATAAATGACATCATTGGCGAGAGTCTATGAACTCAAGTTGTGATGTCATTTTTATTTGAGCCTATCACGTTGATTAATTTCACCTTGAAGGCTGTTTTGAGGAGCGCATGAGAAAGTTTGCATACTGTATGATTGCCCTAACGCTAGTTGGATGCAGCCGTGAATTCGTTGAAAGCATTTACGATGTGAACTACGAACCAACAAACCGTTTCGCAAAAAATCTAGCCCAACTTCCGGGGCAATTTGAAAAAGATACAGCAGCACTTGATGCTCTCATTAATAGTTTCTCCGGCAATATTGAAAAGCGCTGGGGTAGCCGTGAAATAAAAGTTGCAGGCAAAAGCAACTACGTAAAATACATTGATAACTATCTAAGCCGCGCTGAAGTAAACTTCCAAGAAGGTAAAATCATCGTCGAAACGGTTTCTCCTACCGATCCTGAAGGTCATTTAAAAAGAGCGATTGTCACTACTTTACTCACACCAGACGATCCTATGAGCGTTGACCTTTTTTCCTCTCAAGAGATTGAATTAAAAGGACAACCCTTTCTCTACAACCAAGTACTCGATCAAGATAAGCAGCCCATTCAATGGGGCTGGCGTGCAAATCGTTTCGCTGATTATCTGATTGCCAATCAGGTCAAAGTCAAACAAGTGGATTTCAAAAAAGCCTATTACGTTGAAATTCCGATGGTAGAAGATCAAATTCAGATCCGTAGTTATCAATACGCGAGCATCGTACAAAAGGCGTCGCGCAAATATAACATCCCAGAGGATCTGATTTACGCCATCATCAAAACAGAGAGCAGTTTTAACCCTTATGCGGTCAGTTGGGCGAATGCATATGGCTTGATGCAGGTCGTGCCTAAAACAGCTGGTCGTGACGTGTATAAGCTAGTGAAAAACAAATCCGGTCAGCCAACCCCTGAGTATTTGTTTAATCCAGAAAACAACATTGATACTGGAACCGCCTATTTCCATATCCTGAAAACTCGTTATCTAAAAGATGTGCGTAACCCCACATCTCTCGAATACAGTATGATTTCAGCCTACAACGGTGGTACGGGAGGCGTACTAAATACCTTTAGCAAGGATAGAAAACGAGCAATGTCTGACCTTAACTCATTACAACCAAATCAAGTTTATTGGGCTCTCACCAAAAAACATCCAAATTCTGAATCACGTCGTTACCTAGAAAAAGTGACGAAATATAAGAAAGAATTCAACGCACAGTGATAAAAAACGCGCAATCAGCTCAAAACATCAGCAAACAACACGATTTTTAATTTTTTTATAAAAAACTGGTTGACGCCGAGAGGGAAAATCCGTTTAATAGCGCTCCGTTGCCCGGATAGCTCAGTCGGTAGAGCAGAGGATTGAAAATCCTCGTGTCGGTGGTTCGATTCCGCCTCCGGGCACCACAATTTGATTGTTGGTGTCTAAGACATCAATGTGCATATAAGAATATTAGTGTGCCGACTTAGCTCAGTAGGTAGAGCAACTGACTTGTAATCAGTAGGTCACCAGTTCGATTCCGGTAGTCGGCACCATTCTTTTGCCTCGATAGCTCAGTCGGTAGAGCAGAGGATTGAAAATCCTCGTGTCGGTGGTTCGATTCCGCCTCGAGGCACCATTATTTGGTGCAGTTGTTTCTTTCATTAGGAATTACACACAAATAATTCCCCCTTAGTTCAGTCGGTAGAACGGCGGACTGTTAATCCGTATGTCGCAAGTTCAAGTCTTGCAGGGGGAGCCACTTTTAAAGCCAAGTCGAAAGACTTGGCTTTTTTCATATCTGAATCCAAAAAAATCTCACATTAAAAAACTATTATTTAAACCATTCTTTCGTTATGTGTTTTGCTGATTTCAATTAACAGTCAGCCCCCCCTTCTGCTTCTCATTTTTAAGAACAAACCACCTAAAGAAACATAAATAGCATCGACAGTTTTTAAAGCTTTATGGCCAGAATTAGACTCAAATGTCAGGTTTAACTCACTAGCAATACCTCTTTATTAACAGAAAACCCCGCTATTTCTTAACGAAAATGGGCAAAAACAAGTCACTAAGTATAGAAAAGCAACAAACGACATTTTTTTTGCAATTTAGTGTTGACGTTAAATGCGAAAAACCTTTTAATACACCCCGTTGCCTCGATAGCTCAGTCGGTAGAGCAGAGGATTGAAAATCCTCGTGTCGGTGGTTCGATTCCGCCTCGAGGCACCATATTTAAGTTGTTGGTGTTTAGAACGAGCAACAGAAAGAAAATTTGGGCCGACTTAGCTCAGTAGGTAGAGCAACTGACTTGTAATCAGTAGGTCACCAGTTCGATTCCGGTAGTCGGCACCATTCTTTCAAACTTATCACCTCGATAGGTAAAAAAACAATTCCCCCTTAGTTCAGTCGGTAGAACGGCGGACTGTTAATCCGTATGTCGCAAGTTCAAGTCTTGCAGGGGGAGCCACTTTCATTGATGAGTATATTTATACTTGTTGATAAAGCCGACTTAGCTCAGTAGGTAGAGCAACTGACTTGTAATCAGTAGGTCACCAGTTCGATTCCGGTAGTCGGCACCATTATTAAAAAGATGTCTTTCTAAGATATGTAAAAGCAATTCCCCCTTAGTTCAGTCGGTAGAACGGCGGACTGTTAATCCGTATGTCGCAAGTTCAAGTCTTGCAGGGGGAGCCACTTTTGAAGCCAAGTCGAAGACTTGGCTTTTTTTCTATCTGTCACAAATATCTTTCAAACAGAAACTGTGTACATAAAAAAGGGCAAGCCTTGCTTACCCTTACAAATCACATTCTATTTAAAGCCTTTCTCTTTTTTGATTAAGTCATAGGCTTGCTGAATTTCCTGAGACTTCTCTTTAGCAACATTCATCATCTCTGGCGGCAAGCCTTTAGCCATCAACTTATCTGGATGATGTTCGTTCATCAACTTACGATAAGCGCGCTTAATCTCTTTATCATCTGCATTTTCACTCACTCCAAGCACCGAATAGGCATCAGATAACCGATCTTTAGTTGAGGGTTGTTGCCACTGCCCTCCTCCAGAAGAATATTGTTGCTGACGTTGCTGCCCGCCAAAACCGCCACCATGTTGGAAACGAAAAGAAGCTTCTTGCATACGAAGACGGCTTTCAAGTTGCTCGGAAGAAAATCCTAATCCTCTCGCGATCTTATGAAGTACATTTCGTTCGCTTGGATGGATATCTCCATCGGCAAAAGCAGCAGAGATCTGCAACTCAAGGAAGAACTGCATCAAATCGAAACGACCACCAGCAGAAATGCGTACTCTCTCTAACACGTTTTCCAAAGGAAAATTCGCATCTTTCCCATCTCGGAATGCATTTTGTGCAGCCAAACGCTGCTCACCATGTAAGCTCATGCGATCCATCATGATACTGGCGAGCTGAATTTCTTCTTTTGTGACTTGACCTTTTGCTTTTGCAACATGCCCCATTACAGAAAATGCAGCCTTAAAGAACTCTTCTTGTCTTTCAGCTTGACTTGGACCTGAACCAAAACTCCCTGTATGAAATCCTGCTTGATTTAATCGCTTAGCCTTATCGAATTGATGTCCAAGAAATAGACCAAAAAGTGCGCCAACGGGTCCTCCGAACAGAAAGCCGAAGAAAGCGCCAAGAATTTTGCCAAAAATATGCATTATGTGCTCTCAATCTATGAATTTTTTAGGAGTAAAGCGGTCTGATAGTGCCGGGAGAGTGAAATTCCTTTATGATATCGGACGTTATCATTTAGCATTTGCTCCCAATATTGGAATTACACAAGTTCAACAGGATAGTACAATTCAATGTCACTTTTTTCCCGCTCATTTTTAGCTGTTTCCATTAGCGCTGCACTCTTTGCACCCCAGATCCACGCAGAAGATACGCTAGATGACAGTGTGCAAAAATTGCCTGCTATCGATCAGTGTCTTATCAATGAACCTGAACCCGATAATCCAAACGAACAGCCTATCAATGTCGAAGCGGATAATCTAGAAGCAATTAATGGCGATAAAGCGACTTACTCAGGTAATGTGGTTGTTGTACAAGGTAAAAAGCGCATTGAAGCGGATAACGTGACTCTGCTCCAGAAAGACAACATTGCCGTTGCTGAAGGAAACGTAAATTTCAGCGATGGCGAAGTCAAAGCAGTAGCGGATAAAGCAGTCAATAATCTCAATAACGATGAGATGACGCTAGAGAACACTCGTTACAATTTCTTGTGCGAACCTGGACGAGGCGATGCTAAATATGTGGCTAAAACAGGTAAGGCAGTCTACGAAATAGAAGACGGTTCTATTACCTCCTGCCCTGAAGATGATAACTCTTGGCGTCTTCGCGCATCAAGTATTGATATTGACCAAAATGAAGAGCAAGCAACCTTTTATAATCCTCGACTAGAGATTCAGAACGTACCTGTTTTTTATTTGCCATTCTTGACGGTTCCCATTGGTGATACTCGTAAAACAGGTTTCCTGTACCCAACAGTCTCTTATGGTACTCGAGACGGTTTCGAAATGGACATTCCAGTTTACTGGAACTTAGCGCCAAACTACGATCTCGAAACCGCCTTCCACTATATGCAGAATCGTGGGTCGCAAATTAACAGTACATTCCGCTACCTCACTGATTTTGGTGAAGGACAAATAAAGTCTGAATACCTGAATGAAGACCAACTTCATTTAGAAAAAGGGGCGCGTTGGGGATATCAATACGAACACAGCGGTATCTACCAACAAGCGTGGAAGTTTGAAGTAGATTATTCAAAAGTCAGTGATTACTCATACTTCTCTGATTTGGACTCCAGCATTGGTAGTAGAGAAGATGGTCAGCTCATTCAAGAAGGTCAAGTAACCTACCGTAGCCAAAACTGGGATACATCTATTCTCGTTCGACAATTCCAGTTGCTACTGGAAGACCAAACTAGTTCTAGTCAGCCATATCGTTTGATGCCTCAATTAGCATTTAACTACTATTCGCCAGAACTGATGCGTTATTTGGATTTTGATCTAAAAAGCCACATTTCGCGCTTTGAGACAGATGGTGAAGGCAAACCGTCAGCAACTCGTTTACATATCGAGCCCGGATTCAAAATACCGCTAGCCAATACTTGGGGCACCTGGACAACTGAAGCCCGAGTGCTTGGTACTTATTACCAGCAAGATCTTGATGGTGTCGATACCTCCTATCAAGATAGTGATGGTAATGGAGTAAACGATAATGACTATTATGGATTGGAAGAGAGCGTTTCTCGTGTTATTCCTGAGTTCAGGACAAATGCAGGAATTGTTCTAGAACGCGATACAGTTTTATTGGATAACTATACTCAGACACTGGAACCTCAAGTCCAATACGTATATGTGCCAAGTAAAGATCAAAGTAACATCGGTCTTTACGATACGACTTTGTTGCAAACTGATTACTATGGTCTTTTCCGCAGCCGTAAATACAGTGGCGTTGATTACATTGCTCCAGCAAACCAGTTCAGCTACGGTGCCTCTAGCCGCTTTTTCGATGAGGCCTATAAAGAGCGTTTAAACATCGCCTTTGGTCAAATTTTTTATATTGATAAGAAATTTAAGCCGACGAACAATACAGACGAATCAGAGAGTGAAGACGGCACGAAAACTAATTACTCAGCCTGGGCAATGGAAATGGACTTCAACTATGATGATTTCCTCTTCTATCATGGTGGTGTGCAATACGACGTTGATACCAGCGCGCTGCAATTAGCGAACAGTACGCTCGAATATCGCTTTGACGGTGGATTTATCCAGACTAACTATCGCTATGTTACCAAAGAATATATTGAAAACACGGTAGGTGACAGTATTGATGTAGCCAGCATTACGCAGGATGGCATTTCTCAAGCGGGTGTGCTTGCTGGATATCAATTATCTAAAAAATGGTATGCCAGTGCGCAATATTTCCATGATTTAACCACCGACGAAGCCTTAGAATGGCTAGCGAATCTACGCTATACCTCGGACTGCTGGTACATGGGATTCACCTACAGCAATCAACTTAAGAGCTGGGGAACCACCAGCCTCAACGATGTGGCGTACTACAAAGACCCTGTTTATGAAAACAACTTTAGCTTTAACATCGGCATTATCGGTTTTGGCACTAGTGTTGGTGCAGGGTCAAGCATGACGGGGCTAGATAGTTCTGGCAACTCTCTAAGCTATGGTCGCCCATTCTTCTTGAATAACTGATTTACGATTTAGATAACTTTACGTTATTAAGATAATAGGATTTTAAATGAATTTGTGGAAACACACTCTCTTAGGATTAGTGGCTGTTCTTGGCTTGTCTAATGCCAATGCTGCTCCTGTAGAACTTGACCGAGTATCCATCATCGTCAACGGTGGTGTTATCTTACAAAGCGATATTGATAGCGCGTTAAAAACTGTACGTGTCAATGCCAGCAGCAATGGTCAGGCTCTGCCTGAAGAATCGGTTCTACGTGAGCAAGTAAGAGAAAAACTGATTATTGACACATTGCAGCAGCAAGAAGCAGAGCGTATTGGGGTACGTATCGATGACGCTCGCCTAAGTGATGCCATTAGTAATATCGCTAAACAGAACAATCAAACCTTAGAACAGCTGCAAGCATCAGTCAGTGAACAAGGACTTACTTACGCTGAGTTTCGCGAGCAAATTCGTAAAGAGATGTCTGCAAGCGAAGCGCGCAATGCGATGGTTCGTCGTCGTATTAACATTCTTCCAGCAGAAGTAGACACGCTGGCAGAGCTACTTGCACAAGAAACCAACGCCACTGTTCAGTACAAAATCAGCCATATTCAGCTGCGCTTCAATGATGATCAAGATAAGGCTCAGATAGAAAAGCAAGCTAATGAGTTAGTTGAACAGCTAAACGCTGGAGCAGACTTCAGTAAGATGGCTTACACCTATTCTAAAGGGCCAAAAGCATTGGAAGGAGGTAACTGGGGATGGATGCGTAAAGAAGAAATGCCAACCATTTTTGCTGACCAAATCAAGATGCAAAACAAAGGTAGCATTATTGGTCCATTCCGTAGTGGTGTCGGTTTCCACATTTTGAAAATTGATGATGTTAAAGGCCTAGAAACCGTTGCAGTAACGGAAGTCAACGCGCGACATATCCTGATTAAGCCAACCATTATTCTGAGCGACGATGGCGCTAAGAAACAACTTGAAGGGTTCATTCAGCAAATCAAAGCAGGCCAAGCAAGCTTTGGAGATCTGGCTCAGCAGTATAGCCAAGATCCAGGTTCTGCTGCGCAACATGGCGAGCTTGGCTATCAAACGCCAGATTTGTATGTACCAGAGTTCAAACACCAAGTTGAAACCCTTCCTATGGGCCAAATCAGCGAACCATTTAAAACCGTACATGGCTGGCACATCGTTGAAATCCTTGATCGACGCGAAGTTGACCGTACTGATTCTGCTCTTAAAAACAAAGCTTACGGAATTCTCTTTAACCGTAAATTCAACGAAGAAGCAAGTGCTTGGATTCAAGAACTTCGCGCCAGTGCTTTCATTGAAGAGCTAAAAGGTGAGCAAGATGAAGATTAAACGTATCGTGGTAACTGCGGGTGAACCCGCAGGTATTGGCCCCGATCTCGTTCTCGCTTTATCAAAAGAAGATTGGACTCATCAAATTGTTGTTTGTGCTGACAAGAACATGTTGGCACAAAGAGCGGCTGTGCTAGGGATTGAAGTTGAACTCATTGATTATGATAACAATTCATATCCCCAACCTCAGAAAGCAGGCACTCTCGTTGTCGACCATATAGCAACGGCAACGCCTGTTGTTGCTGGAAAGCTTGATGAGCAAAACGGACATTATGTATTAAAAACATTAGAAAGAGCCGCTTTGGGCTGTATGAATAATGAATTTGATGCTATTGTCACCGGCCCTGTACATAAAGGGGTGATCAACCGAGCAGGTGTCGCATTCAGCGGACACACCGAATTTTTTGCAGAGCAATCCAATACCCCTCTCGTGGTAATGATGCTGGCAACGGAAGGGTTACGAGTTGCACTTGTAACCACGCATATACCACTGGCTAACGTATCCAAAGCGGTAACTAGTGAGCGTCTAGAAAAGATCATTCATATTCTCCACAAGGATCTCGTTGAGAAATTTGCGATTGAGCAGCCTACTATATATGTATGTGGCCTCAATCCTCATGCAGGTGAAGATGGCGTACTGGGTCGAGAAGAAATCGACACCATTACTCCAACACTGGAAAAATTACGTCAACAAGATGGTTTTAATCTAATTGGTCCACTGCCAGCAGACACTATCTTCAACGACAAATACTTGCAAAAAGCGGATGCCGTTTTAGGTATGTACCACGATCAAGTTCTTCCTGTATTAAAATACAAAGGCTTTGGTCGCTCAGTGAATATCACATTAGGTCTGCCTTTTATCCGAACGTCTGTTGACCATGGAACAGCATTAGACCTTGCTGCTACAGGTACAGCCGATATTGGTAGTTTTAGAACAGCACTCGCTCAAGCTATTGAATTAGTTGATAAGAAAACGAATTAACTTCGAGAACACTATGAGAAATGATGTCCACTTAGGACACAAAGCGCGTAAACGTTTTGGTCAAAACTTTCTAAACGATCCTTACATTATCGACGGTATCGTTTCAGCAATTAACCCTCGCCCGGGTCAGAACTTGGTTGAAATCGGACCTGGTCTTGGTGCAATTACTGAACCTGTTGGCCGTGAAGTGGATAAATTCACGGTAATCGAACTTGACCGTGACTTAGCGGAGCGTCTTCGTAACCATCCAGAACTGGCAGATAAACTGACCATTCACGAAGGCGATGCGATGCGTTTTGACTTTACTCAACTAGTAAAGCCAAACAACAAACTGCGCATTTTTGGTAACTTGCCATACAACATCTCAACACCTCTAATGTTCCATTTGTTTGAGTATCATAAAGATGTGCAAGACATGCACTTTATGCTGCAAAAAGAAGTGGTGAACCGTCTAGCGGCGGGCCCGGGTAGTAAAGCCTATGGCCGCTTAACGGTAATGGCTCAATACTACTGTAAAGTTGTACCAGTACTGGAAGTGCCACCAACAGCATTTGTTCCGCCACCAAAAGTGGATTCAGCAGTGGTACGCCTCGTGCCTTATGAAGAGTTACCATACCCAGCGACAAGCCTAAAATGGCTAGATCGCGTTGTACGTGAAGGTTTCAACCAACGCCGTAAGACCGTACGTAACTGCTATAAAGCCTTACTATCATTAGAAGTATTGGAAGAGCTCGGTATCAACTCAACCATGCGTCCAGAAAACCTGACACTGCCTCAATTCGTTGCGATGGCAAACTGGTTAGATGCAAATTCTTCTGATGATCTCAGCTCTGAAGCAGAAAATAGCTCTGACTTAAATCGCTACGAAGCATAAACTCAAACAGGACGACATAGCTCGTCCTGTTGTTTTTCATACCTATATAAGGAGTTCACATGGATGTCTCTACGCCTTGTATTAAAATCCAAGTTCATACCAAATACATACCAGAACAATCAACTCCTGAGCAACAACGCTACGTTTTCGCATATCTGATCACGATTAAGAACTTAAGCCCTGAAACCGTACAACTCATCAGCCGTCGCTGGTTAATTACCGACGCCAATGGCAAACAGCTAGTCATAGAAGGTGATGGCGTAGTAGGTGAACAACCTTATATTGATGCCAACGATGAGTACACTTACACAAGTGGAACAGCAATTGAGACACCGGTCGGCGTGATGCAAGGACACTACATTATGCACGACCATGAAGGAAATGAGTTTGTCGCAACGATTGAGCCTTTCCGATTAGCCGTTCCTAACGTTTTAAATTAATTGGAGTAATCGTGGCGAATTATATTGTTGGTGATATCCAAGGCTGCTTTGACGAACTTCAGTTGTTACTTGAACAAGTAAAGTTTGATCAGCATAAAGATACTTTATGGGTAGCTGGCGACTTGGTTGCACGTGGTCCTAAATCTCTCGAGACATTACGTTTTATTCGTTCTCTCGGTGATTCTGCCAAAGTGGTATTAGGTAATCATGATTTGCATCTGCTGGCTGTCGCCTGCGGCATTCATCCAATTAAAAGCAAAGACAAAACACTTCCGATACTAGAAGCGGAAGACAGAGATGAACTACTGCATTGGCTACGCGATCAACCGCTTCTGTTAGAACATGACGAATTTGTCGTTTGTCACGCTGGCATCTCACCTAAGTGGGACTTAGCCACTGCACGTGAATGTGCGAAAGAGATCGAATCCATATTACAAAGCGATCGTTGGATATGGCTGATTGAAAATATGTATTCCAACCACCCCGATCAATGGCGTTCCGATCTTAAAGATCTAGAACGCTATCGTTACATCATCAACGCATACACTCGCATGAGATTCTGCTTTATTGATGGAAGGTTAGACATGAAATGTAAGCTGCCTCCAGCGGAAGTCAGCAGTAATTTACTTCAGCCTTGGTTTGATCTTAAAAACAGAATACCAATAGAGAAAACCGTTCTATTCGGACACTGGGCCGCACTGGAAGGCTATCATGGTAAAGACGTTATTGGACTTGATACTGGATGTGTCTGGGGCGGACATTTAACTCTGCTTCATTGGGAAGAAAAGAAGTTCTTCACTCAGGATGCACTGAGTGCCGCCGTTGAATAGAATTCAAAAAAACAAGCCCAGCACTGATGCTGGGCTTTGTCTTATGTAAGCTGAATTTAGATCCGTTCTAGGACAACGAACTTCATATCGTAGGCATTTTTATCATCAGCTAAATAGGCTTCTTGGAGAGTCTCTTGCCAGTCTTTCCCCCAATCAGGGAATCGTGTATCACCTTCTATATCGGCATTAATATAAGTGACATACAGGCGCTTCGCGTTCGGTAAACAAGCCTCATAAACACTACCGCCACCAATGATCATCACTTCTTCAACATCCCCTGAAGCTCTGATGGCCTCTTCAATTGAAGTGACCATAGTCACGCCTTCAATGCTCAGTTCTGGATCGCGACTGATCACGATATTGTGACGACCGGGTAAAGGACGACCTATAGACTCGTAAGTTTTACGTCCCATAATCACTGGCTTACCTAAAGTGCAGCGCTTAAACCAAGCAAAATCGGCAGGTAAATGCCAAGGCATTTGGTTATCTTTGCCAATAATTCTGTCGTTTGCCATCGCGGCAATCATGCTGATGATCATTTCTCTTCCCTATTAAACTGTCGATTTATTTATTGGTCGTTTTATTAGACTATTGGTTTACGGCGATAGAATAACAGCCCAGGCACAGCAAGACCAACAGCAAGACCTGCGATAATAAACATCGCTTTGAGGAAGTTCTCAAATAAAGTTTCTAACAGTTCTGGTCGAAATCCTAAATGGTTGATTTCTACCATAGCAATCATCGCTTTATAAGTGAAAACACCGGGTACCATCGGAATTAATGCGGCGACTGTAAACACTTTTGGATGCGCCAAAAACTTATGCGACCAATGAACACCAATCATGCCGACAATTGTGGCAGCAAAGAAAGTCGCCCACTCAATCGGAATACCAAACTGCATCATAAGATAACGAGAGCCATGCCCGATTGCTCCACCCAAGGCACAATATTTCAGTGCAGGAACAGGAACGTTGAACACTAACGCAAACCCCACTGCAGGAATGGAAGCAAAGAACATGTCGTTAATTAGACCAAACAATAATTGCCAACTTATCATCTCTACCACCCCCATACGCCAGTAATACTCATGGCTGCGATAATTCCTAGACAGGTTGCAAGTGTCAGCAGGCTTGCCATCACAAAACGTGCGATACCTACGTTCACAAAGCCTTTGAGCATATCCGCAACAGAGTTAATTAATGGAAAACCGGGTACTAACATCAGCACCGAAGATGCCATTACTATGGTTGGTTTGTTGCCAAGCTGGTAAATCACAGCTTGAGCAGAAATGACAGAAGTGACAAAAGCAGTTGCAGCAAAGTTCAACAGCGGGTTGAAATGACGGTGCCCTATTTCCTGACGAACGAACATACCGACAGCAGAGGCAACAAAGGTAATAGCAAATACCGTCCAGTCGCCACCTGCTAGACGAGCAAACGAGGAACAAGATAAGCCAATCATGAATACCACTAGCCAGCGGTTGTAGCGTTCAGGACTGATCTTATTCAATTTCTTTTGTGCGAGAGTATGATCAAGTAGTCCTTTCTCCATCATGATGCAGATACGTTGGATCTGAGTAACTGCACGCATGTTGATACCACGATCCGCACAACGTCTAGTTGTGGTAATGCAGTGATCGCTTTCCAAAGTTGTGACAACCAATGATCCTGCTGATAGAGACACTTCAACCTCTGTCATACCGCAGGCGCGTCCCATCCGTTCCATGATCCCAACCACCAGTGCACTTTCTGCACCGTGAGCCAGTAACATTTGACCAGCTTGTGCGATTAACCTCGATACGGCTCTCTGTCTGGATGCCATGATTCCTTTCCTAACTTCCTAAGGGTAAAAATTGCGAAGCACTAGTTTGCATGAAAATAGCAAAGCTAAATATGATTTAGACACAAAAAAGCCGCAATAAATAATTGCGGCTAAATTCATTCGACAGAATTATTCGCGAACTTGTTTATTCACGAACATAGATAACGTGACCGTCATCTTCTTCATCGTCCCAGTCATCCCAATCGTCGTCATCATCTTCAGTGATAACATTGCGACCAGCCATTGCGTCTTTGTGGTAATCGTCCCACATAAACTCAACTTTTTGCTCTTCAGTTAACTCTTCTTCTGCACGAGGTAGAGTTTCCATGAAGTCAGCAAGTTCGCGACAAAGTTCTGCAGTACCTTGCTTGTTGATTGCTGATACTTTGAAGTGTGGACCTTCCCACGCGAGCGCTTCCAAGATCTCTTGGATCTTTTCATCGGCTTCTTCTTCAAGCATCAGATCTGCTTTGTTAAATACTAACCAAACTGGTTTCTTAGCTAACTTTTCGCTGTACTGCTCTAGCTCATCCATAATGGTCAAAGCGTTTTGTGCTGGTTCACTTCCGTCGATAGGTAAAATATCGATCATATGTAGAAGCACACGACAACGTTCTAGGTGCTTCAAGAAACGAATACCTAAACCAGCGCCTTCAGCGGCACCTTCGATAAGTCCAGGGATGTCAGCAACAACAAAGCTTTTCTCTGGAACAACACTCACTACACCTAAGCTTGGGATCAGTGTTGTAAACGGATAATCCGCTACCTTTGGTTTCGCTGCTGATACAGAACGAATGAAAGTTGATTTACCCGCATTTGGCAAACCTAGCATACCTACGTCAGCAAGCAGAAGCAGCTCAAGACGAAGTTCACGAACCTCACCCTTAGTACCCATAGTCTTTTGACGTGGAGCGCGGTTTACAGACGATTTAAAACGAGTGTTACCAAGACCGTGCCAGCCGCCCTTTGCAACCATCACTTTCTTGCCGTGCTCAGCCACTTCACCAACGATCTCATTGGTGTGAATATCCACTGCGCGAGTACCTACTGGCACTTTCAGAGTAATATCTTTACCACGTTTACCAGTACAGTTACCGCCACCACCATTTTGACCACGTTCTGCCGCGTAGAAACGCTGGAAACGATAGTCAACAAGTGTATTTAAGTTCTCGTCAGCTTGGATGTAGACATCGCCACCATCACCGCCGTCGCCACCGTCAGGGCCACCTTTCGTTACGAATTTTTCACGCCAAAAGCTAACAACACCGTTACCGCCATCGCCCGCTTCGACTTTAATTACCGCTTCATCAACGAATTTCATTACTTACTCCGCATTACTTGCGTTGCAATATCACCTATTACCAGTGATATAAATTTTAGCAGATCCAGACTCATCGTGATCTAAACCTACATATTGGAACAGATAAGGAGAGACTCTAATTCTTCTGCTGAAGAACCCCTTCTTTTTTGTTCTGCATAAATAAAAAACCCCACCGTAACGGTAGGGCTTTTGAATTCAGTTAGGTATTAAACTTATTCAGCTTCGATGCTAACAAATTTACGGTTTTTAGGACCTTTAACTTCAAATTTCACTTTACCTTCAGTAAGAGCGAAAAGAGTATGGTCTTTACCGATACCAACGTTAGTGCCAGCGTGGAACTTAGTACCACGTTGACGAACGATGATGTTACCTGCTAATACAGACTCACCACCGAAACGCTTAACACCAAGACGTTTACTTTCTGAATCACGGCCGTTACGAGTAGAACCGCCAGCTTTTTTGTGTGCCATTGTTAAACTCTCCTAAGTTACTTAAGCGTTGATGCCAGTAATTTTCACTTCAGTGAACCACTGACGGTGGCCTTGTTGTTTACGAGAGTGTTTACGACGACGGAACTTAACGATTTTAACTTTATCGCCACGGCCGTGTTGTACTACTTCAGCAGTAATTTTACCGCCTTCAACAAGAGGTGCACCAACAGTGATTTGCTCACCGTTAGCAACTAGAAGAACTTTATCAAATTCAACAGTTGCACCAGTTTCAACGTCTAATTTCTCTAAACGAAGAGTTTGACCTTCGCTTACACGGTGTTGTTTACCACCAGATTGGAAAACAGCGTACATATTTTACTCCGCTCTTTCCGCACAGCCTATGCCATATGTGAGCAATGAGGGTGTGCGCTAAACTAATCATCAATAGGGCGCAGATTCTACGTGAATGATGTGCCTATGACAAGCCATATTTTAAAAAAATTGGCGAAAAGCTAATCGCCAAACAAAAGTGCCGCAATCATGCCTTTATGGCGTGTATTAATCAATGCTTTTTAGTGTATTATTCAACAATTCTAGAAGACAAAATGCCTTACAAGCTCTAACTTCAGCCGGATGTACAATGGATTTTAAAGCTATCCAAGCGCTTACTGCCGATGACATGGCAAAAGTGAATGAAACAATTCAAGCTCAACTCAACTCTGATGTCTCTTTAATCAACCAACTCGGGTTCTATATTGTCGGTAGTGGCGGCAAGCGTTTAAGACCTTTGTTAGCGGTTTTATCAGCAAAAGCACTGGGCTATGAAGGGACGGCTCACACTACTGCGGCAGCGTTTATTGAATTTATTCATACAGCAACCCTGTTGCACGATGATGTCGTCGATGAATCAGACATGCGCCGTGGTAAAGAAACTGCTAATGCTGCTTTTGGAAATGCGGCTAGCGTGTTAGTGGGTGATTTTATCTACACTCGCTCATTTCAAATGATGACAGAGCTAGGATCAATGAAGATCCTTAAGCTGATGAGTGATGCAGTAAACGTGATCGCTGAAGGCGAAGTTCAACAATTGATGAACTGCAACGATCCAAACACCACTGAAGATCTTTATATGCAGGTTATCTACTCTAAAACCGCGCGCTTGTTTGAAGCAGCAACGCAAATCGGTGCGATTCTAGTGGATGCTCCACAAGAAGTAGAAACAGCATTACAGAACTACGGTAAATATTTAGGTACTGCATTCCAGCTTATTGATGACGTCATGGATTACACATCTGACGGCGAAGAAATGGGTAAGAATGTGGGTGACGACCTAGCAGAAGGCAAACCGACACTTCCACTGCTGCACGCAATGCGTAATGGTACTCCTGAACAAACTGAGATGATCCGTGAAGCGATAGAACACGCAAACGGTATGGAACGTCTTAACGACATACTCGCAGCAATGGAGCAAGCCGGCTCTCTTACTTATACAGTGAACAAAGCGTTAGAAGAAGCCGACAAAGCGATTGCTGAGCTTACTGTGCTACCGGAAAGTGAATACAAACAAGCTTTAGTGACGCTTGCTCATATGGCGGTTAATCGCAGCAAGTAAACGAATCCAGTAAGAATAAAAAACCTCGCAGCTGCGAGGTTTTTTATTCTCAGTTCTTCTATACAGAAATACTGTTGGTAATAATTGAAACAGTTGCTGATACCGCAGCAAATGCTAAAACTATCATCCCCCATTTCTCTTTGCCGACAAACCGTGAAAGCCCCTGCTCTTTCTTGGCTTTCAAATAGAAATAGAGCCCAGGGAAATACAGTAACGAAGAAAGCAGTAAATAGTCTAAACCAGACGCGTATAACAGCCATACACCATAGATACTTGCTCCAATACCAATAAACAGAAGCTTACTGCCCTTTCTTTGCTCAATAGCGAGCTTTAAAGCATAGGCACCAACTAATAGATACGGTACGAGGATCATTTCGGAGGCAATGATCAATAAAGTGTCGTAAGTACTACCCGCATACATTACGACAACAAGTGACACTTGAATACAGATATTAGTAAGCGTCAGCGATTTTACTGGGCTACCTGCTCTGTTTTGACGTAAGTATTTTTTCGGGAAGATACCATCACGTGCACACAAAAATGGAGCTTCAGACGCAAGTACCGTCCAACTTAAAAATGCCCCACATACTGACACAATCAGCCCTAGTCCGATAATATATCGTCCCCAAGGACCAACAATCTCCGTCAACACTTTCGCCATTGAAGGGTTCTGATAACCAGCCAACTCGACAGGTTTGATAACGCCCATCGATAATAAAGTGACCAACACGTAAATTGATAAGGCGGTAAGCAAGCCTAAAATCGTCGCTCGACCAACATCTTTACGATGTCTGGCTCGGCTCGATACAACAACAGCTCCTTCAATCCCAATAAACACCCACACAGTAATCAGCATGGTGCCTTTAACTTGCGCCCAAAGATCGTAGCTCTCATCGAAATGCAAACCAGTAAGATCGACAGTGAAAGTCTCCCATCTGAATGCGATGGCTGCGCAAATGATGAAAGTGATCAGAGGAATCATTTTGGCAAAAGTCGTGATCATATTGATCAGCGCTGCTGTTTTTACTCCGCGCAAAACCAAACCATGCATGATCCACAATAATACAGATGCGCCAATCATAGCGACTAATGTGTTGCCCGAACCAAACATGACATTATCTGGCGTATCAAACAGCAAGCCTAACGTACTGAATACGATAACAAGATAAGAGACGTTTGCTAGCATCGCACTGAACCAGTAACCCCAAGCTGAGCAGAAACCGACGAAATCTCCAAAGCCAGCTCGAGCAAAACCGAACACACCACTGTCTATTTCTGGCTTGAGTTCTGTTAACTGTTGAAATGACAGAGCGAGAAATATCATCCCAATGCCTGTAATTCCCCACCCCAAAATGACTGCGAGTGGGCTAGCGACTGAAGCCATATTTTGCGGCAAGCTGAAAACGCCCGCGCCAATCATCGAACCAATGACTAAAGCGGTCAAAGCTCCGATACCAAGTTTGTTATCCATGGTGTATCCAGTGAGTATTTTGAAATTAAGAGAAACTCTTCTATGAAAATTTAGCCCATTAAACGGCTAAGCTAATGAAATTACTTTGCAAGTATTAGACTAGAAAATTGCATATTGAAATTGGAAATGGGTTTAAAAGCAGATTCAAAAACTAATTTTATAAGAAAAACCAGAACATTTAATACGAACTATATCAATAATAAGTGTGTTTGATTGTGAAATTAACCATCAATCGAATTTGAACGACTCCCATTTAGCTATTTATATCTATAAAAAAACCGCCCCATAAAGGAGCGGCTCTTAGGATAGTTAAAGCAATTACTTAACGAATTCTACGCCAGTTTCAATATCACCATTCAGCGTTTCCAACATGCCATCTAAAGCTGCTTTTTCATATTGGCTTAATGGGCCGTAACTCAATACTTCTTCCACGCCATTTTTGCCTAGTTTAACTGGCTGAGCAAAGAATGGAGCATGTTCGCCATTACCATCAACATAAGCGTATTCAATAACATCTTCGCCTTGCAGAGCTTTAACTAAAGACAAACCAAATCGACATGCTGCTTGTCCCATAGATAGAGTTGCACTACCGCCACCCGCTTTTGCTTCAACAACTTCAGTACCCGCGTTTTGAATACGTTTAGTTAACGCTTCCACTTCAGCCTCAGTAAACTCGACACCTTGAACTTGAGAAAGAAGAGGCAGAATAGTTACACCAGAGTGACCACCAATCACAGGAACACGAATATCACCCGGATCTTTCTGTTTTAACTCAGCAACGAAAGTCTCCGCACGAATAACATCAAGAGTGGTAACACCGAACAGTTTACGTTTGTCGTAAACACCCGCTTTTTTTAGAACTTCAGCAGCAATTGGAACCGTTGTGTTTACTGGGTTAGTAATGATACCCACACAAGCATTCGGACATACCACCGCGATACGCTCAGCAAGAGATCTTACAATCCCCGCATTCACATTGAAGAGATCCGCACGATCCATACCCGGTTTACGAGCAACACCAGCGGAGATTAAAACTACATCAGAGCCTTCTAGGGCAGGAGTTGGATCCTCTCCACAATAGCCTTTTATAGAAACAGGAGTTGGAATATGACTAAGATCCGCAGCAACACCAGGTGTTACAGGGGCAATGTCATACAGAGCGAGATCAGATCCAGCAGGTAAACGGTTCTTAAGAAGTAAAGCGAGGGCTTGACCAATGCCGCCAGCGGCACCAATTACAGAGACTTTCATTATCGTTCTCCTTGAGAGTTATTGTCTTAATTATGTTTTGTAGGGTTGTTTAATATCTGACCAAAAAAAATTATAGCAATCACAACTTGATTACAAACAATTAACGTCAGCTTTGCGACTTTGAACACTTACTAGCCAAATCGCCAATCACCGACGGGGTACTGACATATCCGTTGCTCCCTTATATCTCCCTTTTTGCTCTTCCTGAGCTCTAAATATTGCTATTTACAGTGACCTTTTAGACAGTTTTGAAGCTTAATTTGCCTATAAGTGAATATCTATGCGAGAATATGCACCATTATTGAATCAGTGGTAACAGAAACATGCGTAGTGTAGATAAACAAGACAACCTAGTCCGCGCTTTTAAAGCTTTATTAAAAGAAGAACGATTCGGATCTCAAGGCGATATCGTAGACGCTCTTAAAAATGAAGGCTTTGACAACATTAACCAATCTAAAGTCTCCCGCATGCTTACGAAGTTTGGCGCAGTGCGCACACGTAACGCAAAAATGGAAATGGTATATTGTTTACCAGCAGAATTAGGCGTACCTACTGTATCAAGCTCTCTAAGAGAGTTAGTGCTGGACGTCGACTACAACAATGCACTCGTTGTGATTCATACTGGTCCAGGTGCTGCTCAACTTATCGCTCGTTTACTGGATTCTCTAGGTAAGTCTGAAGGTATCCTTGGTGTTGTCGCTGGTGACGATACTATCTTCATTACCCCTACGCTTAACATTACCACTAAGCAACTATTTACTTCGGTCTGCGAGTTATTTGAATACGCAGGCTAATTAGCCGTTCTGAGTGTAACTCATTAATCGCTAAACATTATTACTTTTCTTTAAGTCACGTACTGGGATCAATACGTGACTTTTTTCTTTCTTCTGACCACAAAAACTACAACCATTTTATCCCTCAAAAGTAACGTAACCCATTCATTACAAAGTTTAAACATTCTTAAACAATTCATACTAAGTTACTGGTAATAATTAGCTTTTATGACTACATTTTTAAACATCACTATTATTATGTGATGTTTTTTTGCTATTATCCTGACACTTTTTCAACATAAGGATTGAAAAAGGCATTGTTTCTCATGAAGAAACGACCAAAGCAACTACACTTGTTTTGGGGAATTATGAATGAAGGAAGGGAAATTCATGGCATTGAATAAAATCATAAAGGTCGGCGCTATTGCTGCAACAATCCTTGGGGCAAGCGCGGTTAACGCTCAAGAGTTCATCACTATTGGTACTGGTTCTGTCACTGGTGTTTATTACCCAACAGGTGGTGCAATCTGTAAACTTGTTAACAAAGATCGTAAAGAACACAACATTCGCTGCTCTGTGGAATCTACCGGCGGTTCTATCTACAACGTAAATACTATTCGTTCTGGCGAACTTGATTTCGGTATCGTGCAATCTGACTGGCAATACCACGGCTACAACGGCACAAGTGAATTCGCAGAGCAAGGCCCATTCAAGAAATTACGCGCGATGTTCTCTCTTCACACAGAACCTTTTAACATCATCGCTCGTTCTGACGCTGGCATTAACGGTGTAGCAGATCTCGCAGGTAAGCGTGTAAACATTGGTAACCCAGGCTCTGGTGACCGTGCAACTATGCAAGTGGTTATGGATGCATTTGGCTGGACTAATGACAGCTTCACATTGGCTTCTGAGCTAAAAGGCTCTGAGCGCTCTCAAGCTCTTTGTGATAACAAAATCGACGCATTCATCTACATGGTTGGCCACCCAAATGGTTCAATCAAAGAAGCGACAACTTCATGTGATGCTAAGCTAGTTCCAGCAACTGGCGAGCAGATCGATAAGATCGTTGCGGATAACCCATACTATGCATATAGCACAGTACCAGCGGGTATGTACCGTGGCACAGATCAAGATGTGAAGAGCTTCGGTGTAGCAGCAACACTAGTGACTACATCTGACGTTTCAGATGAAGTTGCATACAACGTTGCAAAAGCAGTATTTGAAAACTTCGAAACTTTCACTCGTTTGCACCCTGCATTTGCAAACTTGAAGAAAGAAGACATGGTTAAAGCGGGTCTTTCTATCCCTCTACACCCAGGTGCTGCGAAGTACTACAAAGAAATCGGTTTGCTTAAATAATTAAGGCTACCTCGGATAGGGAGGCCACGCGCCTCCCTATTCATTTATCTTCTAGCAAGTTTCAGATTTTTTGGTTTTCACTCAAATTTGAGAACCTCTTTTCGTTGTTACTCTTTACCATCATTAAAAGGATAATGTACATGACGCAGACAAATTCTCCGTCTCAAGATGTGCAAGAGATGGTCGCACAAGCAGATACAGGCGCGAGAAACCCGAGCGGTATTCCAGGTCGTATCTTGTGGTTTGTGCCACTATGTTGGTCTTTATTCCAACTTTGGTACGCCTCTCCATTACCGTTCATTTTCAATTTCGGCGTACTTAACGACACACAAGCTCGAGCGATCCATTTATCGTTTGCTGTCTTTCTTGCATTTACTGCCTATCCGGCATTAAAAAATTCGCCACGAGACCGAATCCCTCTGATTGATTGGGCGTTTGCACTTGTCGGTAGCTTTTGTGCTGCCTACATTTATCTATTCTATGAGCAACTAGCTGGCCGCTCGGGTGCGCCAACACTGGCTGATGTAGTCACTGCATCTGCTGGTATGCTACTGCTACTAGAAGCAACTCGCCGAGCATTAGGTCCACCGCTAATGGCGGTTGCCGCTGTATTCTTGCTCTACACCTTTGCTGGCCCATATATGCCAGAAGTGATTGCTCACAAAGGAGCGAGTTTAAACAAAGCCATGTCACACCTATGGTTAACCACTGAAGGTGTATTTGGTGTTGCGTTAGGCGTTTCTACTTCGTTTGTATTCTTGTTCGTACTCTTTGGCGCCATGCTGGAAAGAGCGGGTGCAGGAGCATACTTCATTAAAGTTGCTTTCTCTTTGCTAGGACACATGCGCGGTGGTCCTGCCAAAGCAGCAGTTGTTGCTTCTGGTTTATCGGGTCTAGTTTCAGGCTCGTCGATTGCCAACGTAGTAACAACCGGTACTTTTACGATTCCACTGATGAAGAAAGTAGGCTTTCCAGCTTCAAAAGCGGGCGCGGTAGAAGTTGCGGCTTCAACTAACGGTCAGCTAACACCACCAATCATGGGCGCAGCGGCATTCTTGATGGTGGAATATGTAGGCATTTCCTATGTGGAAGTGATCAAAGCTGCTCTGTTACCGGCTCTGATTTCATATATCGCCCTAATCTACATTGTGCATTTAGAAGCGTGTAAAGCAGGTATGCAAGGTCTGCCAAGACGTCATACTTCAACATTCTTGCAAAGCTTGCTTTCATTTACAGGCACAGTACTGGCGATTTGTGTAATTAGCGCAGTGGTTTATTACGGTATTGGCTGGACGAAAGATGTCTTTGGCTCTGCTGCAACTTTCTTGGTTGGCATTGCTCTTCTTGCCTCCTACGTAGCTCTCGTGAAAGTGTCGGCAAAGCACGCTAAAGAAGGTGGCTTTGAATTTGAAGACGACATTCAAGAGATTCCAGATGTAGGTCCTACTGTAAAATCGGGGCTGCATTTCCTATTGCCAATCGTGGTACTTGTTTGGTGTTTGACTGTTGAGCGATTCTCACCGGGTCTATCGGCATTTTGGGCAACCGTGTTCATGATGTTCATTTTGCTGACTCAACGTCCGCTAATGGCGGTATTTAACCAGTCAAATGATGCTGCAGAACAAGCAAAATTGGGCGTGACCGATCTGCTAGAAAGCTTAGTGTCTGGCGGCCGTAACATGATTGGTATCGGTGTTGCGACGGCAGCGGCTGGTACTGTTGTAGGCGTAGTAACCCTGACAGGTATTGGTCTGGTGATGACTGATTTCGTTGAGTTCATCTCTGGCGGTAGCGTGATCATGATGCTGCTGTTCACCGCCGTAATCAGCTTGATCTTGGGCATGGGTCTGCCAACGACTGCGAACTACATCGTAGTATCGACTTTGATGGCTCCTGTTATCGTGACTCTGGGTGCTCAGCACGGTCTGATTATTCCGCTTATCGCTGTACACTTATTCGTGTTCTACTTCGGTATCTTGGCGGACGATACCCCTCCTGTGGGTCTAGCCGCTTTTGCCGCAGCTGCAATTGCCAAGTCCGACCCAATACGTACAGGTCTACAAGGTTTTGCCTACGATATACGAACGGCCATTTTGCCATTCATGTTTGTGTTCAACACTCAGCTACTATTGATGGGTATTGATACTTGGTGGCATCTCGGATTAACAGTCATATCATCGATTATTGCGATGTTGCTGTTCTCAGCCGCGACACAAGGATGGTGGTTTACCAAAACCAAATGGTGGGAAATTGTTGCGCTTCTAGCTCTGACATTTACCTTCTTCCGCCCTGGCTTCTGGTGGGATATGGTTTATCCAGCGCAAGAAGTTCACCCTGGTGTTGAGTTGGCTCAAATCGTAGAGAAAACACCTGTCGGTCAACCGCTTCAGTTACTTGTTGCTGGTGAGACACTTGAAGGCAATTTTGTATCTAAAACCGTTGTACTGCCATTTGATGACAGAGCGGCAACACCAGAAGAACGCATTTCTTCAATGGGTCTGATGCTCAACAATGATGGCAAAAAGATGATGGTTGATATGGTTGAGTTCGGTAGCCCTGCTGAATCTGCAGGTATCGATTTCGGTTGGGAAATTGAATCGATCGTGATTGACAGTGAGCGACCGATGAAAGAATGGGTATTCCTACCGGCTCTACTACTGACGATTTTACTTGGCTGGAATCAGCGAAGAAGAGCTCAAAAAGAGCAGGCGGACGCATAATTACCTGCCAAGTTAATTTATGATGTTTATCAGTAATTAACTTGGCTTTATTCAGAGAAAAGCATTATGTATAAACACATTCTTGTTCCTGTTGATTTAAATGAGCACGGCTTCTGTGACAAAGCTGTTGAACATGCGGTTTGGCATGCTAAACAAAGCAACGCAAAAATCCATCTGCTCAATGTTCTGCCCGGTATTCACATGTCTATGGTTGCTACCTACTTCCCAAAAGAAGCAGCAAAGCAAATGAAAGAAGACGTGAAACAACAGCTGAAAAAATTTGCACAACAATACACCGCAGAAGGCGTTGAATTTGATGTTTACGTTGCCGAAGGTAAACCTTATAGCACCATTCTTGATTATGCTAAGAAAGTTGAAGCTGACTTGATTGTGATGCCAAGCCATAAACGTTCTCGTATCGACAAAGTGGTATTAGGTTCTGTCGCCAGCAAGGTTGTTGAGAACTCTCCAGTAAACGTCCTTGTTATCAAACCAAATGGTTGATTGGGTAGTTTGAAACACTTAACACATAGATAAAGGCGCTTAATGCGCCTTTATCTATTTTTTACTTATTAGTTTTTACCTATCACACTAATTTAAAAATCCGCCTAGCGATAATACGAATAATTATCAATAATAAGTTCAACAAAGAGATACAAGGTTGGACTAATTATGAAAAAGACTATCAGTTTTGCAGCATTACATTTCAGCATTGCCTTTACCGTTGCATACGTACTGACAGGCGACATCATTTTAGGCAGCCTGATTGCAATGCTAGAACCAATGGTTAATACCGTAGCGTTTTACTTCCATGAAAAAGCTTGGGATAAGTACACTCCACTACAACGTTATGCTCATAACCCAAGAATCAAAACCATGAGTTTTGCCGTGATTCACTACACAGTGGCTTTCAACGTGGCATACATGCTGACAGGCAGCTGGTTAATTGGTGGTGTTATGGCGTTGATTGAGCCTAGCTTTAATACTTGTGCTTACTACTTCCATGAGAAATTCTGGCAAAACAAATTCCACAATAATCACTGGCAATGTGCTCACTAACAGTGTCCACCTTTACAGAAAGTGGTAAACAAAAAGCCCCAGCTTCAAACTGGGGTTTTTTCGTCACTTCAATTAATTATTGCCTACAAGAAATAGGACACGCAGGAGTCTTTTGACAAACCCAACTTAAACATCTTGCTCTGACCATCCAACATAACACTTAATTCATAAAGATCTTTTGGATTGGGATTTGCTTTGTCGTAATACTTTGGGGCTTCAACCTGAAACAAAGCGCTGACATGATCACTGCGAATATCGATCGGTAACTGATACGTCATACCATCAAATTTGACTGCCGCTGAAACTAATCCCGGAGTGAAAGGTGTGAAATGTAAATTCACCATCAGCTCACACCCACCACCATGGTGCCAAATTTGTTCAGTAGTGACAGCGCCTAAACGTACATGACGAATAAACTGCAAATAAGGTTCACACCATATACCTATTCTGTCATCGTACTTTTCAACTTCTTCAGTTAACGAGCAGATATCCGGTTCCTGCTCATCCAAAAGCCAATCTTCATCTTGCTCTAGAAACAGAATCTCGAATCGGTTTCGTCCTAAATTTAGTTGTGACAGTACATCCTTGCGATAAACCTTCTGTGTACCATCGCAATCAAACAGCGCGACTCCGTTTAATCGAACTTCAGCGTGATAATCAATACCTTCAAGAACAAGATCGATGGCACCGAAATTGAGCATACTTTCATCCACTTCAATATCATGCATTAAATGCCACTCTTGCTGAGCAATATCCTCTTCAGACAAGCTTTGAGGTAAAACCGCGCTTAACGGAGAAGGAAAGGTAATATCGTCCTGTGGTATAGATAGATCAGTGAGCGGTGAAAGTTGCCATAATCCGGCGAGAGAAAGCTGCATAGTACTTCTTATTGATTGACTTAATTTGTTTTCGTTTTGTTATATAAACGTTTTCATCATTTAAACATAGCAGCCATAAAAAATACCAGCCTAAGCTGGTATTTGTTTTAAGACTTACTCTTCATCATCGTCTTCATCTTCGGCAGGATACAAGGCATCTTCACCTTCGTAGTAAGTACCCCAACCGTCATAAATGATGTCGTATTTTTCAGCCAGATTAACCAACTTCTCAACTTGAGCGTCGATCGTCTCTGGATCTAGAGTAGATTGCATTGTCGCATCAAAACACAGCAGTTTGCTGCCGTCTTCATCTTCTGCTTCTTCTGCTTCAAGAACTTCAAAGCCCATTTTGAAAGCTTCAACAGCCGCTTTTTCTAGCTTATCGAAATCTTCAGCGAAAAAGTGATGTTCAATTTCATACATCGCTTCAGGATCACTGCCATCTTCTAGCAATGCTTGAATGATTTCGCGAGTATCTTCCTTTTGAATTTCAAGGAAGTCTTCCACTGATAGATAATCATCTTGTTGAGACATAAAATGTGCTCCAGAGTGTACAAAAAGGGTAACAATTTAATTGCGCGCAATATCGCATGGATCGTTGTCAATTACCACCAGCAAGACGATCTTAAAACGATCTTTCTGGCAATAGACAACCTATTACGAATAAACCATGTATTGCGAATAAATAATAAAGCCTACAGAAAACTATAGGCTTTGATTTGAAATTTTCTATTTCAGTAGAAGCTGGTTATTCAGTACCACCGACCGTCAATGCATCCAGCTTAAGTGTTGGCTGACCAACACCGACAGGAACACTTTGACCAGCCTTACCACAGACACCAACACCACGGTCAATGCTCAAGTCATTACCGACCATTGAAACCTGCTGCATCGCTTCAATGCCAGAACCAATCAAGGTCGCGCCTTTAATTGGGCGAGTTACTTTACCGTTTTCGATCAAATAAGCTTCTGACGCAGAGAACACAAACTTACCGGAAGTGATATCAACCTGACCACCACCAAAGTTAGGTGCATACACGCCTTTCTTCACCGTTGAGATGATCTCTTCCGGAGTATGCTGCCCCGGTAGCATATAAGTGTTGGTCATACGTGGCATAGGCAGATGTGCGTAGGACTCACGACGACCGTTACCTGTTGGTGCAACTCCCATTAAGCGAGCATTGAGCTTATCCTGCATATAGCCTTTAAGAATGCCGTTTTCGATCAGAACATTGTATTGACCATTAACACCTTCATCGTCAACGTTCAATGAACCACGAAGATCTTTCAATGTACCGTCGTCAACAATAGTACAAAGATCAGAAGTCACTTTCTGCCCAACTTTACCTGAGAACACTGATGACTCTTTGCGGTTAAAGTCACCTTCTAAACCATGACCTACAGCTTCATGCAGCAGAACGCCCGGCCAACCAGAGCCCAATACCACTGGCATAGTGCCAGCAGGAGCAGCATCCGCATCTAAGTTCACCAGCGCCTGACGAATTGCTTCATCTGCGTAAGAGAAAACAATCTTCTGTCCATTTTCTTCATTGAGGAAGTAATCGTAAGTAAAACGGCCACCGCCACCAGCACTACCGCGTTCACGACGGTCGCCACGTTGAGCTAAAACACTGATAGACAAACGCACTAATGGGCGGATATCGCCAGCGTATGTACCATCCGTTGCAGCTACCAAAATTTGTTCATGTACACCGCTTAGACTCACTGATACTTCTTGAATCAATGGCTCTTTAGTACGAATGTAAGCATCAACCTGCTGTAATAGCTCAGTTTTTTTCTGCTTTTCCCAGCTCTCTAGCGGGTTTACTGCATCGTAGTAAGCTTGGTTGCTATTGCGTTTAAAAGCCTGTAGTGAGCCAGACTGACCAAGCTGCGCGATGCCACGAGCTGCAATCGCACTCTGTTGTAGTCCTTCTAACTGGATCTGATCTGAATAGGCGAAACCTGTTTTTTCGCCAGTGACAGCTCGAACACCCACACCACGGTCGATGTTGAATGAGCCATCTTTGATAATACTGTCTTCTAAAACTAATGATTCATGCCAGCTAGACTGGAAATAAATATCGGCATAATCAATCTGACGGGTTGCGATGCTCGACAGAGTATCTGCAATGTCCTGCTCGGTGAGCCCTGCCGGTTTTAGTAATGCTTCTTCAATGCGGTTAATACTCATGTTTAGCTCTTTTTCTCTATAACATTGATTATGGGAAATAAATTGATTATGAAAAAATAAATTGATTATGAAAGCGCGTGTGTGCGCTGATTGGCATAGCTCTACGCACACTTTCTATTTGTTCAAGTTCGATATCAGCAATCAAACTTGCAGCATCTTGGTCTAATGAGGCGATAACCTCACCCCATGGGTTAATCACCATTGAATGTCCCCAAGTTTCTCTTCCGCAAACATGATGTCCGCCCTGACCTACTGCGATCACCCAACACTGGTTTTCAATCGCACGCGCTCTTAACAGAACTTCCCAGTGAGCTTTACCCGTGACTGCGGTAAAAGCTGCGGGCACTACTAAAATCTGAGCGCCTAAACGACGTAACTCTGAATATAAATTCGGGAAACGTAGATCGTAGCAAATGGAAAGCCCCAACATACCAAATGGAGACTCAGTAACTACAATCTCATTACCTGGAGTAAAGGTCTCTGACTCTCGATAACGCTTGTGTCCGTCGGCAACATCAACATCAAACATATGCAGCTTATCATAGTGAGCGACGATATCACCTTGCGGATTAAACAGAACCGACGTTGTGGTCACTACTTTAGATGCTTCACTTAAAATAGGCATACTGCCGATAAGAATCCAAACATTTTCCGCTTGTGCCAAACGTGACATTCTCGCTTGAATTGGTCCATCACCCAATATTTCAGCATTGTGGTGGTAGTCCTCTCTTTTACCGAACACGACCGCATTTTCTGGGGTTATCACCCATTTAGCGCCCTGTTCAGCCAGTTGTGCAGTCTGCTGCTCAATATAAGTGAGATTCTCATCTACATCCGAACTGGATGTCATTTGAATTAAACCAATACGTTCCATGTAACGATTCCAACCTATGTTTTTATCAGACTATTTCGCGAGATCTCTGAGCTTTTTCGGCAGTTTAAATTCACCGCGACTACGAGAAAGTTCTTTTACAGTCGGTGAATCCATTGGTCCTTTCACCTCATAATTTACTTCTGTAAACACTTCAACCACTGGCGCAATCACTGTGGTAATCGCCAACACATATAAAGCCGTTTGTGGTGTTACAGCAAAGGCCGTTAACACCGGAATACCTGATGTAATGTCTGGCACAAAGTTCACTTCAGCATCTACGGTACGAGTGTTGAGATCGGCTAATCCTTTGATCGTCATATCACCAGCTATCGCGTCCATCTTTATATCATTGGTAACAAAGACGCCTTTATCAACCTCTCCGCTGCCCGTTATCGAATCAAATGCCATACCCTTATCAAATACGTCACTGAAATCGAGCTGCATTTTGCGAATGATGGAATCCAAACTGAATAAGCCTAAAAACTTAGCAGCACCGCTAACATCAGAAATGACGCCCTTGCCCAGTTCTGTTTTCACGTTGCCTTGTACTGTGCTGACTTTCATTGACCAAGGTGCACCGTCCCACTGCAAATCGCTCCACATGTTGAACGAGGCTTTCTGAATACCGGAGCTGATACCAAAACGCTCCATCAGATCACTGTTGTTTTCACCCTGAACATCAAACTTTAGCTTAGTGTGGCTGGTTGTGTCTGTTAGTGTCCAACCACCGCTCATATGAACTGTATTGGTACCACTGACCACATCAATCTTTTTCCACTCTAGCGTGTCTCCTCTACGTTGGAAGTCAACGTTCACCTTACCGACTTTATATCCTTGCAGCCAAAAATCTTGAATAACCAAAGTAAGATTAGGCATCAAGCGATGAAACTCTCGGTCAAAATCGGAAATCAGCGGATCCGATTGTTTGGTGTGTGAGGTCAACAAAGGCTTCGGCTTTTCTTCATCCAACGATGGAACGAATACATGCAGACGGTCAAATGATACTGAAAGGTCATAGGGCTCGATGTAATTAGCTTGCCCTTTCGCTTCTTGGCTATCTAAATTCAGCACCCAACCAAGCCCTTTTTGGCGCGCGTTAAAGTCCACATCGTGCCACTCAATACCAGCTAGCGTAAGCTCTTGAGTTTTTAAATCCACACGCTGCGGTAGCGGTATTTCTGGCGTATTCATTTTATCGAGACTCGACTTCCCAACTTTTGCTGCTGGTTGATCATTCATCACCGAAATCCAATCATCCAGATTAAAACGGTCAATACGAGCCTGCGCATGATGCCCCACTACCGGGCTGATTTTAAAACTACCCTGACCAAGTATCAGGTTGGTTGCCGTTAACACTGGTGTCTTCGGTCTGATATCTATTTCAGCCTGATACTTAGCCTTAGGAAGCTGCAGTCGTGCGGTAATCGATTCCTGATTACCGGAGGCCTGAAGAAGCGCTTTCCCTGCTTCTTTCGTTTGTTTTGCTAGCGGATACGGATAGTCACTCGATACCATTTTCAGATCAGCACTGCTATCTATCTGATAGGTAAAACCAACATCGTTCAGCTGTAAAGCAACACTGGTTTGCCACGGAGCATGACCTTTCAGACGTTTAAGCCAGCGTTCACCGACGTAGGGAACAAGAGGCTTCACATCCCAATCACCAATAACATCGATGTTAACTGCATAGCCTTGCGGTATACTTTCCCCTTGGAAATCAAACGAAATTGGCTGTTTAAGCAGTTTCGAGGATAGCCCCGCCGCTGTGATGACATCATTGTCAAAGTTGATTCGACCTGAAACTGAATCCAATACCATTGGGGGAGCTTCGATATCCACGTGGTTTTTCGATAGATCAGCCCAGCCCCAGGCGCGAGGTTCTTTGTCTCTGGTAAATGGAATATTTAACTGGAACTCAGAAGTCACTTCGCCGCTGACCTGAACAGCGTTTAACGCCGCACCAACGGAATCAACAAGCGGAGTTGCCGTCATGTACGCCCTTACAGCATTACCTTCCGCTACTGCGTTGGCTTCAATTTCTATATGACCATCCGGCGCTAAGCTTGGAATGCGTCCTGTAATACGCTTCGCAGTCACATCCATTAACGTGGCAGCGTTTGAATCCAAGTACATGGCTTCATTTTCAAACAGTAAATCTAACTGCAAATTCGTGATTGTTGGCCAAGCAGTATCGAAACTGAACTTACCCTCTTTTAATCCAACCCACGCTTGGAATACACCATCGTGGTTGTGGTAAGGGAAAGCCCCTAAATCGCCATACCAAATCAGTTTGGCAGTCTCAACGCGGCCACCTTGAATCGCTGTAGATAAATAATCAGTCAGATCTTCACCTAGGGCGAGAGTCGGCAAATAACGCCACGTTTCACCCGCGTTGTATGCATCCGCTTCTAAATAGAAGGATAGGAACGGACTTTTCTCATGGGGAAAGTCCAGTCGAAATGCACCCAAAGCCTGCAAGTCAGGTGTAGCAACCGAGACTTTATCAGACCATAGTGACCAACCATCGCTGTCTTTTTGCCAAACTAAATTCGCGTCGCCGTAACGGATATTTAATGGCGCTTGAAATACATCGCCATAAGGCAAGGTATCATCAATCAACGAGGCATGAATTTTGGCAATATCTGCAGACCCTGTGATCTTCGCTTGAAGCTGATGAACTTCAGGCAATAACTCCCACTGCGCGATTCGTCCTTCCGTTAACTGAGCTGAATATCGAAGAGAATCAATGCTCTGTCCCATAGAAACACGAACATCTTCCAATAGGCCACCCGGTTTGAGGTTATCAATCAACTTTGTCGATTGCTGAGAATCCGGCATCAAACCGACGACAGGCAACAATGTTTCGATATCTAATTGTGAAAGGTTTAATGTCCAGCCTTCCGGTTGCCAATCTAAAGCGACATCAAGATCAGGCCACGCTGTATCATTCGTACGTAACTGAAGTGAGTGAGCATTAACTTGCCACCCTTTACCCGCAGGAATGAGTTTCACAATACCCGATTCAAGAAGCAGCTCGTTAGTTTGCCCTTCTTCACCCCAAATAAGTTCAGAAGGTTTAAGTTCAACATAACCATCAACGGGCTGATTGTGATCGAGCGTCATCCATGCATTGAAGCTCACTCTGCCACGTTCAATGCCTGTTTCTTCTTTCAAATAGCGAGTAAGCCAAGGAGTAACGCGTAAGCTGTCTGCACTTGCGTAAAAGTTGCCAGAGATATCCCTAAGTGAACCATGATCTTCAAAGTCAGCACTCACTAACAATGAGTTAATATTAGTATCAACTAAGCTCACTTCACCTTCAGCAAAATGGTGAGAACCATTGTTACGCCAACGAAGTTTTTCGATGTCCAACTGACGAACTTCACCCGCTATCGTCTGATATAAAATGGTCGAATCAAGCAAGGAGAAGTTATCTAATTGACGTAAAAATAGGTCATCCAGACGTTGAACAGCCTGACTCTGACTGCTTTCGCTTTCAGTTTCAGAAGAGCTGGTGTTATTTAGGTTGTTCCAATTGATAGAACTGATATCGAGCTTCATACCATGAATACTCATGTCAGCAATCACTGGTTTACGGTTCAGTAACGACTGAAGTAAATCAAATTCGATATCAATTTGCTGAGTAGATATATGAACGCGACTGCTGGCTGGAAGCTCTGCACGCACAGCTTTAAGCGCCAAAGATGGGTGCGTGTTTTTCCAGAAACCACGCACATCGGTAATTTTAAGTTGGATATTGGATTGTTCCGTCGCCCAGCGCTCTATCTCACCTTGATAGCGATTCATTTCAGGCAGTAGCACCCGCAATGCAGTTACCGCAATAGCCAATAAAACCAATAGGCTAACGAGCAGCCATAAAACAAATCGCCCAAGGCGGGTAAAGGTTGAGATCACTCAATATCCTTTTACATCATCACAACATCAAATTGTTCTTGGATATACAGAGGTTCAGCTTGAATACGAACTTCCTTACCAATAAACAGCTCTAACTCTGCAAGCGCATGAGACTCTTCTCCTTGCAAAGTGTCTGCCACTGCAGGAGATGCGTAGACCACAAACTTGTCAGAATCGTAAGCACGGTTAACACGTGTAATTTCACGCAGAATTTCAAAGCAAACCGTTTCAACGGTTTTCACAGCTCCGCGCCCTTCACAAGTTGGACAAGTTGAACATAGAACATGTTCAATACTTTCTCGTGTCCGCTTACGAGTCATTTCAACCAAGCCCAACTGGGTAAAACCATTGATGTTGGTTTTCACTCGGTCTTTACTCAGAGCGGCGTCCAACGAGGCGAGTACTCGCTTACGGTGATCATCAGAAGCCATATCGATAAAGTCGATAATGATAATCCCGCCCAAATTGCGTAGACGAAGTTGACGAGCAATCGCTTGTGTTGCTTCGATATTGGTATTGAAGATGGTCTCTTCGAGATTACGACGCCCAACAAAAGCACCAGTGTTGATATCAACCGTAGTCATCGCTTCCGTTTGGTCAATAATCAGATAACCGCCGGATTTAAGCTCAACTTTACGCTCCAAAGAACGTTGAATTTCGTTCTCGGTGTCATACATATCGAAGATAGGTTTATCACCTTCGTAAAGCTCAAGTTTGTCGGTTAGCTCAGGAACGAATTCCGAGGTGAACTCTTTGAGGTTTTCGAATTCTAGGCGAGAATCGACTAGAATGCTGGTCAGTTCGGTACCAACGAAATCACGGATAATACGCTGTGATAAACCGGGTTCGCCATAAAGGGTCGAGCGGGTTTTGTATTTTGAACGGCGCTCCATGACCTTAACCCAGAGACGCTTTAAGAAAGCTGCGTCTTGCGCCAACTCTTTCTCGTCCGCGCCTTCCGCTGCCGTACGGATAATGAAGCCACCATGCTCATCGCAATATTGCGCCACCACTGCTTTAAGGCGGTTGCGTTCAGCTTCACTTTCAATACGTTGAGAGACGCCCACATGCGCAGACCCTGGCATGTAAACTAAATAGCGCGAAGGCAAGGTGATATCTGTAGTTAAACGAGCACCTTTGGTACCCAATGGATCTTTAACGACTTGCACAACAATATCCTGACCTTGGCGAACCAACTCAGAAATGTCACGAACTTGGAATTGTTGTTTTTCATTTTCTGCCACACATTCTGTGTGAGGAACGATATCTGAAGCGTGTAAGAAAGCTGCTTTGTCTAAGCCAATATCCACAAAAGCGGCTTGCATACCAGGTAAAACTCGACTCACTTTACCCTTATAGATGTTTCCGACAATGCCCCTTTTTGCTTCACGTTCGATATGGATCTCTTGAAGGACGCCGCCTTCAATCATTGCCACCCGAGTTTCACTCGGGGTGACATTCAAGATCAACTCTGCACTCATGAGCGCACCTCAATGTTTAAAATAATAAGAATTCGTGCAAGAGCTGGTCAGTTTCATAGAGTGGTAATCCCACCACTGCGTGGTAGCTACCTTCAATCCTAGTTACAAATCGCCCACCCAATCCTTGAATGCCATAACTGCCAGCTTTATCGCAAGGTTCACCGCTTTGCCAATATTGTTCTATTTCTTGCTCTGACAAGGGTTTGAACCATACGTCTGTGGTTACTACCACAGTATGATATTTTTCTTCTGCTGCGACCGTCACGGCCGTCATTACTTGATGTCGAGATCCTGATAGATACTCGAGCATCTCTTTGGCGTGAGAAAAGTCTTGTGGCTTTTCTAAAACGCGATCATCTTGAACGACTATCGTATCCGAGCCTAAAACCACATAGTCTTGCTCTTCATCATCGTGCTTAGCCGTGTTTTCCTTTGCTAGTTCTAAACCAGCTAAAGCTTTATCGCGAGATAAACGCTCTACATATTGGACAGGAGACTCACTGTCTAAACGCTTCTCTTCGACATTAGGAACTAACACATCAAAGTGATAGCCCAATTGTGCGAGAAGCTCACGGCGTCTAGGCGAACCTGACGCCAGAATTAATTTTTGTTTGCTCATTCTATTTTATGTGCCAGTGGCGTCGAACGCGGCGTAGCAATAAAAACATCCATGGCCAAAGTATACAGCTAATTAAACCACTCCAGAGAGATAATGGGTTAAATGTGACATCTTGAATGAGATATTCACCAAAGAATATCAGCACCTCTAGAGCCATAGCGAGTAGACCAACGACGAAAGCTTGCTGCCAAAGCGCCATATTGCGCATAACGAGAAAGTTCATGGCGACAATGTAGATCACTATCGACATCATCATGCCTCGAATGCCGAGAGTCGAGCCTAAAAGCAAATCCCACAGTAACCCTAGAACAAGAGCTGAACCTACGTTTACACGATGCGGCAATGCCAATACCCAGTAGCAAGTCACCAATAAGACCCATGATGGTCTCAATAGATCAAGCGTACCCGGCCAAGGTATAGTCTGAAAAATTAAGGCACACAGGAAAGAGCCCCAAATAACAAATCGGCCTCCCCAATCACTACTGCCCATCGGTTGTACCCTCTTCTATATCTTCTGGGTTTGCTAGTAACACTTTTTGCTGACGGTCTTCATTCGGCCAAATCAAGAGCAGATAACGTAATCGATCAAAATCGACCACTGGCTTAGCTTTGATGGAGGCAAATTCGCGGCGAGTGTCTTTATCCACGTCTGTAATATAAGCCACTGGGTAACCTTCAGGATACACGCCACCCAAACCGGACGTTACTAGCATGTCACCGACATCAATATCGGTACTGGTTGGAATGTGCTCTAGCTGAATTTCATCACTTTGCCCGTTACCAGAAGCAATCACACGAATATCGTTGCGGATGTTCTGTACTGGAATGGCGTTATTCGGGTCAATCAGCAGTAATACTCGGCTATTGTGCGCAGCAACGAATGTCACCTGACCGACAATACCTTTTTCATTGATCACTGGCTGACCTTCATAAACACCGTCAGTTCTGCCTTTATCAATCACCACTTGATGGCGGTATGGTGATGTATCCACAGCCATTACTTCTGTAACAACTTTCTTCTCATCACGGACAAATTCAGAACCTAAAAGCTTACGTAAGCGTTGGTTTTCTTCACGATATTGATCAAGCAGAGTGAGATCGCTTTTTAGCGTCATCACTTCACGTTTGAGACTTTGATTCGAACTCATGAGTTGGTCACGAGTGCTAAACAAGGAATAAAAATCGTTGAACATGGTACGCGGCAAGTCCGCAGCGTACTGAATAGGCGCCACTAAGCTATTGAGCAAATAACGTACATTTGCGAATGCTCCTAAACGACTATCAGCCAGCATTAGGCTGGCTGATAACATGACCGCGAAGAACAGTCGTTGTTGGAGAGATGGTCCTCGACCAAATATTGGCTTCATCTTATAACAATCCTAGATTTGTATAAGGCACCTCATAACAAGGTGCCTGACAAGCCATTACTCATCGCTGAACAGATCACCGCCATGCATATCGATCATTTCTAGAGCTTTACCGCCGCCACGAGCCACACATGTTAGTGGTTCTTCAGCGATAACAACTGGAATGCCGGTTTCTTCAGTTAATAGACGATCAAGATCTTTGAGTAGTGCACCACCACCAGTCAGAACCATACCGTTTTCAGAAATATCAGAAGCCAGCTCTGGTGGACATTGCTCAAGCGCAACCATCACAGCAGAAACGATACCTGTTAGCGGCTCTTGCAGCGCTTCTAAAATTTCATTTGAGTTTAGAGTAAAGCTACGTGGAACACCTTCAGCTAAGTTACGACCACGAACTTCAATTTCCATCACTTCATCGCCTGGGTAAGCAGAACCGATTTCGTGTTTAATTTTCTCAGCGGTTGCTTCACCGATTAAGCTACCGTAGTTACGACGAACGTAGTTGATGATCGCTTCATCGAAACGGTCACCACCGATACGTACAGAAGAAGAGTAAACAACGCCGTTCAAAGAGATAACTGCAACTTCCGTTGTACCACCACCGATATCGACCACCATTGAACCAGTAGGCTCAGATACACGCAGACCCGCACCGATTGCTGCTGCCATTGGTTCGTCGATTAGGTGAACTTCACGCGCACCCGCACCTAGTGCAGATTCACGAATTGCACGACGCTCAACTTGAGTTGAACCACAAGGAACACAAACTAGTACGCGTGGACTTGGTTTAAGGAAGCTGTTGTCATGAACTTGACGAATAAAGTGCTGAAGCATTTTTTCAGTCACGTAGAAGTCAGCAATAACACCATCTTTCATTGGACGAATTGCAGAGATGTTGCCCGGCGTACGACCTAACATTTGTTTAGCTGCATGACCGACAGCCGCTACAGTTTTGCCACCACGACCTTTATCTTGGCGAATAGCAACTACAGATGGTTCATCAAGGACAATGCCTTGACCTTTAACATAAATAAGAGTGTTGGCAGTACCTAAGTCAATTGATAGGTCGTTTGAAAACATGCCACGAAGTTTTTTGAACATATTCTTCGTTCATCCTGCAAGAATTGAAGATAAAAATTGCACTAAATGTACCAATGCCTTGCCGTCACAGCAAGGCATTGACGCATAAACATGGACTCAAACACGCAATTTCTAACATATTCCTAACTTAGGTTAAGAAAAATCGCTTGCTATTGTCCCGTTAGCCCACTTTCACCTCGGAAAATAATACGATCGTTGCCACGATAGACACCAAACGTTACAACAGCGGATGGATCTTCATCGCCCAGATCTCGCCAGTTGTATTGTAACCAAGGTTGATTTGTATAACTTGTACCACAGCTTACATTCATTTCTGATAATTGTGGTGATGTATTTGACATTCTTAACCAAAAACGAATTTGTTCTCTTAAAGAACTGGCGTCCACGCTTGAATGTGGTTTCGCAGAGAGCTGATTACTCACCCCATCAGCAACAGCGACTTCAGAATCTGCACCTTGAAGTGACGCGTCTGAAGCTGAACCAGAGCTTGACCAAACCGTTTGCTGGCAAACATATCCGCCGAGTGAAACGAACTTCGATCCCGAATCGTCATCATTGGTAATAAACCTCGTGCCATTCCAGTATTCGGTTCGCAAAGGTATTTGAATCGTACTTGTTGATGTACCGCCTACATCTGATAACACCATTCGTCCATAACGAATATCTGGCTGAATTGAAAAGGGTTTGCCAGTATCTAAGGTGATACCAGAACTGATGAGTTCAAGGTTGGTCCCTTCGGATGTGTTGAAGTCAACACCATCGACTTTGACCCCAGAAGCGTTGGCTGTCACACGAAGGCCGAAACCCTCTTCGTATGGACCATCAGCACTGGTAATCACTGGGCTAGCACTGGTTTCTAGTTTATTAAACTGAAATGCTGCATCACTGACTTGCAACTGAGCACCAGACCATTTACTGCTGCCATCCCAAAAATGCAGATCATAATCTTCAACACGAGTGCTAAATTCACTATTGTTATCAGAAGTATCAACCGCAAGAAGCTTCACATCCGCAATCAGGCTCGAACTAAAGCTACTGTAGTTCGTTGTTGAACCACCCTGCATATTTTGCGCTTCTACAACGAAATCATACGTAATGGGCTGACTCATATACATAAAATCATCGTGACTTGATGCGTAATCCCAATCATTACTGATGAGCGACAGCCATGCTGGGTAGAATCGACCAATGTCTCGATATCCTTGATTGACGTTCATACCCCAATAGCTCGCTTGCGTATCAGCATTAACACGCAATACGCCGACTTCGCTCCATGCTAATCCGCTAAATGGTAAGTAGCTATTACTGACGCCTTCGCTATTGCTATGCGCGAGTGTTCCTGACAAAGCGCCATCCGCACCGCCACTTGGTTGGGCAACAGCATGAGTCAGTTCAACAGTGGAAATCAACTCACTATCTGCAATGAAAAAGTTTTGAGTCACCGGAGAATTGCAGTAACTCGAAGTCTCAATGGCTTCACTACCACTAACGGGATCGCTGTCACTGCCAGTCGAAACCCAACGCAGTGGCAGCACATTTAGCGCAAACGCATTACCCGCTGAGGTAAACCCTGTGCTCGAAGCATCGGTGATATTACCGTCCATAGCGGCATTATTTGCTGAGCAAATTGCGAATGTCCAAGGACGAGAATAAACCGTGAACTGCCCTTTTAATGTTCCACCTTCGATAGGGCAGCTGTCACCGGAGCAGCTGAAGTTGTCATCAGTCATCGTCACTAGATACTCACCGGATTCTTCCAAGGTAAGATCGGAGGTCGATTGACCATCATTAAATACAGGTGTGTAACTTAAACTCCCTATACCTGACGATGGTGTAACCCAAGAAGACTGAATCGTTGGAGAGCCGCTATAGCCCAGATCCACAACACCGCCTTCATCATTACATGCCTGAGCTGACGCTGTGACTTCAATCGGTTTATTGGCAATAACGTACTGTGGGTTAACGCTCAACTTGTAAGGGACAAATTCATAACTACCACTCACGGTGTTGTTCGCCTCGTCACCGTCTATGTACGCGACAATCGGTATGCTTTTACTTGTTGTCGTACTAAGAAGCACAGGTAAATTGAAGCTACCATTCGTTACTGAATATGAGGTTGTCACACCATCTACCGTAACAACAACAGTGCCCGTAAAATCTGTCGCTAGCACACCATCTGAGAAAACCGATAGCTCAGGCTCCAATGTCTGACACACAAGCGCAATATCAGATTTAGGCTGTAGTATCAGATTGTAACTTTTGTCTGTATCAGTCTCGTTCCAACATTCAGGGTCAGCGGAGTCACGAGTAACCGTAACGTTGCCAACCACGTTTAAAGTATGGGCCGTGATAGAACCCTTTATCGATATACCGACGTCGAAGTTCATGGATTTCGCTAGCAAATACGCTTCGAGAACTCCGCTTGCCTTTATGTGATAGTTTGCAGCTGGCCCATAAAATAGTGGCTTTTGGTAAGTTGAAGAACCATTCGATGGCGAGATTGGAATGAAACGAATAACACCTGTAGTCAGGTCACTGGTGCTATCATCTCCGTCTCCGGCGATACTGATAACAGCATCACTTCCTAAGTAAACCTGAGTGTCCCCCCACTCGCCGATAGAAGCTGTTCCTAATAGCAAAGCGTCATCTTCACCAAAATAGACGGCGGTATTACCATTGACTGAAAAGGTTTCTATTTTTAGACCAGGAGACAGACGTACGTTTAGTTTTTTGTCACTTCGAACATTCTCAATCTTCAGCGATTTCAAGTTTTTCAGTATGGTTAATTCAAAATAACTTCCAGACGTACTGTATGAACACAATCCATTGCTATTACAGAAAGAACTAAAGTCGCTAGCGCTATCGTTAACTTGAATATACAACTCATCGACAGAATCAAACGAAACGTTTAATGGCTCTGGTGGCTCTGCTTTTCTGTCTTCAAACAGCCCATCGTCAATATCGTAATCCGCACCTTCAAACGTTACATGCAGAGATTTCGTACCACAGCCGTAGCCCTGACAATTGGCAACATAGGTATTGCTGTTTTGGGTGGTATCAAAGCCAATCCGCAACGCTTGTCGAAATTCGGCTCCCCACCATGGCTGGTAGCGGAACACATTCTGAGCATCATTAACATAATTGTCAGACCAACCTACAATATTCTCAGTGGCGTTGTTTGCGGTAAATGAACTAGGACCATAACCAGAATATACCGTCCCGTCGGTTTTCCAACTCTGAACCGCTTGCGGGAAATATTCACATTGATCGAAAGTAGGTGGGATGTAATCCTCAATATCTTCTGGTTCTACGGCTTCACAAGTTAGATCCGAGCCATCTGCTGTCTGAACCGTAACATTACCTGGCTTCATCTCCATCGCCATGGAGTCGATAAGCGCCCAACTGTTTACATTTGAATCCAAATTTTTTCGGTAATAACGGCTAGGAATTGAGCCTGTAGCTTCGTTGAGAATTCTCACTCTATAGCGAGTATTTTGCTGCAGAGTATGATCATTAAAAAAATATCGGCTATCGGATACATGCTGTTCCGTGTACCACAACGTTTTTAGCAGATTGTTACCTGTTTCTTGAAAAGTCGCCGACTGAAAGACTCCAGGGCTACCTACAACTGTGAATTCAATAACAGCAAACTTTTGACCTTTGAACGTACATGTTTCAGCAAAAGCACTTTGTATAAAAAACAAAAGTAACAGTGGCAGACAACGAAATAACTTAGCCATGTTTACTCCTTCACCCAAACTTCTTGTTTACGTTCAACCTGAAATTGCCCACTGCCGCACACCGCCGTACTTTCAACCTTGTAATAGCTTGAGGAATCTAACGTGCCGAGTGAGTAACATTGTGTGCTCACAGAACATCCTGCGAATTGCGTAACGAGGTCATTTGCAGCTCTTTGCACGTCCCCCCAATTGCTTAGGCAGACATTAGCTACCACGCTGGTAGTTGTGTTAAGTGGATACAACTGAGTAAGCGCTAACTCATTGACAGAATGCGCCGCAAACCAAGCGCGAGTTCCGAGCAAATCCTTTGATAAAGCATCGCGATTTGACCATTCCATACGAGCAAGCGCATTGGCAAGAAAGCCCATAACCACGATAACGAAGATGGCAACGATGTAGAGATTACCCGCTTGCTTTTTAACACTAGGGAATACGCTTTTTCTAAGGGACATTGAGCACCTGCACATCCATATCAAAGTGGCTGGATTCACCATTTTGAGCAAAGGTTAAAGCCAGATGCACAACACCACCCCTCTGAAGAGTTGGCTCCGCATAACTCAGCTCCCCCGCATTAACACTATCCGCTACTTGTACGCCATTACGAGTAACACTTTGTGCAGAGAAATCTAAGCAATAAGTCACCATACCATCATAAACATACTGACGCTGAGCAACAGATTGACTGGGTAATGGAGATGACAATGTAAAACTGGTACTGCTGCCGCTTAATGCAATATTGGTACTCTGCCCAACTGAAAAATCCGTCTGCCGTGAAGGGTTAATGATCATCCTCAAACCATCGTAACTCGTCGGTGTCGGCGTATTACCAACAATAAATTTTATGGTTTTATCATCACTGCCTGACAAAGCGTAAAAACCCGAGTAAACAATAGGATAAAACGACAAGCATTGTAGATTTGACGAACTACTGATAGCAAAGCTGTTCGGAACTGCATGACGAATTTCACGGGTCATTTTTTCTAAAACGAACTTGGCCTGTGTTTGTAGCCTTTGCCTCGCAACCGTATCTGAATACCCTTTACTACCAAGCTCAACAAAGCCCGCAATACCTAGAATAAGTATCGAGCCGACCACCATGGTCAAGACCATTTCAACCAGAGTGAAACCACGAACTTTCATTAGTAGTTTCCTCGAAAGCCAGTGAAATCAAACTCACCGTAACGCCCAGTATCAATACTGATCTGGATTTTCTTCATCGTGGCAGTTTCATAGCCAACACCAATCGTCACCGTAAAGTGCGCATATTTACTGGCTATCTCAGTACCTAAAATATTGCTAAGAGGATACCCTGTATCACTACAATCACTCGCGCTGTCTGTCCACCAGCAACCTATGTAGTCATCAACATCATTAAACTGAGAAGGGTTACTTTCGCCGCCATCTCGTCCCAAAGTTGTCGTGCATGGGTTAGCTGAATTATTTTTATCAGGTTCACCACAACGATACTGCCCACCATCAAAGTCACTATTGTTATCAAAACCTCTGGCCAGTATCTGGCTCATCAAGCTTTGCCCAAGATTAGCGGCTCGAGTTTGGTAGTGAGGGGTTGCCGATTTTTCGACTTGCGGATAAAGGAAGCTAACCAGTGTCACCATGGCAAAGCCGAGGATAACCATCGCCATTATGCTCTCTACCAGAGTAAAGCCTTTGATTCGTCCCATCAGCAACTTCCTTTCGCCACATACCCTTCGGAGTTCAAACATACCGATGTTGAACTGCCAGAAGACGTAATATTGATCGAGACACCACTTGCGGCACTACCTAAAGGATTACCCAACAGACTAAATTCAATGACGGATATTGATGGAGAACTGGTAAACGTCAGCTCATCGTTACGCAAAAGATCACTTCTTCTGTCATCATTTGAAGAACTGCAAGCCTGAACGGAACCGATGCAGTGGCTTGTTATCTGTAACGCATAATCACTGTTAGCAGATGTAGTGGTTAAGTTGGACTGCATTCGGTCAATTTGAATTTGACGAATAATAGAGATGACTTGCTCTTGTGCAGCAAACGCAGAAACACTGGAAACACCAGAAAAACGGCTAGCAGCATAAACAGAGAGAATTGACACGAGCAGTATCACTACAATCAATTCAACTAATGTAAAACCTCGCATTCGTTGCTGGTTTCTCTGCATTGGCTTGCTCACCATGTTAGCCAGTAAGTATTTAAAAATTATAGATGAAATGGCGCAGCCCCGAAGGTTACTGCGCCAAAAAAATCGTATAATTCAACTCAAAACTGAACAATTAACAGCCAGTTGATACAACCGTTGTAGTTGCTGAGTCAGCTACAGCCGTTGAAGTTGCCTCGTTATATTGGATATAACAATTGGTCGCTATTATAGCTGCACCATTATCCGTTGAATTATCACCTACAGTGATAGTAGTACCGGAAGGAAATGTAGCTACTAAAGTTGTGTCAGATGAGGCAGCCCACCCCCAATCTGTACTTAGACCTTTAACCGACGAAACCATACCAGTAGCGTCAGCAGAAGGGTATCCGAAATCCGTTGTAACTAATGTTGTTGTACCATCAGTATCTAATAAAGATTGACCAGCCAGACCTTCAAGACCTTGAATTGCTGCTTTACCGTAAACAATACCAGCTGCACCATCCATTGCACCTTTTAAACCCTGAAGCGCAGAAACACGAGCATCACCTTGTAGGTTTAAGAAACGAGGAGCAGCGGTTACTGCAAGGATACCCAGAATTACGATTACCACTACCAATTCGATAAGGGTAAAACCACCTTGTCTTTTCATGAAATGTCTCTCTTACTAAATAGACTAAAGATTAATTTAAAGTGACCGCTACACGGCCGGTTTTAATGTTGTAAACAAACTGATATGCACTGCTCTTTTCTTGCTGTATGTAAGTACAACTTGCACTCTCATTATCAGCCATAGCTGAATATTGCAGAGTAGAGTCACTACTAGCTTCACTCGCAGTCCCGACCTTTGGAGAGCTATGAAGCAAATTTTCCATCAAGTCCACACACGTTTGATCCGTAATCGAATCAGGAAAACTGTTTTCTTTTAAGGCAATTGGATAGCCATCGCTAAAACCCGTGCTATTGCCTGAACTTGTTTTGGAACGGGTTAACCAAAACTCAACTCCGTCATAATCAACGACGTTATATTTTTCCCCGCCGGATGTAACTGTGGGCCTTGTCTGAGCTTCCCATTGAGTACGAGCTCCCATCACGCCAGATGAGAAACCGCTCGCTATGCCTTGAATACTTGCCTCTTTCGCATCATCAATGGTGCCAAATAATCTTGGCAAAGCCGTAGCTGCAAGCAAACCAACAATGACAATAACAATAACCAATTCAAGCAAGGTAAAACCCGAAGGCTTCTTTTTCATTCTAGTACCACTATCCCATGTATACTGGCAATTATACAATCTCACATACGGAATAACACATGAGCAATGTCAACAAACCGTTAAAGCCAATGTTTTGACAATAACTTTATCCAACGTGACTAGCCTTTCATTGCATCCATCATGTTCCACATAGGCAAGAAAATGCCCAATGCAAGAATGAGAACCATACCCGCTACGATGACTAAAAGAATCGGTTCGATCCTTGCCGTTAATGTCTTTAAGTCATAATCCACTTCTCGGTCATAAAAGTCCGAGACTTCCAACAACAATTCGTCAATTCGGCCGGTCTCTTCACCAACCGAAATCATTTGAATAACTAATGGCGTGAAAATATTGGCATTAATCGCTGTTGAAGAAACACTACTACCCGCTTCAATAGCCGCTTTCATCTCTAATAATCGGGCTTCGAGGAATTTATTATCCAAAGCCTCAGCTGACAACGCCAAAGACTGATTTAACGGAACGCCTGAATGCAACATCAGAGAAAACGTACGTGAGAAGCGAGATAACTGTGCTCGATTAACGATTCCGCCAACAATTGGCATTCGTAATCGAAATTTATCCCAACTTTCTCTTCCCTTTGACGTTCCCAACCAAGATCGAAAACCAAAAAATGCTGCAGCCATAGCAGCCAACATCAATAACCAGTAGTTCACAAAGAAATCCGACATACCAATCAGAATTCTTGTTGGTAACGGCAAATCAACACCAAAGCGGTTAAACATAGTGGCGAACTGCGGAATGACCTTAACGTTCAAAATGAACATCGCAATAACGATAAAACCAATAACAAATGTAGGATAACGCATCGCTGTTTTTATTCGTTTTCGCGTTTCTACTTCTTGTTCGTAATAGTTTGCCAGTTGAAGTAATGCTTGATCCAACCGACCCGTGTTCTCACCTACGTGTACCATAGAAACAAACAGAGAACTGAATACCCTAGTATGAAGTTGCATCGCTGCCGATAAACTACGGCCGTTAGTCACTTCACTACAAATTTGTTCCAGCGCTTCTTTTAGCTGTTTGTTTTCACAATTCTGAGCTAGACCTCTCATCGAACGCAGTAGAGGAACGCCAGCTTTGACCAAGCTGTATAACTGGCGACAAAAAATAACCAGTACTTCCAATGGTACAACGGGAGCAAACAGCTCTTTCCAATCAATAGTGGCAACACTGACACCTGATTTCCCCTGGCTTATCGAGGTTGGAATAATTCCTTTATTAATCAGTGTCTCAGCAGCAATATCTTCATTCGGTGCTTCTAAGCTACCTTTGGTTGCACTGCCATCTAAATTTCGCCCTTGGTACTGATAGGTCGGCATACTATCCCTTACAGATAAATGGGTTCAGCAGCAGCGACTGCATCACCTTCACCAAGCGCCATCACTTCATCAAAACTGACGATACCTTTTATCGCCAGCTCCATAGCAGAAGCGAGTAATGGTTTGTAATTTTCAGACGCGCGCGCAGCAGCTGCAAAACCAATTGCATCGTCGGCACGCAGGGCATCCATCATATGATGTTCCAGCTCAAGCATTTCGAATACACCGATACGACCTCGATAGCCCGTAAGGTTACAGTTTTGACACCCACGGCCACGAACAAACGGAGTGTTCACCTGATTGGGGAAGCGAACCGTCAGCCACTGTTTTTTAGCTTCATCTAACTCGTCATGCGTTTTGCAATCAGGACAAACTTTACGTACTAATCGCTGTGCAATAACGGCACGCACAGCACTCGCAACCAAATAGCCGGGAGCGCCCATGTCAATCAAGCGCAAAGCTGTCTCTACTGCATCGTTTGTGTGCAATGTACTCAGAACTAAGTGACCAGTTAGTGCAGCTCTTAAACCGATTTCAACCGTCTCTTGGTCACGCATCTCACCAATCAGAATGATGTCTGGGTCTTGACGCAAGAAGGTTCTTAGCAGAGTCGAGAAATCCAGTCCAATGCGCGAGTTTACTTGCACCTGCTGAATACGTGACAAGCGATATTCAACAGGATCTTCCGCAGTAATAATCTTTTTGCCGACTTCATTGAGCTCAGTCAGAGCGCCATATAGCGTCGTTGTTTTACCAGAGCCTGTTGGGCCAGTAACAAGAATCATACCATGTGGGCGCTTAAGCTGACGTCGGAAGCGCTGCAACAAGATGTCAGGAATGCCTGATTTATCCAGCTCGCGAATACCTGACGACTGATTCAAAAGTCGCATTACGACTGACTCACCATATTGCACAGGCATCGTCGACATACGAATATCCACCGACTGACCTTTGGCGCGAATATTAAAGCGACCATCTTGCGGCAAACGCTTTTCCGAGATATCAAGGTTAGCCATTAGCTTCAGACGTGAAACTAGCGCAGAAGCGATACCGACTTCATTAAGTACGGTTTCATGCAGAACACCATCTACACGTTGACGAATACGTAATAAATTAGAGTCCGGCTCGATGTGAATATCCGACGCGCCGACCTGAATGGCGTCTTCAAACAGAGAGTTGATCAGTTTTACAACCGTCACTTCCTCACTGTCATCGTTGGCTATATCGAAATCGAAAGCTTCAGTCACTTGGTGCTCAGCTTGCAGTTGTTCTGCAAACGAGGCGATTTCTTTAGTGCGGCGATAGTAGCGATCAAAGCCATCCACCAGCTGTTTCTCTGGTGCAATTACGAATTCAAAACTGTATTGAGGCAACTGGTTGAGTAATGATTCTTGTGCAAACAAGTCCGCAGGATCACTCATGGCGACACGTAAAGTATCGCCACTGCGCCCTATCACTAGCGCACGCAGACGGCGAGCATGTACCTCTGATAGAAGCTGTACCGCATCGATATCTACCGTTGCTCGGCTTAGATCGATAAGAGGAATTGCCAATTGCTGAGACAAAAAGCTCAGCATTTGCTGCTCAGATAAGAAGCCTAACTCAATTAAGGTATCACCCAGTTTACGTCCAGTATTTTTCTGAGCTGACAATGCCTGCCCAATCTGGTCGTCAGTAACAATGCCTTCTTCGACGAGTAAGTCACCCAGTCGTTTTCTTAACTTAATTTGCATTGTTGTTCTCCTCTAGGTGATTCAGCACATCTAGACGATTTCGAATGAAGGCTTGTGACTGAATCGATACCCCAACTTTTGTTAACGCATTTTGGTAAGACGCCTTGGCCTCTTCTAACAAAAATGAACGTTCTTGTTGAATTGCTAAGCCCAACCACCAACGGCCATTATTGGCATCTTGCTCTGTGAGCTTCTGGTAGCTTTCCAATGCGATTTCATTCTGTTTCACTTTTTGAGCAAGTGCTGCACGTAGTGACAAATATTCAACGCTCACTGAAGCAGGTAAGTACGCAAGTGGTGTTAATGCGGCTTCAGATTGCTGCTCTTTCATCAGTAACTTAGACAACGCAATTCTTAGCGTTTCACCTTCTGGATTTAGCTCGATTCCTCGCTGCATCAGATCGAATGCTTTGCGCACTTCACCTTTGCCGTAATACAAAGCAGCCAGTTTTTGACGAACAGATTCATTGTCCGGTGTATAGCGAAGCGCTTCGCTGTATGCGCTCACCGCATTCTGGAAATCATTCGCATCCATCGCTTTTATGGCACGTGAAATCGCTTTTTCTGCCAGTTTTTCAGCACTCATTTCAACTTGTTCAATGGTTACGATATTGTCAGATGTTGCTTTATTGCTCTGGGCAGAAACAGGTACTTCAGGCGCTGTCTCTGGTTTAGCTGGTGTTGAAGACACATTGCTCGCCAATAGCAACGGCTTTTGAATCTTTACCTGATTTACAGACGCAGTATTGGTTGCTGTTGCGTCTGGAGTAACTTCTGTTGATTCTACTGGTTGTGAAGCCAATGCGATTTCTGTTACATCTTCAGATTCTAATAGTGGCTTTTCAATGGATGCAGAGTGATAAACCACCACCTCCGCTTGATTCACTTTTTGTGTCGGTGACGAAAGTCTAGGCGCAGGTTCAACCAACGCTTTGACTTCTATAGGTTGAGTAAGTACTTGCGTAGTTTGAATTTGCGGAGCTTGCTGAGATACCGCCCAACCACCTACAGCTAAACTCAAACCAAACCCAGCCATCATCCACACCCAAACCGGACGAGTTTTAATTGGTTCAACATGTGCCTTTTCAATTGGATCAATTGATGATTGCTGCTTATCGGCAAGTTGAGATAAAGCTTTGTTCATAACACTCATCAATGGCTCCATCCCCAGATAACTGGAGTTTTGTGTTTCGGTTTACAGGTATCGTAGGTATCGTGAATCGCGGCATATATGTGTTGATTCTTCACTTGTTGCGTCTTTTCATAGAACGCTAGCAACAAGGCTTTATGGCACACCTGATTAATAAGACGAGGTGTACCCTGACACGCTTTCCAAATGGCTTTCTTCTGATTCAAGCTAAACAGCTTTCCTTCATAACCCGATTTGGACAGGCGATTGTCAATATAAGCCACGGTTTCAGCCATATCTAACGGCCTTAGCTTCGCGTTAAAGGTAATACGCTGGCGAAACTGTCGCAGATGAAACTGCTCAAGTCTTTCATCCAGTTCAGGCTGACCTATCAATACCAACTGTAATAACTTTGTCTGTTCTGTTTCCAAATTGCCGAATAATCGCAACACTTCCAAAGCTTCATCAGACAGAGCTTGCGCTTCATCCAATAAGGCAACGACTCGCTTACCATTACGATGATGTTCTATAAGCCGTGCTTGAATCTCTTCAACTAACCCAACTTTAGAACGTGCATCGATATTGAGTTCTGTCGCTATGGCTGTGCGTAAATCATCACCGCTTAAAGCGGGGTTCGGTAAGTAAATAAGCTGAACATAATCTTTTAAGTGGGTCAGCAACATCCGACACACCATAGTTTTACCGGTTCCAACTTCACCCGTTACTTTAATCACGCCTTCGCCCATTTGCAGAGCAGCACTTACGGTTTGAATCGCTTCATAGTGAGGATTTAGCCCCAGAAACAAACTCGTATCAGGCGTTAAGTTAAAAGGCTGTTGAGTAAAACCAAAGTGGTCCAAATACATAGTGATTACTCAGAATCAGGGAACCACTCTTGCAACAAATCTCGTGAACGCTCTAATTCTTTTTGCCAAGTGTTTACGCCAACTACTGTTGGTTTTAGCAAAATGACTAACTCTGTTTTTTGTGTCACTTGAGATGTGTTGCGGAACGCATGACCTAATACAGGAATATCCCCCAAGAAAGGCACTTTTGACGTCTGGTTCAGAGTATTGGTTTTCATCAAGCCACCAATCACAACCACATCGCCATCTTTAGCACGGATAACTGAGTCTGATTCACGAATCGAACTTCTCGCCAAAGGCAGAGAGATCACCTTGTCGTTGTATGTGATGGTCTTGTTTTGTTGCTCAACTTCAATAACCGCAGGGTGTACGTGCAATAACACGTGGCCTTTGTCATCGATTTGAGGAGTCACATCCAGAGATATACCCGAGAAAAACGGCGTTAGCTCTACGTCAGGTGATGCTTCTGAATTATCGCCACTGCCTACCACACTTGATAAATCAGTAACGTAGTACTCATCCGTACCCACTTTGATAACTGCTTTTTGGTTATTTGCAGCGGTAACGCGAGGACTTGAAAGTACGTTTAAGTCACCTTGCGTTGCCATGAAACTGAGAACGGATTCAAAACTGCCACTCGACATTACAATGTTTGTTTGCCCACCAAGTAATGTGCCGATAGTGCCTATTCCTGGTAACGCCGCAACTGTGCTGCCCAAACTACCTAAACCAGAATTCACGACAGTACCCGCCGACGATGTATCTCCAACACCAATGCTGTAATTCACTCCGTTTGAAGTGAACATTTTGTTCCAGTTGATCCCCTGCTGATAACCATCGCTCAACGTTACTTCTAAGATCTTAGCTTCCATGATGACCTGACGATGCATACGCTCTTGGGAGATACCTAAGAAACGGCGAACTTCACGGATTTCATCTGGATAGGCACGCAAGGTAATCACGCTTGCTTGCGGAGTGACAACAACACTTTGTCCACGACCAGAGCCCACTAATTGCGTCACCGCAGTTTGAAGCTGTGGCCAAAAATCACTCTCACTGATGGTTTCAATCTCTGTACCACCTCGGTCAGTACTCGATTTAACATCACTATTACCACTACTTCCGTCACTAGAATTACTATAACTGCTTGAACGATTCGTTGATGACGAACTGTCACTTGAACTAGTATCCGTATTGGTAATCGTGCCAGTGGTGATCGTAGTCAGTGAGCGACCACTGCGTTTGAACTGTAGGTAATCAACCGGAATAGTCACCGTACGTAGGCCCGCAGGGTAAACCTGTATTACCTTGCCTACTTTTTCAATTTGGTAACCGTAGAGATCTCGGACAACGTCTAGCACTTCATCCAAAGTAACTTCGGAAAGGTTTACAGTCACTTGACCATCCACCATTGGATGAATAGCTACACTGTATTCCGTACCTTTCACTAAGCTGGCAAAAAACGCTTTAGCTTGAACACCATTAGCCTGAATTCGAAAACGCTTTAGATTGTGCTCTGTGGTTGCAATAGCTCCGTCTATTTCAGGCATAAGGTCTGCCTCTACCGATGGAGGTAGATTATCCAGATTGCGGCTATTCGCTTCATTGATAGCTTGATTCAGCGATTGTTTGGCTTCAACAGGTTCACGATGCCCCATCGAGCAACCCACTAAACTCACCACTACTGCGCCGATGATCATATTACGCATACGAATTCTTAACCTTATTTCTTAATGTCCAGAGAGAACAACTTGAGTGTCCAACTTTTATTGCCTTGCTTAAGTTCGACTTGAGACGATGTGACATTCGAAACTTTGTAACCAGACACACTGTCGCCTTTATCAACCACCTTATCATTTAAAATGGCATAGCATTGGTTATTATCTTTACAAACAATACTTTGTAGCTCAGGAACAGGCACAGTTTTTTTTGTTTTTTTCACTTGTTCTGTTTTTGCCCAACCCAGAGGAGCCGTTGGATCTTGTTCTTGGTTCGCTGATACAGATACCGAAATAGCCGCAAGCGCCGACATCCACCATGCATGACTACCCATTGAGATTCGTTTTGCCTTCGATACTCTATCCACCGATAAACTCCTCACGAGTTCCAAGCGTATAAACTTCTACTACCAATTTCGCATTAGGGTAGGTTTCAACTTGATACTGAAAACTACGCCAATAATATTTCACAGGCAGGCTTTCTAACGCGTGCAAATAATCTCTGATAGCGAAGTAAGTGCCATTCAGCTCCATCCGAACCGGATGTAGGAAATATTGCGCATTGCTATCTGTCTCATTTATTGGACTTGCAGGCAACGACGTTAAACTCACTAATTTCAATTTAGCACTATGGTCTAGCACACTCTGCAGCAAGTTAGCCATCTGTGATGGTGAAACCAAGTTACTCATGACTTCAGCCAGCTGCATCGACAGTTCCTGACTCTGCTCTTGAAGTTGCTCTAGCTCTTTGTTGATGTCGGCATTGGGATCTTTTGCCAACTCTCGTTGCAAAATGACGATTTCACTTTGCATTCGTTGATTGGAAGATTGTTGAGACATCAATTTCTGCTGAGCATCTTTTCTCTGCTGAAGCAGAGGATCAATCAATAAAGTCTGTATCATCATGACGATGACAATTAAACCGCATATGGCAATCAACCACTTCTCACGAGGCGCTCTGTCTGCGAACCGTTGACTCCATTTTTGCCAGCGTTCGTTCATTTATCCTCACCTCGTTTTGATTTCAGTTCAAATGTCACAACATCTTGCTCATCACGCCCGATTGTCAACTGCTCGAAACTACGGCCAGTTAAACTCACTTCGTCTTTAAACTGTGCTATCCACGTAGGGATGGTATTAGCATCTCTCGCTATCCCTTTCACATCTAGAGTCGTTTCGCTGATGCCAATTTCACTTAAGCTGATATCTCGACGAGAAAGCTTGGCTAATCCATCCATCACACCGGAATAGCCCAATTGTTGGCTTGCATCGTATTGACCTATTGCCGCTAACGATGCCTGTTGTGATGCAATTTCTTTTTTTAATCTGGCCGAAGCCGCAACTTTTTCTGCCGATGGTAAATGCTTCGCCTGTTTTTGCTTTAGCTCACCCAGTTGCCCAGTCAGTTGAGCGTTCTGTTGATTTGCTATTTTAAGCTGCTGTTGTATTTGAATATTTTGAAACTGAAACCATGCAAATAAACACAACATGATGAGAGCAACCGCTCCCCAAACCACACCGATAGAAGACAGCGTCATTAACTCTTTTTTAGGCTTAAGGTGCTCTTGATAGAAGTTAATCGCATCTTCAGGAACAAGAGGCGCTCTCTCTGCTAATACTTTTCCAGAGACAATATGTTCCGCACCTTCCACCAGCGGAGTAACTTTAACGCTTAAACGCTCCCCTAAGGCTTGTACTAATTCGGTATGTTCTTCTTCGTCACAACACACTTTTAACTGATGAAGAGAGGTGCCTTTAAACTGAGAAGATAAATAGTCAATTGAACGTTGCAGCTCAAGAGCAAGACCATCCAATTGCAGTGCCGTGCTGGCTACGCCAGTGATAGGCGCAACCACGCCACGAAGAGTGCGTTGAAAAATACAACGTTCTTTGACAAAAGCATCCAGCTTAAAATGACTGCCTTTACTCCGTTGTACTAACAGGTAATTTTTTAAATCGCCTTTGCTGCGTCCCCAAACCTCTTGCTCGGGAACAATACTCTCAAGATGGCAACCAACACTCTCAAGTAAACTACTTGCTTCTAAAACAACCTTCTTGTTAATCACATAGGCTTGAGCTTTATTGCTACCTTCGAGCGGGTAAGCATCGGCAATTACCTCAGAAGATTTTTCAGTAATAAGGTCTTTTAGTAAAAATGGTAGTGCGCTTGGCCACTCCTCTTGAGGAATGGATGGCTTATCAATTTGGTAGCTTTGGAATAATTGAGCATGCAGAACAACGTGGACATTGAACCCTTTGGTTCCAGTAGTGAGAAGTGCATTAACTAAAGCTTGCGGCCACTGTTGCCCCTTGAGCGGGTAGTGTTCAGGCAAAGTGAGTGACTCTGATGACGAGAAATAAATCGCATCAGGTTGAATCACTGCATACACTGCCAGCTGCTTAGATTTTTTTCTTGAGAACCGCTTTAATAATGCATCAATCTTCATTTATCACTACTTTGTTCGCCATCGGTTTCGTTTACCGGGCTTAATTTGACTTTCCGTCACAGGTAATTTGTTTGGATTTAATGGCTGCTCATTTTCAAATAACCTTCCCTGAACACCATCTACACCTAGATTCTGTAACACCTGCAACTCGGACTGTGTTTCAACTCCCACTGCAATGACCTTGGTTTGTGTTCCTTTACAAACCCCTAAAAGGCTTCGCACAATCAACTGATTTTCATGTCTTTGATCGATTTGCTTTATTAAGCTTCGATGTAATTTAAGATAGTTGATTTTTAAGTCTTTGATATAGTGGGTTGCAACAATTGTTCGCCCCGCTTGACCAACAACTAACTCACATCCTAGCGCTGATATTGTTCTTAAGACTGGGCGCATATAGTCCAGATGCTGCACTAAATGCCCTTCAGAAAATTCAAACGATAACTGACCACGCTGGCTGAACGTTAGTTGCATTAACTCATTGCGAAACCAACGAAAATACTGTTTATCAGAAAATGGAAGTACATAAAGGTTTACGGATAAAGGTGATTCATTCACCGAAGACTTTATCAATTGCAAAGTTCTTCTCATCACTGCTTTATCTAAGACAGCTTCATACCCCACTGTCTCTATCGCAGAACTAAATCGAGATGCTTTAAGCACCCCTTTATCAGGATCGTTAATTCGAGCGAACAATTCGTTATGCAATAATTCTAAGTCATTAGAACTACTCGACAAATAGCAAGCCTGTCGGAATAGGATGATATTGTCATCAATAAGAGCCTTATCGAACAAAGTACGCCAACGTACACTTCCTCTGTCATCTGATATTGCTGCCTTCTCAAACTGGTTCCAAGCATTCACTCTTTGCAGTTGAGCACCTTTCAAAGCGGTTTCAGTTTCATCGATAATACGACCTCTACGTTCACCCTCCTTGTACATACTAACGCCAATGTGGAACCAGTTGTCTTGATCCAGTGGATTTGGCGGAGTTAGACGCTCAATAAATTTCAAACATTGGGAAGCCACGTGAGATACATCTTTTGCTGTTTGATGAGGCATAAACAAGGCGAAAACTGAATCATAGTAGCGAGACAAAATAACATCCGGGTAACGGCTAATCACATTAGAAATACACTCTCCAACTTCGACTACAAAGTCATCGATAACCCGTTTTTCATTCTCTTCTTTAGCCAAATCAAGATCATCAATACGCAGCATTAACACGCCGCCTTGCGCGCCGCTTTCCTGAAGAGCGGATTCAAGTTTGCTATCAAAAAGAACTCGGTTTGCAGTGCCTGTTAGTTGGTCAAGGAATGTCTGAGTGCGGATAAACGTATCAAAGCGGCTCCGCTCTTGACGGGCGTCTTGCAATTCTTCAATCAAGACATCTAAAGCTTCGCTTGCGGTATATGGCCACTCTTTATCGTCCCCTTTTGCATACTGTTCAACACGGCCAGCTAAGATCATACGACCTCGCTCTTCGAGCAACTCGGAGCCTAAAAGCTGAGAACGCAACCACTTTACGCTTTGTACCAGACAGAAAACGATAAATAACACAGCAAGTGTTATCGACCACATCGCTCCAATGGAATAACTAAAGCCAACATAAGGGGGAACAACTTTAAAATGAACGGAATACCCCTGAATGCGCTGTAACGGGAAATCCGCTTGATACAAACGCGCAGGGTCTACTTTGGAAGAAGTATCTTTGAATCGATAAATGATTCCTGCCTGAGAAGATAGCTCCATCTCAACGATGTTACTTGCTTGCAGCATCTTCGGCATCCAACGCTGCATTGAATACGCTGCATCAGGATCTTCCATCTCTTTATCTACTACTTCAACAATACCTTGCATGTAGTGATTGAGATATTCCTGTCCTAAACGCTGGAAAGATAAGGTTCCGCCAATAAACAAAATAAACATCGCACTGGTCACAATCAATGTGACAAAAACCACTAAGCGAGTACTGAGTTTTAGCGTTGGCGTGTAGCGCATAAAAATTGAATTCCCTTTCAATTTACCGATGACTGGCAGTCGTCATCGAAGGAGGCTGCTCGCAAAAATTTACGTAAACAGTTGGCTAAGTATATAAAAAAAGCCACAAAATTTGCGGCTTTTTTAAAATCATGACAATTAAAACGGGATGTCGTCGTCAAAATCCATTGGTGGTTCGTTGTATTGAGGCTGCGAAGCTTGTTGAGCTGCTGGCTGATAAGCAGGTTGGCTCTGTCTCGCTGGCTGCTGCGGTTGTCCCCAACCACCGCCTTGTTGTTGTGGCTGACCTTGGTTCATGCCACCGCCTTGTTGTTGGCGACCACCCAACATTTGCATAATGCCGTTGTAACCTTGAACAACCACTTCAGTAGAGTAACGTTCTTGGCCGCTTTGATCTTGCCACTTACGAGTTTGCAATTGACCTTCGATGTAAACTTGAGAACCTTTGCGTAGGTATTCACCCGCTACTTCAGCAAGTTTTCCATACAGAGCAACTCGGTGCCACTCAGTTTTTTCACGCTGTTCGCCCGTTGCTTTATCACGCCATGTTTCTGACGTTGCAATCGTGATGTTCGCAACAGCACCGCCACTCGGCATATAGCGAACTTCAGGATCTCCACCCAAGTTGCCAACCAAAATTACTTTATTCACGCCACGGCTTGCCATGTTTCGCTCCGTCTATAAATCGTATAAATTTTGAAAAATTTTCAAACAGTCAGGTAGGATAACACGCTTTTTCCTGTGCTTAAATGACCGCTGAAATTGTTATCAAAAACTCATGCCACTTTCATTTGTAAGCATCTAATTTTCGGGAGAAATCTTTCATTTGCAACATGATAGAAATCTCATTTACCTAATCAATTGAAATCCCACGCAAACTCATTATCTCAATTCGCTCTACCGTATAATTTTAGGCATTGTTGAGGCATTTCACCGCATCCTGTTAAGGAATAATCCATGCCAAAACATAACTATGCTAGAACCATATATTTTCTCTGCATGGACGATACGAGCGTCCCTCAGCAACTGGGAAAAGCTTTAGAGCTCCTTGCCTTACCAATTCCGCAAATTCTTCCCGAGCAACTTTTACAAAACTACCACACTGATAAACATAAAATTTTGCTGATTAATTATCAGGAGCATCTATTAATTAGGCAAAATTTGAAAGCGCTGAAAATTACCAGCCCTCACTTTGAAACCATTTTGTTCAATGTAGATAAGAGATTGCACACAGAAGAGCTGCTCACTTTTGGCAATTTAAAAGGATTGTTTTACCTTAGCGATAGTCCAGAAAGCATTTGTGAGGGGTTAGGAGAAATTATTAACGGGCAAAACTGGCTCCCTCGCCATGCATCTAGCCAACTTCTTCATTACTACCGATATCATTTCCAAGCGCATCATGCTCAAGCATCGGTTGACTTAACTGCGCGAGAAATTCAGATTCTACGCTGTCTACAGACTGGAGCCTCTAATATGCAGATGGCAGAAAGCCTCTTTATTAGCGAGTTCACAGTGAAATCTCATCTATATCAGATATTTAAAAAGCTATCCGTAAAAAACCGAGTCCAAGCTATCAGTTGGGCAAATCAGAACCTGCTCTCATAAATGAGCCAATCAGCACATTTTCATTCTCGCGACACAGAATGTGCTGAATCTCACGAAAATATCATGCTAAAGTCTGAAACAAATCTATGTTTAAACATGACATAACCGTTTAAAGACAATAAACAATTAGTTTAGCAGGGCGCAAAAATGATTAAGAAATGCCTCTTTCCGGCAGCTGGCTACGGTACTCGTTTTCTACCAGCGACCAAATCAATGCCAAAAGAAATGATGCCAATCGTTAACAAACCTCTTATTGAGTATGGCGTTGAAGAAGCAATTCAAGCGGGTATGAACGGGATGTGCATAGTGACAGGTCGAGGAAAGCACTCGATCATGGATCACTTTGATATGAACTACGAGCTAGAACATCAAATCCAAGGGACGAACAAAGAAGATCTATTGGTCGATATCCGAGACATTATTGAAACGGCTAACTTTACCTTTATTCGCCAACGAGAAATGAAAGGCTTAGGACATGCAATTCTGACTGGCCGTGAGCTTGTTGGTGATGAGCCATTTGCTGTTGTTCTGGCGGATGACCTTTGCGTTAACGAAGATAAAGGCGTATTGGCACAGATGGTTGCACTGTATAACCAGTTCCGCTGTTCAATCGTTGCCGTACAAGAAGTGCCTGCTGATGAAACGCATAAGTATGGTGTTATTTCTGGTGAAATGATTAAAGATGATCTTTTCCGTGTTGATGACATGGTTGAAAAACCAGAACCAGGCACTGCGCCAAGTAACCTAGCGATTATTGGTCGCTACATTCTTACTCCAGATATCTTTGAACTTATCGAGCAAACTGAACCAGGTAAAGGTGGTGAAATCCAAATCACCGACGCGCTTTTAAAACAGGCAAAATCTGGTTGTGTGCTGGCTTACAAATTTAAAGGTAAGCGTTTTGACTGCGGTAGCGTAGAGGGTTACATCGAAGCAACTAACTACTGCTACGAAAATCTTTATAAGAAAAACGAGCAACAAGTTTCTTTAGCAAAACACTCTACACGTAAGAGCTAATAGACTTATTGATTGTTTTTGAGAGCCGCTATCACGCGGCTCTTTTTATTGTTAACTGTTTTTATATCCAGTATTTCTTGCACATTTCTCACTCTATGTAATACTTGCTCGACTTAGCCTTTCACAAGCAAGACAGAGCAAATCAAATGGACAAAATCGAAGTACGTGGTGCTCGTACCCATAACCTGAAAAACATCAATCTCACGATTCCTCGTGACAAACTGATTGTCATTACCGGCCTCTCTGGTTCAGGGAAATCGTCTTTAGCCTTTGATACCTTATACGCAGAAGGTCAGAGACGTTATGTTGAATCTCTCTCTGCTTACGCTCGCCAGTTCTTGTCTTTGATGGAAAAGCCAGATGTAGACCATATTGAAGGCTTATCACCAGCAATCTCAATTGAGCAGAAGTCGACATCTCACAACCCTCGCTCAACGGTAGGTACCATTACCGAAATCTACGATTACCTCCGTTTGCTGTTTGCTCGTGTCGGCGAACCACGCTGCCCTGAGCACAAAACACCACTTGCAGCTCAAACCATCAGCCAAATGGTAGATAAAGTTCTCGAACTTCCAGAAGGTTCGAAGCTGATGTTGCTGGCGCCAATCGTGAAAGAGCGTAAGGGTGAACACGTTAAGACATTAGAAAACTTAGCAGCTCAAGGCTTTATTCGTGCGCGGATCGACGGCGACATTTGTGATTTGTCCGATCCACCAACGCTAGAACTGCATAAGAAACACACCATTGAAGTAGTCGTTGACCGTTTCAAAGTACGCTCTGATTTACAGCAACGTTTGGCTGAATCGTTTGAAACAGCACTGGAACTGTCCGGCGGCAACGTTGTAGTAGCTCCAATGGATGAAGAAGGTGAAGAACAGATTTTCTCTGCTAACTTTGCCTGCCCGCATTGTGGTTATAGTATGCGTGAACTTGAACCACGTTTGTTCTCATTTAACAATCCAGCAGGTGCTTGTCAGACGTGTGATGGTCTTGGTGTTCAGCAATATTTTGACCCTAGCCGCGTTATTCAAGATGAAAAACTCAGCTTGGCTGAAGGTGCTATTCGCGGATGGGATCAAAAGAACTACTACTATTTCCAAATGCTCAGCTCTTTAGCAGCTCATTACGATTTTGACCTTCATACCCCATTCAATAAGTTAGGTAAGAAGCTGCAAGAGATTATCCTGCACGGTTCAGGTCGTACCGAAATTGAATTTAATTACATCAATGATCGTGGTGACATTCGCGTAAAACGCCACCCGTTTGAAGGTATCTTAAATAACTTAGAGCGCCGCTACCGCGATACTGAATCCAATTCTGTTCGTGAAGAGTTAGTGAAATACATTTCCAACAAGCCCTGTGCGCACTGTGAAGGCACTCGCCTACGCTTAGAAGCTCGCAACGTCTTCGTGAATAACACCGCGCTACCACAAGTGGTGGAACTTAGCATTGCTGAGGCACTTGAGTTCTTCCAGTCTTTGAAACTTGAAGGTCAGCGGGCACAAATTGCCGAAAAAATCATGAAAGAGGTCAACGACCGTCTGCAATTTTTGGTCAATGTGGGTCTGAATTATTTGAATTTATCACGAAGTGCAGAGACTCTTTCGGGTGGTGAAGCACAGCGAATTCGTTTAGCAAGCCAAATCGGCGCTGGACTGGTCGGTGTAATGTATGTATTGGACGAACCGTCAATTGGTCTCCACCAGCGAGATAACGAAAGACTGCTGAAAACTCTAGAGCACCTTCGAGATTTGGGTAATACCGTATTAGTGGTTGAGCATGATGAAGATGCGATTCGTCTGGCTGACCATGTGATTGATATTGGTCCAGGCGCAGGCGTACATGGTGGTAGTGTTGTAGCTGAAGGTAACGTCACCGATATCATCAACAATCCGAACTCGCTTACAGGACAATATCTAAGCGGTGTGAAAGAGATTGCGGTACCAAAACAGAGAACACCAATAGACGCCAACAAAACAGTAGAGCTGATTGGTGCAACAGGTAACAACCTGAAAAATGTCGACTTATCAATTCCTGTCGGTCTGTTTACCTGTGTAACTGGCGTTTCGGGCTCAGGCAAGTCAACGTTGATCAATGATACATTCTTCAACATCGCCCACATTGCTTTAAATGGCGCAACAACTTCAACTCCTGCTCCATACAAATCGATTAAAGGTCTCGAGCATTTCGATAAAGTTATCGATATCGACCAGAGTCCTATTGGTAGAACGCCACGCTCAAACCCAGCAACCTACACTGGTATTTTTACACCGATTCGAGAGCTGTTTTCTGGAACTCAGGAATCTCGCTCTCGTGGCTACAAGCCGGGACGCTTCAGTTTTAACGTTCGCGGTGGTCGCTGTGAAGCTTGTCAGGGCGATGGCGTAATCAAAGTAGAAATGCACTTCTTACCTGATGTGTACGTTCCTTGTGATGTATGTAAAGGAAAACGCTATAACCGCGAAACCTTAGAAGTTCGTTACAAAGGCAAAACGATTGATGAAGTTCTTGATATGACTATCGAAGATGCTCATACGTTTTTTGAACCAGTACCTGTCATCGCACGCAAACTACAAACCTTAATGGACGTAGGTTTGTCTTATATACGCCTAGGTCAATCAGCAACAACCTTATCTGGTGGTGAAGCTCAACGGGTCAAACTGTCTAGAGAGCTTTCAAAACGAGATACAGGCAAGACACTTTATATTTTGGATGAACCAACTACAGGTCTGCACTTCCACGATATTCAGCAACTACTAAATGTTCTACATCGCCTAAGAGATCACGGCAACACAGTTGTAGTTATTGAACACAACCTTGATGTGATTAAGACTGCTGACTGGATCGTTGACTTAGGGCCAGAAGGTGGCCAAGGCGGTGGTGACATCATTGCCGAAGGTACGCCTGAAGATGTCGCGAAGAGTAAAGTTTCCCATACAGCTCGTTTCTTAAAACCTATGCTGAAATAGAAAAACTATGCTGTAGTAAAAAAGCCATGTTGTAGTAGAAAAACTACGTTGAGATAGAAAAGATATATCGAATCGGAAAAAAACGGTAGATTAGGGCTCTTGCCCCTAATTTACCTGCTTAGCGTAGCAGTTTATTCGTAAAGGACATCAATACACTTATGGCAACCTTGCTGTTAAGCGGAACACAACTTGAGCCTCAAGCACCGAGTGTGCCTAAAAACAAACCGTTCCTCATGGCGGTTAGCTTTGTTTATCTAGTAGCAATGCACGTTTTTATGCCAAATTTAGGCGGTGATGGATTGTCCCTCCCTTTTAACGCCACCACATGGATTGCCATTAGTTTCCCGATTGCTCTCGGTTTATATCAAATAGGGAGCTATCGACACGTAAGATATTCCAAATTGACGATCGGTCTTTGGATATGTTGTGTGATCATGTCGATCCCTTTGTTTTTTACTAACGCGCAATGGCATAGCGAACTGAGCAGGATCATTGGTTTATGGGCTGGGTTTTCACTGTTATTTGTTTTACAACAATTTCACTTCAGCAATAAAAGTAAGCAGAAATTTCTTCTCTATATTGTATTCGGAAGTGTCATTGAAGGGATGTTTGGCCTTTATCAATACACCCTGTTAAATCCGGGCAACCTGTTTGACTACGATACAATTCGAAATTTGCCTTATGGTATTTTTCAGCACCCTGATGCGATGGCAAGTTTTCTCGCTACAGGGTTGATTCTTTCAGGTTATTTGTTGGCTCGTCAGCCTAAGAAATACAACAAGAAACTCAGTGAAGTCAGTCTACTCTACATCACACCTGTGGTTTCAATCCCAGTATTATTAGTGTTGCACTCTTTAGTTGGCTGGGTTTCAGCAGCATTAGGGCTTTTGTTCATATTACCGTATTTGTACCGATTCTCTCCTCGCCAGCGTTTTATCAACTGGGTGATCGCGGCTGTTTCAGGGCTGATTATTGGCTTCGGTACTTTGTACTACCATCATAATCAAGATACCGAAACCGAACCTTATATCTCGTCGATTCCTTACGGCAAAGTGCTTCCACAAGCTATCGATATGTTGATAGAAAAGCCATTTACCGGTTACGGCTATGGAAAGTTCGAGTCGAGTTACATTCTCTATACCGCTAGACAGCACCAGCTTAACCCGAACTATCAAACGGGCGTTCCTTCAATGGAGCATCCGCACAACGAAATTTTATTTTGGGGTATCGAAGGTGGTTTGTTACCCGTTTTAGGAATGATATTGGCGGCAAGCTTTGTGCTTATCAGGATTTACTCCGCCAAAAAAGGCACCCGTCTAGCCATGTTTGCACTGTTGCTACCAATCGTCATTCATAGTCTAGTTGATGCTCCTTTTTACCAGTCGAGCATTCACTGGCTAACCTTTATGATTTTGCTGTTTTGGATAGACCAACGTGTCGCGAAATACAGAGTATTTCGTTTTAGTAAATTCAGCAGGACACTGCTTCGGATCGCAAGTTTAACTTTGCCTATAATCACCAGTTTTTATATGGTGAGTGTGCTGCATACCAATTACTATCTCACTAAATTTGAAACATCTACCCCTAAACAACTGGATATATTGAATAAGGTCGTCAACCCAGTTTTGATTAAAGATAGACTGGATTGGGAGATGTACAGCACTTATTTAGACCTAGGGCTAAATGAAAAGAAAGCGGAATATATTCAACCCTATATCGATTGGTCGTTGGATATTATTCAAAACAAACCAAGACCGGGATTGTATGAAAATCTGATCAAGGCTTACCAAGCTATCGGCGATGCCAGCCGAGCCGAACAGACAAGAACTGAAGCGATGTTTTTGTTTCCAGATTTAGATTTTAGCCAAATAGCCTACCCAGCCTTAATTGAAAACGAAGTAGAAACAGACGTAGATACAGAATAAAAAAGGTGGCTAATGCCACCTTTCTTACCTTCATTTATTGAGTTAGAGACTCTTCAAGTGCTCTTAAGCACAGGGCAATATTTTCAGAACGAGCACCATAGCCCATCACACCTATACGCCACGCCTTACCTGCAAGTGCACCAAGACCTGCACCAATTTCTAAATTGTATTCATTAAGTAGATGGCTACGTACTTTTGCGTCGTCAACACCATCGGGAATGTACACAGCGTTTAATTGAGGCAGACGATATTCCTCATCGACTACAAACTTAAATCCAAGTTTTTCTAAACCAGCTTTGAGCTTCTCATGCATTGCTTTATGACGGGTCCAAGCATTTTCTAACCCTTCATTTTTCAAAATAAGCAGTGCTTCGTGTAGTGCATATAAGCTGTTTACTGGCGCTGTATGGTGGTAGCTGCGTTTACTGCCGCCACTCCAATAGCCCAACACTAAGCTTTGATCTAAAAACCAACTTTGGATCGGAGCTTTCCGCGCTTGGATCTTTTCGATCGCCTTCGAAGAGAGTGTCAAAGGAGAGAGACCCGGTACGCAAGACAAACATTTTTGGCTTCCAGAATAAACTGCATCCAATTGCCACTTATCCACCAGCAGAGGCACACCACCTAGAGAGGTTACCGCATCAACAATCGTCAGCATGTTATTTTGCTTCGCCAAAGCACCTAAGGTCTCAGCATCACTGAGAGCACCAGTTGAAGTTTCTGCATGAACAAACGCCAGAATTTTCGCATCCGGATGTTGGCTAATCGCTTGTTCAACTTTACTGACAGAAACAGGAGTTCCCCACTCATCTTCTACCGTAATCGCGATACCACCACAGCGAACCACGTTCTCACGCATACGTTCACCGAAAACACCATTTCGACAAACGATAACCTTATCACCGGGTTCAACTAAGTTTACAAAACACGCTTCCATCCCAGCGCTACCAGGAGCTGAAACCGCGATAGTAAACTCGTTTTCAGTTTGGAAGGCATATTTCAAAAGCACCTTCAGCTCGTCCATCATTGCAACGAATAGTGGATCCAAGTGCCCTACAGTTGGGCGGCTTAGCGCCTGAAGAACTTGAGGAGAGATATCTGATGGTCCAGGTCCCATCAAAATTCTATGTGGAGGAATGAAGCTTTGTATAGTCATAGGTGCTCCCAATTTTATTAGTAGATAAGCGTTCACAGACGAAAATATAGAGTACGGCAGAATCTAAACATCGACAATTCGACAGAGGTCTATGCTGCCTGACTCTTTCGACACATTTATTTTCACTTATCACAAATTTACAATTGACATCAGTTTCACAAAACCGTTCAATGAGTGAGCTATCTGTACTCTAACAAGCTGCAATCAGCAGTGAGAGTATGGCAGAAGAGGAGCACTGCCCAGGCAGATGTTTTGTGGAGCCTCAACTCCAAAACAAAACATTCAGGGGGAGTAGTGCCGAGATGAGTCTAAGTTGTGGCTTTGGCTTATCGGTTGTAAGGGTTGAATCCCTTCAACTGTCATCAGTGCTATGCTGATGAAGAGCTTCTGAGGAATTTTATACAACCTGCCTGTTGTTACACCTCTTTTTTGCTCTAAGAAACTCTCTTCAAAACATTGGAAGTTGGATTACCAACCCTTTTTTATTTCTAGGAAGTCCGGGAGAAATGTAGTGAGCGCATTCAATGTCGCCAAGTTTGGTGGAACAAGTGTTGCAAATTTTGAAGCAATGAGCCGTTGCTCTGCAATTATTGAAAATAATCCACAAACACGATTAGTCGTCAGCAGTGCATGCTCTGGCGTAACGAACTTACTTGTTGAGCTTGCTAATGGTGTTCAAGATGCTGAGCAAAGACTTAACATTATGAAGCAATTGGCTGATATCCATGATGCGATTATCGACCAATTAGCAGATCCAACCAAAGTAGAAAAAGAAGTACATTCGATGCTTGATAGCATCGCAAGCGCTGCTGAAGCTGCCTCTTTCCAATCAAGTAAGAAATTAACCGATCATCTTGTTGCTTGCGGCGAATTGATGTCGACCTATATTCTGACTCAATTAATGCGTGAGCGCGGCGTAAATACTATTCGTTTCGATATTCGCGAAGTATTAAGAACGGACAATAACTACGGTCGCGCAGAGCCACAAGTTGAAGAAATCGCTAAACTGGCACAAGAGAAGCTTGCTCCACTTTGTGCTGAATATGTGGTGGTTACTCAAGGTTTCATCGGCTCTGATGAGCAAGGTAATACCACAACACTTGGTCGCGGTGGCAGTGATTACTCTGCTGCTCTGATTGCTGAATCAGTAAAAGCTTCTGGCTTAGAGATTTGGACAGACGTACCTGGGATCTACACAACAGACCCACGCATAGCGCCAAAAGCTGCGCCAATTCCAGAGATAAGCTTTAGTGAAGCCTCTGAAATGGCTAACTTTGGGGCAAAAATTCTGCACCCTTCGACTCTAGTACCAGCACTACGCCATGAAATCCCAGTGTTTGTCGGTTCATCTAAAGAGCCAGAAAAAGGTGGCACGTGGATTCGTCAACAAGTGGAGAACTCGCCACAGTTCCGCGCACTGGCTCTACGTTGCAACCAAACAATGGTGACACTGCGCAGTGCGAAAATGTTCCATGCTTATGGCTTCTTGGCAAAAGTGTTCGAAATTCTAGCGAAATACAAAATCTCTGTTGACCTTATCACGACCTCTGAAATCAGTGTGTCACTGACTCTAGATAAGACAGACACTTCAGGTGGCGCACCAGAGCTACCACAAGAAGCAAGAGAAGAACTACAAGAGCTGTGTACGGTAGAAGTGGAACATAACCTATGTCTTGTTGCCTTGATTGGTAACCACATGGAGACAAAAGGTTATGCGAAAGAAGTGTTCAGCACATTAGGCGACTTTAACCTACGTATGATTTGCTACGGAGCAAGTGACCATAACCTTTGCTTCCTTGTTGATGCTCATGAATCTAAAGCGGTAATTCAGAAGCTGCATTTGGATCTGTTCGAGAATCGATAATCAGATAGATCGTCAAGTAAAAGAAAGGTCACCAAGTGGTGACCTTTTTCATTTATAGAGTTGGTGATTCTAACCGTTGATGTTAGGACCTAGCCATTTTTCGGCTTCAACACTGTCCCAACCTTTGCGCTCGGAATAACTCTGAACCTGATCATCTTGAATCTGTGCTACAGCAAAATAGCGTGAGTCAGGGTGCGAGAAATACCAACCGGAAACAGATGCGCCGGGCATCATTGCGTAACTGGTTGTCAGTTCCATACCAATCTGTTCTTGTACGCCTAGCAGCTCCCAAATAGCGCCTTTTTCCGTATGTTCAGGACAAGCCGCATAACCCGGTGCTGGACGAATACCCTGATACTTTTCACGAATCAAATCTTCGTTGCTGAGATTCTCATCAGGTGCATAACCCCATATCTCAGTACGTACTTTCATGTGTAGATATTCAGCAAAAGCTTCTGCTAAACGGTCGGCAACCGCTTGCACCATGATCGCATTGTAGTCGTCACCTTTGGCTTTGAAGTCATCCGCCAGCGCTCGCTCGCCAATACCACCAGTAACAGCAAACATACCTACCCAGTCTTGTTTACCACTATGCTTTGAGGCAACAAAATCAGACAAACAATAGTTAGCACCTTTTGGCTTCTCAGTCTGCTGACGAAGGTTGTGCAGCACTTTTATCACTTGTTGACGCGATTCATCCGCATACACTTCAATATCATCATCAATGCTCGCTGCTGGGAACAAACCGCAAATACCATTAGCCTTCATCAGACCTTCTTGCTCAATACGGTCTAACCAATCATTGGCATCTTTGTACAGCTTGCGAGCTTCTTCCCCGACCAACTCGTGATCGAGAATCGCTGGGAACTTGCCAGACAGTGACCAAGTCATGAAGAATGGCGTCCAGTCGATGTACTGACGTAGCACAGAAACATCAAAGTCTTTGAATACATGAATACCCGGTTTAACTGGTGCAGGTGGCGTATAAGTCTGCCAATCAATTGCAGCTTTATTAGCACGCGCTTGCTCCAGAGTTACAGGACGGCTCTTCGGTTTTTTACGAGCATGTTGTTCACGGGTTCTTTCGTAATCCAGATTTAGACGCTCTACGAATTCTGAACGACGCTCATCAGAGAGCAATGCTGAACACACACCAACGGCGCGCGATGCGTTGTTCACATACACCACAGGTTGGTGATAGTTCTGCTCAATCTTCACAGCCGTATGCGCTTTAGAGGTTGTTGCGCCGCCGATCAGCAGCGGCAAATCAAAGCCTTGGCGTTCCATCTCTTTAGCAACGTGCACCATTTCATCCAGAGATGGAGTAATCAAACCGGAAAGACCGATAATGTCCACCTTCTGTTCCCGTGCGACTTTAAGAATGGTCTCACACGGCACCATCACGCCAAGGTCGATGATCTCGTAGTTGTTACATTGCAGTACAACACCAACAATGTTCTTGCCGATATCGTGAACATCGCCTTTCACTGTCGCGAGTAGAATTTTGCCGTTTGAAGAGCCAGACTGCTTCATCGCGTTAATGTAAGGCTCTAAGTAAGCAACCGCCTGCTTCATTACGCGAGCCGATTTCACTACTTGCGGCAGGAACATTTTGCCCTCGCCAAACAGGTCACCCACCACGTTCATACCGTCCATTAATGGACCTTCGATAACTTCAAGTGGCTTCGATGCCTTAGAGCGGGCTTCTTCAGTATCTTCAACGATAAATTCAGTAATACCTTTAACCAGTGCGTGCTCTAAACGCTTTTCAACCGGCCAAGTACGCCACTCAAGTAGAGATGCGTCTTCTTCTTTGCCTACTGCGTTTTCACGGTATTCTTCTGCTATCTCAAGCAGACGCTCTGTTGCACCGTTGTCACGGTTGAGAATAACGTCTTCAACCGCATTTCGCAGTTTCTCTGGAACGTTGTCGTATATCTCAAGCTGGCCAGCATTAACGATACCCATATCCATACCATTCTTGAAACAGTGGTATAGGAACACAGCATGAATCGCTTCACGCACGTAGTTGTTACCGCGGAAAGAGAAAGAAACGTTAGATACACCACCAGAAATCATCGCATGAGGAAGCTCACGTTTGATGTCTGCTACTGCATTGATGAAATCAAGCGCGTAGTTATTGTGTTCATCAATACCAGTTGCAACGGCAAAGATATTCGGGTCAAAAATAATGTCTTCCGCAGGGAAACCTACTTGCTCAACAAGAATATTGTAAGCGCGGCGACAGATTTCAATTTTACGTTCACGAGTGTCTGCCTGACCAACTTCGTCAAACGCCATTACGATAACGGCTGCACCGTAACGACGAATCAGTTTCGCCTGATGAATAAACTTTTCCTCGCCTTCTTTTAGCGAGATAGAGTTTACGATGCCCTTACCTTGAATACATTTCAGACCCGCTTCGATAACTTCCCATTTCGAAGAGTCAACCATGATTGGCACTTTCGAGATTTCAGGCTCTGATGCACACAGCTTGAGGAATCGCTCCATACAAGCCATCGCATCCAACATACCTTCATCCATGTTGATATCGATGATTTGAGCGCCATTCTCAACTTGCTCACGGGCAACGTCTAAAGCCTCATCGTACAATTCTTCTTTGATGAGACGCTTGAAGCGAGCGGAGCCGGTAACGTTGGTACGTTCACCAACGTTAACGAATAGAGTATCAGCGGCAATGCTCAATGGCTCTAGGCCAGAGAGTCGACATTCAACGCTAATCTCAGGAATCTCGCGCGGCGTAACACCCTCAACCACTTTAGCCATCGCAGCGATATGAGCAGGTGTCGTACCACAACAGCCACCAACCAAGTTGAGGAAACCTGCCTGAGCCCATTCACCAATATGCTCAGCCATATCCTCTGGTGACAGGTCATATTCACCAAATGCGTTCGGCAAACCCGCATTCGGGTGCGCAGATACATAGCATTCTGAAATGCGAGAAAGCTCTTCGACATATTGACGCAGCTCGTCTGGGCCTAAAGCACAGTTCAAGCCAAATGAGATAGGACGAACATGACGTAAAGAGTTATAGAATGCTTCGGTTGTTTGACCAGAAAGAGTACGACCAGATGCATCGGTAATCGTACCGGAGATCATGACAGGTAATTGAATACCAAGCTCTTCGAACACTGCATCAACAGCAAAAGCACACGCTTTCGCGTTCAAGGTATCAAAAATAGTTTCAATCAGAATCAGGTCACAGCCGCCTTTTATTAGCGCACGTGTAGATTCAGAATAAGCCGTCACTAACTGATCGAATTCGATGTTGCGATAACCAGGGTCGTTAACATCAGGAGAAATGGAACAAGTACGGTTAGTCGGACCTAAAACACCTGCAACATATCGTGGCTTATTCGGCGTTTTTGCCGTCCATTCATCAGCGACTTCACGAGCAAGCTTGGCTGCTGCAAAGTTAATTTCTTCGCTGAGAGACTGCATATCATAGTCAGCCATCGCAATTGTCGTGGCGTTGAAGGTGTTGGTTTCAAGGATATCAGCACCAGCTTCCAAATAAGCAGCGTGAATACCTCTAATCAATTGAGGCTGAGTCAGAACGAGAAGATCATTGTTTCCTTTTAGATCGCAGTGCCAATCCGAAAAGCGTTCGCCACGATAATCTTCCTCTTGCAACTTGTGCTCTTGGATCATGGTTCCCATACCACCATCGATCAACATGATACGTTGCTTCAATTGCGCTTCGATCTGGTGCTTTAGATTACTACCCACAGTACAGCCTCATTATTCCTTTTTTGCTTGTTCGACATCCTATCACACATTGATTAGAAATCTAGACGTCTAAAACATCTAATTACGATAAATGCGCACGTTAAAATTTTGATAAATCTATAGGTAAAAAGTGTTTGCTATTTGTTCAGCATCAAAGGACAATTTCGCTCACATTTAGTTACATTTGAAGAAGAAAATGTCGGTCTACTACACTCTGTGCTTTCTATCTGCTGCAGCAATGATGATTGCTTTTTTAAACAGCAAGATAGTGAAAATGCAAACCACGATAGCCATTACAGCTGGTTCTATGGTGCTCTCACTACTTATCCTTATTGCTGGTCAAAATGACTGGTTCCATCTCACTCAAATCGCAACAGAAACAGTTACCAGCATCAACTTTGAAAACTTTTTGTTAAAAGGTATTTTAGGTTTCCTTTTATTTGCAGGTGGTCTTGGTATCAAACTCCCCCACTTAAAAGATCAAAAATGGGAAATTACGGTCCTTGCACTCGGCGCTACTTTGTTTTCAACCTTCTTTATAGGTTTCGGCTTATATGGATTCTGTTACTTCACAGGCATCCATCTCGATCTTGTCTACTGCTTACTATTTGGCGCTCTGATTTCTCCAACCGACCCGATAGCAGTATTAGCGATTGTTAAAAAGATGAATGCGCCTAAACGTATTTCTACCCAAATTGAAGGCGAGTCTCTATTCAACGATGGTTTCGGTCTAGTTATCTTCGTAACCATCTTTACTATTGCATTCGGTAAAGAAGCTCCAACTGTAGGAAGTGTAGCTGCATTATTTGCTCAAGAAGCGATTGGCGGCATTATTTATGGCTTCCTATTGGGCTTGCTATTCCACTACTTGATCAGTGCAACCAACGACCACTCCATGGAACTGTTACTGACTATCGGTGTACCGACTGCCGGTTATGTGTTTGCGGACGTTATCCATGTTTCAGGCCCATTAGCCATGGTGGTATCAGGTATTATGATTGGTAACTGGACTCGCTTTATTGGCTTTTCTAAAGAGAGTGAAGAACATCTCGATCACTTTTGGGAGTTGGTAGATGAATTCTTAAATGGCTTACTTTTCCTTTTGATCGGTATGTCGATGCTCCTTTTCGAATTCCACAAAGAAGACTGGATCTTAATGTCTTTCGCGATCCCGCTAGTACTTGCAGCACGGTTCAGTAGCGTATTCATTTCTTACTTAGGCTTTAAGCGTTATCGCACATACAACCCTTGGTCGATTAAGATCTTAACTTGGGGTGGATTGCGTGGTGGTCTAGCATTAGCGATGGCACTATCCATTCCATCAGGAATGATGGTTATCCCAGATAAGCTTATCGACGTAAAAGAGCTAATTCTGGTAATGACCTACGCTGTAGTAGTGTTCTCTATCTTAGTGCAAGGTTCGACAATCACACCGATGATTGACAAGGCCAAACTTAAAGAAAAAGAATTGGAAGAACAGGAACAGACTGCAGAGCAAAGTAACGTACAGCAAAGCCAGCAGCAAAATATCTAAACATTATTTTCTTGAAGAGCAGTAACCTCCGGTTGCTGCTTTTTTATTTCCATCAGAACGTCATTTCCCGATATAAAACTTACCTTCATATTTATCCTATCCACTCTCTTCTTTTTAACATTCCAGAACGCCTGACATTGTTCCCAAAGTGGCAATAGATCGGCAGATTATTGGTATCAGGATACAGATCCGATAAGTAAAGCGTTAATCTTCAGTAGCCAACATCCAGCAAATCACAGTAACAAAATAGATAGAGTCTTCGGATTGAATGCATTCCTATTAGTCTTGAAAATTGTGATAAATCGATAAGAGATAAGCCCTAGACAGTAACCTATGACTGAATAGAGAAAATGCCTATAGCTAAAGGCTGCCATTACTCATTGTTTATACCTTCCATTTGGGAAACCTTGTCTTTAAGTGAATAGATTGAACAAGTAACAACTGACATAACAGTATTGAAGTGAAGGACTCTATTAAGGAGTGACCTAATTGGGGTGGTGTGCTAGAAGGAGCAGACTATTTACTTCAGAACAAACAGTGAGAATGGGTATTTCACTCAACCTCTGTGTGCTTTCCG